>NZ_BAAACZ010000014.1:0-58385 GCF_039521975.1 Alkalibacillus silvisoli | reverse complement strand
AAGGCCAAATGGCATAAATAAGGAGTGCTCTTAAGAGAGCACCCCAACATTTGACTTAGAACCATTTTTTTATGTACATGCCCATCTGGAGGAGAAGACATGACAGAATTTATGGGTGAATTAATTGGAACAATGATCTTAATTATCTTCGGTGCCGGGGTTGTGGGTGGTGTCGTTTTGAAAAAATCCAAAGCAGAAGGTGCTGGTTGGGTTTTGATTACCATTGCCTGGGGAATTGGTGTCACAATGGGGATTTATGCTGTCGGGCAAATTAGTGATGCCCATTTAAATCCGGCTGTCACATTAGGATTAGCAACAGCAGGTGATTTCCCGTGGTCTGAAGTACCTCTATATATCGTAGCGCAAATGATCGGTGCGATCTTAGGTGCTATTATTGTTTACTTTCATTACTTACCACATTGGAATGAAACAGAAGATCAAGGTGCTAAGCTGGCTGTATTTTCAACAGACCCAGCGATTCGCAGTCCACTTTCAAACTTGGTAAGTGAAATAATTGGTACATTTATGTTGGTTATGGGAATATTATTCATAGGCGCAAATGAGTTTACAGAAGGGTTAAACCCAGTCATTGTCGGCTTATTGATCGTTGCTATTGGTATGTCATTAGGTGGGACGACAGGCTATGCGATTAATCCAGCTCGTGATATTGGTCCGAGGTTGGCTCACTCAGTTTTACCGATTCCAGGTAAAGGCTCATCAGATTGGGGATATGCTTGGGTGCCTGCATTAGGGCCAATGATTGGTGGTGCCTATGGTGGTGCGTTTTATATGGCGATCTTTAAAGAACAATTTTCACTTACATTTTGGTTATTATCACTTTTAATTATGACAATCTTTTATACAGCAGCTAAAATTGAGAATAGAAAAGCTCAGTTAGAATATTAATTAACAAGTCTTTACTTAGGGGGAACTGGAAATGGGAAAATACGTTTTATCTCTAGATCAAGGTACAACAAGTTCGAGGGCGATTTTATTCAATCATAGTGGAGAGATTGTTGAAGCTTCACAACAAGAGTTCAAGCAATACTTTCCTGAACCAGGTTGGGTTGAGCATGATGCGAATGAGATCTGGACCTCAGTACAACATTGCATGACAGAGGTGTTACGTAAGGCCGACGTTGAAGCATCGGAAATTGTTAGTATTGGTATTACAAACCAACGTGAGACAACGGTCGTGTGGGATCGAGATACTGGAAAACCGGTTCATAAGGCTATCGTTTGGCAATCGCGTCAAACAGAAGACATTTGTCATGAATTAAGAGAAAGAGGTCTTGAAGAAAAGTTCCGCGACAAAACAGGATTACTGTTAGATCCATATTTTTCAGGTACTAAGGTGAAGTGGATTTTAGACCATGTTGATGGTGTTCGCAAGCGAGCAGAAAATGGAGAGCTTATGTTTGGCACAATTGATACATGGTTGATCTATAAATTAACTGGCGGAGCTGTCCATGTAACAGATTATTCAAATGCTTCTAGGACACTTATGTATAATATTCATGAACTAAAGTGGGACGATGAGTTATTAGACTATTTAACCGTTCCGAAAAGCATGCTACCGGAAGTGACGAATTCCTCAGAAATCTATGGTCATACAGTTGATTATCACTTCCAAGGTGAAAATGTCCCGATTGCTGGGGCCTGTGGTGACCAACAAGCTGCGTTATTCGGTCAGGCTTGTTTTGAGAAAGGTATGGCGAAAAATACATATGGCACAGGGTGCTTTATGTTAATGAATACAGGTGATGAGGCTGTTTCATCTGAGCATGGTTTATTAACTACACTCGCTTGGGGTGTTGATGGCAAGGTTCATTATGCATTAGAAGGAAGTATTTTCGTTGCGGGCTCTGCTATTCAGTGGTTACGTGATGGATTAAGATTAATTGAGACAGCTAAAGAAAGTGAAGACTTTGCCATTAAAGTTGGATCAACAGATGGCGTTTATGTTGTGCCTGCCTTTGTTGGATTAGGTACACCTTATTGGGATAGTCAAGCTAGAGGAGCTGTATTCGGATTAACACGTGGTTCAGAAAAAGAACATCTCGTGCGTGCAACTTTAGAGTCGTTAGCTTATCAAACGAAAGATGTCGTACGTGCTATGGTTGAAGATGCAGGATTACAGTTGAAGAGACTACGTGTTGATGGCGGCGCTGTTAGAAACAATTTCTTAATGCAGTTTCAAAGTGACATGTTAAATGTAGAAGTAGAGCGCTCAGTTGTTAATGAAACGACTGCATTAGGTGCTGCTTATTTAGCAGGCTTAGCTGTAGGATTTTGGGATAGTAAAGATGAGATTGCGAATCAATGGAATGTTGATGAAACATTTAAACCAGAAATGAAAGAAGAAGAACGCGATGAAAAATATGATGGATGGAAACGTGCTGTAAAAGCAACACAAGCATTTACATCGTAGGTAAATAGAAAGGATGTTTAATATGAGCACATTTACGAATAAAAAACGTCAAGAAGATAAACAAGTATTGAATGATCAAATTGATGTGCTTGTGATTGGTGGAGGAATTACAGGTGCAGGTATTGCACTTGATGCAGCTACAAGGGGTTATAAAGTAGCTGTTCTTGAAATGCAAGACTTCGCAGCTGGTACATCTAGTCGTTCAACGAAGCTTGTACACGGCGGTTTACGTTATTTGAAGAACTTTGAGATTAAACTTGTTGCTGAAGTCGGTAAAGAACGCGAGATTGTTTATGAAAATGGACCACACATCACAACACCAGAGTGGATGATGCTTCCGTTTTATAAGGATGGTACTTTTGGTCCTTTTTCAACTAGTATTGGGTTACGGGTTTATGACTTTCTAGCCGGCGTTAAAAAGGGTGAGCGTCGTAAAATGTTATCAAAAGAAGAAACGATGAAACGTGAACCGCTTCTAAAGCAAACTGACTTAAAAGGTAGTGGTTATTACGTTGAATATAAGACTGACGATGCTCGTTTAACGATTGAAGTCATGAAGAAGGCTGTAGAAAAAGGCGCTTATGCATTTAACTATATGAAAGTCGAACAATTATTATATAACGATGGTCAAGTAACCGGTGTCAAAGTAAAAGACTTAACCGATAACCAAGAGCATGAAATTCATAGTCATTATGTTGTCAATGCAGCAGGCCCATGGGTTGATGATATTAGAACAATGGATCAATCGAAAAAAGGGAAGCACTTGTTCCATACAAAGGGTGTTCATCTAGTCTTTGACAAAGAAAAGTTCCCATTAAGCCAAGCTATTTATTTCGATACACCAGATGGCAGAATGCTGTTTGCGATTCCTCGTGATGGTAAGACATACGTAGGAACAACAGACACACATTATGAAGAAGACTTAACTAATCCTAAGGCGACTAATGAAGATCGCGACTATATTATGGACGCTATTGAGTTTATGTTCCCTGATATTGAACTATCATATGATGACATTGAATCCACTTGGGCTGGCATTCGCCCACTGATTCATGAAGAAGGTAAAGACCCTTCAGAGATCTCTCGTAAAGATGAAATATTAGAATCAGACTCAGGGTTATTATCCATCGCTGGTGGTAAGTTAACTGGCTACCGTAAAATGGGTGAACATGTCATCGACTTAGTCGGTAAAAAGTTAAATTCTGAGCATGGACATGCCTTTGAAAAGTCACAAACGAAAGATTTACCATTAGCAGGTGGGGAAGTTGGTGGCTCTAAAGGCTTCTCTAAGTTTATTCAATCTATGGTTCAAGAAGCAGAACAAAACGAACTAGATAAGAAGATGGTGCTTACCTGGGTTAACCGTTATGGTGCCAACACTAAAAAAGTGCTTGAGTATTACTATGAGCTTGATGGCCAACACGAATTACCTAAGGACGTTCTAGCTGAGTTGAATTATTGCTTAAATGATGAGATGGTTTATAAACCAACTGACTTCTTAATTCGCAGGACAAGTAGTTTATTCTTTGATATAGACTGGGTTGAAAAGCATAAAGAAAATGTCATGCAAGAAATGAAGAACTATTTTGACTGGACAGATGATCAGTTCAAACAATATGAAGCGGAATTAAACCAAACCATTGAAGAAGCTCGATTAGGGCAGTTATAAATGCGTTCAGTTTCGGAGTTATTCCGGAACTGGACGTTTTTCATTAGTGACTCTCAATTTTTTGTCAAATCAAATGGAAAATACCAAAATTATGTCAAAAAGAGATTCGATTTGTCGTCATATAATGTGTTATACTTAATGTCATAAGTTCACTAGGAGGCCTTTATGCAAACGTCATATCATCAATCTAAAGATATGCAAAATAATATAGCTACTTTTCGTCATGACGGTGATTTTTACTTTACATATGGTGTAAAGGCTTTTAAGCGTAAAGATTTTGTTAAAGCAGAAAAATGGTTTAACAAAGCTTTAGAAATTGCCCCTAACAACCCTTTATACCTTTGTCAGCAATCTGTCCTTTACACAGAGTTACATCAGTATCATCGTTCTAATGATTTGCTTCAACAAGTGCTTAAAAGTGAGGAGTCTTATGTGGATTGTTATTACTTTTTAGCTAATAACTTTGCTCATTTAGGCTTATTTTATGAAGCGAAGAAATATGCCGGGAAATATTTAGAAGAAGACCCTGATGGTGATTTTGCAGTAGAAACAGAAGAGCTTATAAAGTTACTCGAGCAAGTCATGATTGATGATGAAGAGGATGACATGGAATTTGATGAAGAAGATGAGTTTATGCTTTATCAAGAGACAGCCTTTTATCATTTAGAGCATGAGGAATGGGAAGAAGCTTTGCAAGTTTTAGAAGAGATTATGACGTATTTCCCTGAGTATTTACCAGCTAAGCATGAGTACGCCTATGCGTTATTCCAGTTAGGTCATGCTGAGGAAGCTATTGCTCTAGAAGAAGCATGGCTCAAGCAAGATGAGCTTTCTTTAAATAGTCGAATGAACTTAACATACTTTTATTATCATGTAGGCCAAAATGATCAATTTCAACTATTATATAACCAATTAAAAAATATCTATCCAACTTATAATGAAAAGAAATTAAAATTAGCAGTAACAATGGCGCAAGTAGATGCTTATGATGATGCGATCGAACGTTTCTGTAAATTAAACAAAGAACAAATGATCAACTATGTAAGCTTTTATTTGTGGTATGGTTATGCGTTAAAAGAGAAGGGCGCTAATCAAAAGTCATCTCAAATTTGGAATGAAGCGAATGAATACCACCCTTCATTTAATGGTTTATTACAAAATCACGGCTGGGTATAAGCTAAAAAGATCAGCGGATAATATCAAATAAGCAAATGAGTTGTCGTTTTAACTTGAATTTAATATGATATATAAGGGATTACGAAGAGATAGAGAGTTAAGGAGTTGAGGAAGATGACTGAAGAGAGAATTTATGATGTGATTATTGCAGGTGCAGGCCCAGCAGGTATGACAGCAGCTGTTTATACATCTCGTGCAAATTTAGATACTTTAATGTTAGAACGTGGTATGCCAGGTGGTCAAATGGCTAATACAGAAGATGTTGAGAACTTCCCTGGATTTGATCATATTCTAGGCCCTGACTTGTCTAATAAGATGTTCCAACACTCACAAAAGTTCGGTGCAGAATATGCTTATGGTGATATTAAACAGATTATTGACGGCAAAGAATATAAGACAGTCATTGCTGGTAAAAAAGAATATAAAGCCCGTGCTATTATTCTTACAACAGGTGCTCAGTACAAGAAGTTAGGTATTCCTGGTGAAGTAGAATATGGTGGCCGTGGCGTATCATATTGCGCTGTATGTGACGGTGCTTTCTTCAAAGATAAAGAATTGTTCGTTGTCGGTGGTGGTGACTCCGCAGTTGAAGAAGGTATTTATTTAACGCGCTTTGCTAAGAAAGTCACGATCGTTCACCGTCGTGATGAACTGCGCGCGCAGAAGATATTACAAGACCGCGCATTTGACAATGACAAGATTGATTTTTATTGGAATACAGAAATGAAAGAAGTTAAAGAGAAAGACGGCAAAGTAGGTAGTGCCATTCTTTACAATAATGAAACTGGTGAAGAGCGTGAAGAAGAAATTGAGGGTGTGTTTATTTATATCGGGATGTTACCTTTAAATGATGCGTTTACTGAACTTGGGATTACGAACGAAGAAGGTTGGGTTAAAACAGATGAAGAAATGCGATCATCAATTCCTGGAATCTTCGCAGCTGGTGACATTCGTGACAAAGAGTTACGTCAAATTGTGACTGCTACAGGTGATGGAAGTATTGCTGCACAATCAGCACAACACTATATTGAAGACCTTTTAGAAGAACTTGAGGTCAAGCAATAGTAAACGTAATTCCATCTTAATAGCGCTGTAACACGGGTGAAACATTAGTACGTTATAATGGGTTTAAATAATTGACCCCCTTTATTCTATATAGAGTTTCTGTGGACACAGGTAGAAGATCTTCTACCTGTGTTTTTTTTGGTTAAACATAGTTGGGGGAGCGGCACCATTTTACGTTGTCGAATAGGGTGAGTGCCCTTGATCAAAGACAATAAACCTATAATTGTACCGCTAAGCAAAAAATACGTAAAACTAAGGAAAGATAAATTCCTACAAAATCGTTCAATATCCATTCATAGTCAGGTTAATGTTTTCCATGTATAATGAGATAAAGAATGTTATTAGACATTAGTGAGGATGATCGTTATGGGGAATAATCATTCAAAAGTCGAATTAGTCATTATTACTGGAATGTCAGGTGCTGGTAAAACTGTAGCAGTCCAAAGTTTAGAAGACTTGGGCTACTTTTGCGTAGATAATTTACCACCCACTTTACTACCTAAATTTCTTGAATTAATGAAAGAAAATAAAGATAATAAAAAACTCGCCGTCGTGATGGACTTAAGAGGAAGAGAATTTTTTGATTCGTTATACGATACATTAAATCAATTTATCGCTGATGAAGAGATTGCTGAACAAATTTTATTCTTAGATGCCAATAAAGAAACACTAGTTAAACGTTACAAAGAATCAAGACGCTCTCACCCTTTAGCACCTAATGGATTGCCTTTAGACGGGATTAATCAAGAGCGTGAGATTTTAGATGAATTAAAAGGTAGAGCTCAAAATATAATTGATACATCAGAATTATCTGCTCGCCAATTACGCGAGAAAATCATTAGCAAATATAAAGAGCAAAAACAGAACGTATTCTCAGTACAATTAGTATCATTTGGTTACAAGCACGGGATCCCAATTGATGCTGACTTAGTATTTGATGTGCGTTTCTTACCAAACCCGCATTATGTCGAATCAATGCGTGATTTAACAGGGTTAAACCAAGAAGTTTCTTCATATGTGATGAAATGGAAGGAAACAAGAAACTTCTTACGTAAATTAACTGATTTACTTGATTTTATGTTGCCGCAATATCAGCGTGAAGGTAAGAGCCAGCTTGTGATCGGAATCGGGTGTACGGGTGGGCAGCACCGTTCAGTCGCTCTAGCACAAAAAATATCAGAGATCATACAAAAAGACTATACAGCACATGTTTATCATCGTGATATCGGAAAAGGGAAGGTAAAGCAATCATGACAGATGTTAACGGCCCAAAAGTAGTTGTAATTGGTGGAGGAACAGGCCTTCCTGTCTTATTACGTGGTTTAAGGAAATTTCCTATTAACTTATCAGCCATTGTGACTGTATCAGATGATGGTGGCAGTTCAGGTCGTTTGAGAGAGGATTTAGATATTCCCGCACCTGGAGACATACGAAAAGTCATTGCTTCGATGTCTGATGTTGAACCTACATTGTTGAAGTTGTTTCAACACAGGTTTGAAGATGGCGATGGTTTATCAGGTCATGCTTTGGGTAACTTAATTTTAGCAGGTATGACTTCTATTACAGGTGACTTTTATAAAGGAATTAAAGAAATTTCACGTGTTTTTAACGTGAAGGGGCGCATTTATCCAATCGCTAATCAAAATATGTATTTAAAGGCTGAATTTGAAGATGGAACGGTGGTTCGCGGGGAATCTAATATCCCGAAAGTGAATAAGAGAATAAATCGCGTGTTTTATGATCCGCCGAAAGTAGAGCCATTACCAGAAGCGGTTAAAGCAATTAAACAGGCAGAACTTATTGTCATAGCACCGGGAAGTTTGTATACCAGTATTGTACCGAATTTAATTTCCGAGGAAATAAAAGACGCATTACGTCAAACAAACGCGAAATCAGTCTATGTATGTAATGTGATGACTCAGTACGGGGAAACTAAAGGATACAAAGCATCCGAACACGTAGAAGCATTGCATCGTCATGTTAGTGATCCGTTCGTTGATGGAATTATTGTTCATGGTCAACAAATTGAGCACACGATCAAACAGGAGTATGAAAAGGAAAGAGCTGAACCGGTAATTTGTGACTATGAAAGGCTTAACGATTTAAATGTAGAGGTTATAGAAGGTGATATAGCTGATTTACATTCTGATGGTACATTAAAACACCATGAGCATAAAATCGCTAAATTACTATATAACTTGTTATAATTAGTTAGTAAAGAAGTCTAACATTGTGACTTTAAACGTAAACCGACTTTCTCTTAAAAAATATAACGTATTGACTAAATTGAAGGGGAATAACTATGTCATTTGCATCAGAAACTAAAAAAGAATTAACAGGTATACAGTCTGATGATTGCTGTAAACAAGCGGAATTATCAGCATTGATCCGGATGAATGGCTCATTATCATTTTCAAATCGTCAATATTTATTAGACGTCCAAACCGAAAATGCTGCCATCGCTAGACGGATCTATACATTACTGAAAAACTTATACAATACTCCTGTTGAGTTGCTCGTTCGTAAAAAAATGCGCCTGAAAAAGAATAATATATACATCGTTCGAATGGCTAAAGGGGTTAAGCATGTATTGACAGAACTGGGTATTTTAGAAGAACCTCTAACTTTTAATCGTCAAATCTCTGATCAATACCTAAAGCAAGAATGCTGTAAAAAGGCTTATTTAAGAGGTGCGTTTTTAGCTGGTGGTTCAGTAAACAACCCAGAGACATCATCCTATCATTTAGAGATTTTTACGTTATATGAAGAGCATAATGAAGCTTTAGTCAATTTAATGAACGATTTTAACCTACATGCTAAAACACATGAGCGCAAAAAAGGATTTATTACTTATTTAAAAGAAGCTGAAAAAATAACAGAGCTTCTCATTTTAATTGGAGCACACCAAGCGTTATTAAAGTTTGAAGACGTAAGAATCATGCGTGACATGCGTAATTCTGTAAATCGATTAGTGAATTGTGAAACGGCCAATTTAAATAAAACGATTGGAGCCGCCTTTAGACAAGTTGAGAATATTAGGTATATAGACGCAGTTGTTGGAATCGAGTCATTATCTGAGAAGCTTCGTGAAGCGGCTGAGCTTCGTATGAAACATCAAGAAGTGTCTTTAAAGGAATTAGTTGAACTAGCCGAGACTGCTTCGATTAGTAAATCAGGTTTAAATCACCGTTTTCGAAAAATTGATGAGTATGCGGAGAAATTAAGAAAAGGCGAGCTTCTTGAAAAATAATCTTGATTGTTCCAAATTTTGCATTTGTGCTATAATGAACTTTAATCATTTGCCATTATAATTATTATATTTATTGAATTAAGAACAAGTATAGAGAGGAGAGTTAGTGTGGTTGAGAAAAAAGTTATCGTCAAATTAGAAACAGGCCTACAAGCAAGACCTGCTGCTAAGTTTGTCCAAGAAGCGAATCGTTTTTCATCTGAAGTACATTTAGAAAAAGGTAACAAACGTGTAAATGCCAAAAGCATTATGGGTGTGATGAGCCTTGCGATCGGTACCAATGAAGAAGTGACTTTACAAGCAGAAGGTGCAGATGAAGAGCAAGCTGTAGATACACTAGTCAGTATGATGGAATCAGTTGAGTAAGCTAAAAAACGAGCGTCAGTTGACACTTCAATAGAGAAGTGCAATGAACGCTCGTTTTTATTCTTATTATAAAGAGGGGGGAGCGCTGATAAAAAAGCCTGAGCGCTGATAAACATGAGCGAGCGCTGATAAAAGAGTCACGAGCGCTGATAAACATAAGTGAACGCTGATAAAATCATAAAAGCCGATAAAAAGATCCCCTAAATGTATCTATTAAATTGTATTTAGTAACAATCGTTTTAAAATATAAGAAAATGAATCGGGCAGCTCTGTTAAATCCGGTATTAGCATATGCTCACGTCCATAAATATTTCGCATTAACATTGCCTCATGCTCCTTAATTTCACCATCGCCTAGAAAGACACCAATCACTTCAATCCCTTGCTTGCGGGCTTCAATGACAGCCTCATGTGTATCAATAATTCCATTTTCACTGTAATTAAATGCACTAGGTTCACCATCAGAAAATACGAGTAAAAATCGGTCTTTTTCTCTTCTTTCTAACAATTCATCAGTAGCAACACGAATCGTATAGCCATCACGATTGTCTTCCTCAGGCTCTAATTGTAAGATTTCCGGTCCGGTTTGATACTTTAAAGATTGCTCATATGAAATGACGCGATGAAAGTAATTTGGTTGTTCATTCACTTCTGCCTCAAAGCCATCTTCCCAAAACCCGGTAATACCATGTTTAATCTTTAACTCTTTAAGTACTTCATGAAATAAAATAGCTGCTTTCTTTGTTTCGTCCATTTTATTAAACATAGAAGCTGAGCAATCGATTAGTAAAGTAAATACGGCATCAAATTCATGACTTTCTAAATCGTTTTTATAAAAGATGCGCGGTTCATCTTCAATCGC
Source organism: Alkalibacillus silvisoli (assembly GCF_039521975.1). Lineage (NCBI taxonomy): Bacteria > Bacillati > Bacillota > Bacilli > Caryophanales > Bacillaceae > Alkalibacillus > Alkalibacillus silvisoli. Next base: position 47,567 of record NZ_BAAACZ010000014.1, on the reverse strand, counting down.
TAAAGGGAGTAATTGTTTTTTTGATAAACGACCAGTTAATAGGTTTTGTCTCGCCCGGTTTTCTTTATGTTCAAGTGCTTTATCAATTGTTTGTGAAAGTCTTCTTTTAATTGGATCGATTAATTGAGTCAAGTCTTTATAAGCTGTTTCATCATCTAAGGTTGGTTTGGTTGGGTAACGGTCGAGCTTGGTTGTATTCAGATTTTCTTTGCCATATTGCTGACTTTCATTTGCATGATTATTTTCTTGTTCGCCTAAGCTTTCTAAATGCTCATATTCACTTTGGTCTGTTTGTGCTGACATGCCTTGAACACTTGCCATTGCTTGGTCGCCCTCTTCAGTCTGGCGAGCACCATCACCGATTAAACTCGTTTTTGTTCCTTGTTCGAGCTCAAATTGCATAAAGCTTTGGTTTCGGTCGTTATTCTCATTTTCACGATGCCACGTTGAGAAGGTTTCATTAATCGCTTCATCTTCATCATGAAGGTCTTCTTGATCATCATTATTTAAAGGGTCAACTCGCTTTAATTCATCAATCACCTTGTCTTCGTTAAGGACAGATTGATGTTGAATAGGATAGACGAAATACCGATTAATCATATCATCATAATCTTCTTCTAAAACTTCTTTGATAGTGAGCGTTAAGTTTGCGATGTCTTTTGTTGATTTGGCTTCATAAACTTGTTCTAGTAAGGGTCTTAATCGTTCTAAAGTGTTGATTTGCTTTTCACTCGCAAATTCAAATGAATGAAATGGTGAATTAGATGTAACAGTTAAATAAATCATGCAAAATAGTTCGTCAGTTGCGTAACTTCGCGTAATATTTGCATTAAGCTGGGTTTTAAAATAGTGGCGATATGCCTTTAACCTGTGGTGAAACCAATTAATCGTACCACGGCGTTTTTTTCGAATCGATTCCTCAAGCCTAATATCTTCTAACACAGTAAATAGTTGCTCACAAAAATAAGAAAGCGAACTTTGATCTACTGCTTCTTTTAGTTTCATCCATTCTGCAATAGAGGTATGGTGAAGTGTGCCTAAAACGCGTAATAAAATATCAGTCTTATATCCAAGCACTCGAGTCTCTTCATTTCGATGGTCCCAAAAATGACTTGCTGTAATTTGGCGTTTATCTATATGAATAGTGGCACCAAAATGATAATCAAACTCCAAATTAGGTTGTTTTGAAAGAATATTAACGAGATCCTTCAACTCAGCTAAGAGACGTGTGTCGATCACTTTGTCATTAAACTTCACTTAAAACACCTCATTCAAACAGTGTATCGGCAAGATTTTTAACAACTTCTTTTTCCCGGTCATCTTCTAGTTTATCTGTAATAGCTCGTGTGATTGCCCTTTTCGGTGGAATGAAAGAAGTCAAATCACAAGCATCAAGTAAAGCTCGAATACTTGCCCCATCTTCAGAAATCTTACCTTGTTCAGCCGCTTCAATTAAATCAGTCGATAATTGTATGAACTGAGCCGTTAACTGCTCGTCATTTAAATTCGTGTTGTTTTCGATTAATTGTTTTAGTTGCTCTCCTTCAATATAAGAAACATCGAAAACGATGAAGCGGTTTTTAAGCGCTTCGTTTAAACGAGTCGTACCAATATACCCTTCATTAATCGCCGCGATTACTGTAAACCCTTCTTTTGCCTGAATTAGTTCATTAGTTAATGGGTTAGTGAGCGTTCTACGATAATCAAGCGCACCATTAATTAAAGGAAGCGTTTCAGGCTTTGCCATATTGACCTCATCAATGTATAAGAAATGCCCATTCTCCATGGATTGGACGAGCGGACCTGGAATGAAATCAATTTGTTGTTGCCCTTCCTGATCATAATTAATTGTTTTAAAACCTAAAAAACTTTCCGCATCTAAATCAACAGAACAGTTCACACTGAACATCGGCTGGTTAAAAAGATTGGATAACGTTTCAGCTAGTTTAGTCTTACCCGAACCAGTGGGGCCTTTTAGTAAAATATTTTTACCCTGTGATAAAGCAACGACAGCATCTGTTAATAGATCAAAGTCATAAGGAATATAGCCACCTTCTGTGATTAAATGGTCGAAAGCTGTTTCGTTTTTATTTTTATGTTCATCAATCATTTGTTGAATTTGATTGGGCAGTTGAGTCTCTAAGTTCATTGTTGTCTCACTCCTTCATATCATCTAACCATAGTATCATGTCATTTACTAAGAATAAACTAACACAAAAAACTCCCTCATGTGTAAAACATAAGGGAGTGTAGTTAAATGATTGGAATTACTTCTGCATAACGTCGTCAATTAAGCCATACTTTTTAGCTTCTTCAGCAGACATGAAGTTGTCACGATCTGTGTCGCGTTCAACGATTTCATATGGCTGACCAGTACGCTCTGAAAGAATATGGTTTAGCTTCTCACGCATTTCAACAATACGCTTAGCATGAATTTGAATGTCAGATGCCTGACCTTGAGTACCACCTAATGGCTGGTGAATCATCACTTCACTATTAGGAAGTCCATAACGTTTACCAGGCTCACCAGCTGCTAGTAAGAATGCACCCATTGAAGCAGCCATACCAACACAAATAGTTGAAACGTTTGGCTTAATGAATTGCATCGTATCGTAAATGGCCATACCAGCTGTAATTGAACCACCTGGAGAGTTGATGTATAATGAGATATCTTTATCTGGGTCTTCAGCAGCTAAGAATAACATTTGTGCCACCACTGAGTTCGCAATGTTATCATCAACTGGACCACCTAGCATGATAATACGGTCTTTTAACAGACGAGAGTAGATATCATAAGCACGTTCACCGCGATTAGTTTGTTCAATGACTGTAGGAATTAAATTCATTTCACGTCACTCCTTATTACGAATTTTATTATTTTCATAGTTTTATCATACCTGTTTGGTCAAGGAAGGTCAAACAAAAAACATGAACCTTTTACCATTTTCAATCTTCCCATTGAAAATATAATTTAAACATATCTGATCATCTTACTATAATTGATGTTATCTTGAAATTTTAACGGTGAGGAAGTATAATAACTAATGCATTATGAATGCATTTGCCCTCGTGGTGTAACGGATAACACACAAGATTCCGGTTCTTGCGATAGGGGTTCGATTCCCTTCGAGGGCGTTTTGAGTATTATATTGTATAAGACTGAACATGACTGAAACCTACTTAGACATTGGTGTGAGTGGGTTCAGTCATTTTTATTTATGTTGGAGAAAAATGTTCAAAATGGTTGCTTTTTATTTTATTTTACACTTTTTTTACCCTGAATTTATTGTATGTTGAATTTTAAACATTTTTTGTGCACTGTTTTGAAGGTAAATAATGCTTTAATGCTAAAATAAGTTAAGAAAGACTATTTGGGTAACGAAATAGTAATTAAAAATATGGAAATTTCTATTATAACAATGTGCGGTAGACTAAATACTGCGCAACAAATAATTTCTTATACGGAAGAATGCTTGATCAGTATGTTACACTTGATGAAGAAAGTTTAGTGTATGAAGTAAAAGATGAGGCTAAAGATGAGCTTCATGGTAAAGAATATGGACTATTAAAAGCCGCAGTTAATGAAGCTAACAAGGTTATTAAAAATAGTTCAGAAGCATCCCAGGAGAATGTTTTTGCTCCAGGAGAACAAGTAGAAGAATCTGAAGTTGGTCTTTTTTATACGGAAGGCGTAAATGACATTGAGATTTATTGGTGGGGCGTTAGAGTTTACTTATCAAAATCAACAGTTAATACCCTGGCCGGTGGTTTAGCGATTGGTGGAATTTGGATTCCTGAACCACTTGTATCGAAAGTTTTAGCTACTCTTGGAGTTATAGGGACTCAAGTGCCAGGTGGTATTTGGTTTGAAGCTTCGTATTTGAATTTAGCGCCGCCCTTTTCAATTAGAGCTGCAGGATTTCAATAGAATGGGTGTTGAAAATGTCTCTTTTGAAACTAAGAATTATTATAACGGTTCTTGCTTTATGCTTTTTTATAGTATCGTTGTTTGATTTAATTCCTTATAATGTTGGTATGATTTTATTTGCTATTGTGATTTTTTCATATTTTGTATTGAGCTCTAAAGTTCAAAAAGGAAATCACAAAGAGTAAGAAAAGCGCGACTTCAAGTCGCGCTTTTCAGCTTATAGGGAAACCTCCATGTTTTTCTACAAGCTTTTTCAATTGTAGTTGAGTGATTTTTTAATAAGGTACTAAGTAAATGATAAATTAAGATGAAAAGACTCTCCTCCACCTAGACCACACGGTCTAGGTGGAGGGCAATCTTCTTCATGTTCCCACAAGCAGCTGTCATAAGCGCTTGCTCTAGAACATTTTCCTTCCCTCACAAACGACAATAACTCAGCCCATGCAATTCTTTTGAATTTGCATTCTACTTTCTCTTTCCGCACTCGATATATCCATTTTTCTTCATTAGTAAGCCTGTTTAATAATTGGATTTTCTGAATGATTATAAGAAAAATATGAGGCTCTAAGTATGTAATAGTTTGAAAGACAAACTTATAATCTTTGATAAGTTACTAAATGACTTAGAGACCATAAACATTACGCAAGGGTTGAAGCTAATTTAAGTCAAATAAGTCAGTGAAAATAAGTGATGTCTACATATAAAAGTAGATTTATAGAGGGAGGTTTCTAACATTAACAATCTTAAAATACTTTCATGGAATGTAAATGACTTTGGTGGAGCAGATGTAAAGAAGCAGATGAAAAAAAATGAATGGGATCGCAAAGAAAAAAATGAGGAAAGAATGATCAGGGTAGAATACCTGCCATAATTTACACTATCAACGGTATTACCACCAGAATGTAGACCCATTAATGAGTTAGTTGTGGAATTAAATACAGTCCCTCCACTATCGCCCCCCCTTGTCTATTATAACTAGCCAATGTCATATTGAAAAAGCGACATTACTTGATGATCATAAAAATAATATAGGAAATATAAAGGCTTCTCTTAGAAAGAACCATTATTTAAAAAAAGAGTGACGATTTCTAACGAAGAAGGCTTGACCAACATCATAGTTGCTACAATATTAGTTTCATTAAACACCGCAATTTTCGAAGCATAAACTGTGGTTATAAGCATATAAAATTTTCGTAGATTAATCGTGGAGTCACCATTCAATATAATGGTGACTCCACGATTTTTTAATTTTTATTGGTTTGTCCTAGCGACCTATATGTCTTCGCGGCATTAATCAATACTTTATCTGATGGGTTAATTAAAATATTGTACATTTCTTGAAGTATATGGTTGAAAAAGGTTATTTATAATCTATCATTAGTTATAATGAACTTGAAATTTAACGTGTTAATTTACGTAGTTTTTGGTTGTAACAACTTAATTTACTACACAAGATATAAGGAGTATTTGCCAAATGCCTCATCAATATATTAATAGAAAAAAACTAATACTATTAGTGGTGTTATTTATAATTTTATTGTCTGCTTTAAGGCTTGGTTGGCTAGCAGTATTTCATAATGATGTTGATGGTCAACCATTAATTAGCGAAGGAGAGTTAGATTTAAGAGGTTGGGAGGGTTTATCAAGTGAAACAATTGCCCTTGATGGTGAATGGAGGTTTTTCCCCGGTAAGTTAGCTACCAGTGGTCAAACAGAAACATGGGGTGATTTCAACTTAGTTGATGTTCCTGGTGATTGGAATGATCGTAAGTCAAATGGTTCGCTTGATTACTATGGTACATATAAATTGAGAATTATTGTTGAAGAAAACGATGACGATGTATTTAGTCTTGTAGTTCCTAGTGTCAGGAATGCTTCAGAGTTATATGTTAATGGTAGGTTGATAGATCAATCTGGACAAGTATCTGAAAGCGAGAGTCAATATCTTGCAAAAAACATACCATATACAGCTTCTTTCACAGCAGATGACGATGGTGTAATTGAAATAATGTTACAAGCGACTAATTACCTTGACTCGAGTGAAGGAGCAATTGCTCGTTCCATTAAATTTGGGGAAAGTTCTCAAGTTAGGTCAGAAAACCTTATATCATATTCAATGCAATTAATTGTTATGGTCGCTTTTCTCATATATACTACCTTTGCGATTGGTCTATTTTTTGTTAATGAACGGAACGGAACTTATATTAATGCTTCATTTTTGCTTCTTTGTGCGATTGTGACTCATTCTCTTGGAAGTGATGAAAAGCTAATAACATATTGGTTCCAACTTGATTATGCATGGAATATAAGAGTTGCTAACTTAGCATCCACTGGTATGATCTTCTCACTGTGGATGATTGTGAAAGGGTCATTCGGCAAGTCTCAGAAAATAATACATACAGTAGTTCTTACTATTTGTGTAGTTTCACTAATTGCTATCTTAACTCTTCCATTAATCGATTTATTTCAAATTCAGGATGTTTTTAATGCATTACTCATAGTGACACTCGTTTTAGTAATAATCAGTATGTTCAAAGTTCAGAGTTTGCAAAGAGAAGACACAGTATGGATTGTGTATGCATTGTTGGCTTTACTAAACAGTTATATTTGGTGGGGAGTTTGGAATAGTCTTGGAGTTAATGTGTTCTTTTATCCAATCGACTTAATTATAATGATTGGGTGTTTCACAATTATGTGGTTTATTAGGTATTTCAATATGTATAACAAGTCAAAAGAACAAGCTTCTAGGTTAAAGAATGTTAGCGAAGAAAAAGATGAGTTTCTAGCTAGGACTTCACATGAATTACGAAATCCTCTTCATGGTATATTGAATTTAACACAGACCACTCTAGATAGAAATAAAGGTGTCTTTGATCAAAAAAAGTCAAAAAGAATTAGAAACAGTAATAATGGTCGGGAATAGATTATCTTTCCTGTTAGATGATTTATTTGAAATGGCAAATCTGAAAATAACGAAACCCACTATACGTCAAAAGTCATTTTATCTCCAGTCCATTGCTACTGGTGTATTAGATATGTTCTATTATATGACGCATGAAAACAAAGTCACCTTAAAAAATGAAATTCAAAGCGACTTACCTCCAGTAAATGCAGATGAAAATAGAGTTTTACAAATTCTTTATAATTTAATTCATAATGCAGTTAAATTTACAAAAGAAGGTGAAATTTCACTCAGTGCTAGTGAAGATCAGCAAAAAATAATTGTTACTGTCAAAGATACTGGGGATGGAATGAACGCAGAAGCCTTTGATGAAATGTTTCAACCATACATGCAAGGGGAGAACAATATTAACAACTCAGAAGGTGGTGTTGGACTTGGGTTGAGTGTTAGTAAGGAATTGGTAGAGTTACATGGTGGGCACATTTATGGTTGTTCTAGACCTGGTGTTGGGACTGAGATATCTTTTACTTTAAGTGTTAGTCATGAAAAACCATATGAACTCAGTAGAGAACCAACTTTAACGTTAAATTCAAACCCACTTAACACGAACTCTGAACAATTAAAACAAAATGATCAATCTTCTTATAAAGATGCAAATATTTTAATTATAGATGATGACTTAATTAATATAAACGTTATAGAATCAGTGCTTTCAGAAGAAAACTATGAACTTACTAGTGTTCAACATAGTCGTGAATTACTAAGTGAATTGAACATGAAAGAATGGGATCTTCTAATTTTGGATGTCATGATGCCAGACCTATCAGGTTATGACTTAACAACTAAAGTTCGGGAACAATTTAACAAAGCAGAATTACCAATTCTATTACTAACTGCAAGAAGCAATCCAAAAGACGTTGTAACGGGTTTTAATGTTGGAGCAAATGATTATATATCCAAACCTGTTAATGCAAAGGAATTAAGGGCTAGAGTTCGCAGTTTAGTTAACATAAAAAAATCCACAGAAAAACAGTTGAAATTAGAATCAAAATGGCTGCAAGCTCAAATTCAACCTCATTTCATCTTTAATACATTGAATACAATAAGCGCATTAAGTAATATGGACATAGAAAAGATGAAAACTTTAATTGAGGAATTTGGTGAACTTCTTAGAGTTAAATTTAACTTCTCTGCTTATAATGAATTAGTCTCGGTCGAAGAAGAACTCTCAATTGTTCGTTCCTATGTATACATTGAACAAGTAAGATTTGGTGAAAAAATAAAAGTCAGTTGGAATATCGATAATGTTAAAGAGTTTAGTATCCCATTACTTACGGTACAGACTATTGTTGAAAATGCAGTTAAGCATGGTGTTATGATGCAGGTTGATATCGGGAAGATCGAGATAAAAGCGTTTAAACGAAAAGATTATTTAAGAATTGTAGTTAAAGACAATGGGATGGGAATGGATCAAGAAACTATTCAGACTATCTATAATTCTGATGATATTAAAGGTGTAGGATTAGTTAATACGAACAAAAGGTTAAAAATGCATTACAAAACAGAGTTAGAAGTTAAAAGCATAGTCGGTGTAGGTACAATAGTCGCTTTTAATATTTATAATAAAAGCAGCCTAGATTAAAGGTTATTGTTAAGAGTGGTGGGGACAACCTTCTTTAATATAAAAAAGGTTTCAATGTTCTATGTTATAAGTTAGATTCAGAAAACGATAAGGGGGGAGTTAGGTGAAATCTATACTTATTGATGATGAACCATTAGCATTAGATTATCTAGAACATCAATTATTGCAAACGAAAGAATATGAAGTGTTAGGTAAGTTTTCTGACCCGTATCAAGCCCAAGATGCAATAATAGGAAGTGATATAGATGTATTATTTCTTGATATTGAAATGCGAGGCTTAAATGGAATAGAACTTGCCGAGAGATTGTTAGAGCATAGCCCTCATTTACAAATTGTATTTGTTTCTGCTTATAATGAATATGCTGTGAAAGCTTTTGAATTAAACGCAGTAGACTACTTATTGAAACCCGTTAAACTAGAACGACTAGCTAAAACTACAAATCGAATAAAGAACCAACTTATTGAAAGTAAGGAACAAATAAATGAACAAATTAGCATTAATTTATTTTATGAGCCTAAAGTCTATAAAGGTGATACGGTGATCCCTTTAAAATGGAGAACAACTAAAGCTCAACAACTCTTTTATTATTTAATTCATTGTCGAAATAGAACGGTGGGTAAAGCAGAGTTAATTGAGATTTTATGGCCAGATTTCGAAATGGGTAAAGCAACAACACAATTATACACAACGATTTATCAAGTTAGAAAAACTTTTAAAAGTTTAAATGATTACATTAAAGTATTAAACTTAGGTGATGGTTATAGTGTTAAATTGCATGATGTTCAAATGGATGCCGATGTCTTTGATCATTTTATTGAGAAGAACTATTCAATAGATGAGCAAACAATTGACCATTATGAGAGGGTCGTTAAATTATTTAAAGGCGATTATTTGCAAGGCTTTGATTATACTTGGGTTCATTACGAGCAATTGCGGCTTAGGTTTTTATGGATCACTGTCAAGATTAAGGTGATAAATTGGTATAGAGAAAATGGCATTTTTGATAAAGCAATGGAACATGCTTTAGATATTTATCAACGATTCCCTTTAGAAGAAGAAGGGTATTTCGAATTGATGAAAACATGTGCAACAACAGGTAATAGTGCCTCGGTTATGAAATATTATGAGCAACTTGAGTATATGTCTGAACAAGAATTAGGTGTTGAGCCTAGTGATAAGATTAAGAGTTGGTATAAGAATTGGTTGAAAAATTAAATAATCCTAAAAGTTCTAGAGCACTCGAGTTGAGCGCTCTTTTTTTTTTGAAATCTTATGTACAGTTTTTGTACATGAATACATAGTAACTTTATTTTGGTAAATCTATCCTTATTTGCGTTTTAGATCTGCAATGCTTGTAGATAAAACTGGAAGAAAGAGGGGAGTACAAAATGAAAAGAACTTTAGGATTATTTTTCACATTTCTATTAGTCTTTCAATCTTTCACATTTGGATTGGGGATTAATGGTGAAACACGTTCGCAAGGCGCAGAACGGAGTGTGGTTACAGATATCACGATAGAACAAAATAAAGAAAAGGCTGATCAATCTAATATTTTAATTAGCTGGTCTATGAAAGGGTTAGAGGCTGTTAGTGGTTACTCAGAATCCTTTGATCTTCCTGATGATGTGAGTATTAGTGAAGATCAAAGCGGAATGCTTATATCAGAAGAGGATGAAGTAGGTACTTTTACAGCATCAACAGATGGCACTGTAGAAATTGTTTTTAATGAAGAAATTGAAAACAATCCTGAATCTGAAGGTGTGTTTTCGATTAAAGCTGTTGTTGATTTAATGGAAGAAGATGAAGAAGCCTTAGAAGAACAAGAAGATAAAAAACACGAAGAAGATGAAGAAGCAGAGAAAGAGACTTCTCAAACTGAGTCGTTAGAGGAAGAGCAGGACTCAATTGACTCAGAGGCTAAAGAGTCAGAAGAACAAAATAACACAGAATACTTAGAAAGTCAGCAAGTGTTTTCTTCAAATGAAGGAACTGTTATTGAAGAAAATATTATTACAGATGTAGAACTTTCTGTGTTAGATGAAAATGGTGAGTTTACTACATTAGAGCCTGGTGAAGAAATAACTGTAGACAATCCATATGATGAGTTTAAAGTGGAATTAAATTATAACTTTGCTTTACCTGATGGACACGACTATAAAGATGGATCCACATATACTATTGAAATCCCAGAAGTATTCAATGTTCTAGCTAACCCAGAGTCTACACCGTTACGTAATGAAGCTGGGGAAGAGTTCGGGTCTTTTGTTGTAACAAATAATAACGAGATTGTAATAACCTTTAACAATGAGATTGAGGAAAACTCCAATGTATCAGGTTATATTAACTTAGAATCAGAGTTTGATGCCCATTATAAGGGAGCAGCAGAGACAGAGATTAGCTTTCCAATTGAAGGAGAAAGTAACATAACTTATCCAATTAAGTTTATTCCTTCAAGTTCATCAATCGATAAGAAAGGTGTACCTGATAAATCTTATAATACAGAAACTGTAACATGGACAGTTGATTTTAATAAAGATTTACAAGAAATTAATAATGCGACACTTGTTGATGTTGTCGAAGGCGAGCACTCTTTTGTTGATGGTACGTTAGATGTTTATATGCTATATATGAATGCTGATGGGACTATTGATGAAAGCAAAACTGAATTAATAGAAAATCATAACTTTGGTGAATCGTTCCCGCTAAATCTCGGTGATATCGATTCAGCTTACAGAATTGTTTATGATACGGAAATCAATGACAACACTGGTGATCTTTATAGTAATGAGGCAACTTTAAATGGCGATAATGTAGGCTCTGTCAGTGCTTCATCATCTGTTGACGTTAATCGTGGTCAACCACTTGAGAAGAGTTCAACTGATTATGATAATGTAACTCAAACAATAGAGTGGGAAGTTAAGTATAACTATGATGAAAAAGATATTGCTGAAGATGAAGCTAAATTAACAGATGTTTTCGGTGAAAACCAGCAATTTGTTAATGATAGTCTAGTTGTGTTGCAAGTGGATATCGACCCCGATACAGGGGAAGAGGTAGGTACTAACGATGTAAACTCTGAAGATTATACGGTTGAGGAGACAGATAGTGGTTTTGACTTTCAATTTAACAAAAGCATTAACCAAGCCTATAAAATAGTTTATGAAACAACTGCCATCGAACGAATTGATGGAAATGAAACAATTACAAATACGATCTCTGACGAATTTGAAAATGAATATGAAAGCAGTAGAGATATTCAACAAGGTATATTGATTAAATCACACATAGGTAATACTGATTATAAAGCTAAAGAAACTGACTGGCGTGTTTTAATCAATAGAGATGAACACGTTATGGAAAATGTCACGTTTACAGACATTTTACCTGAAGGATTTACGCCGAAAGATGTTGTTGTTACGCATGGTGGAGAAACCATCTATGATTACACATATAGTTTTAATGAGAATGAAAGAAAGATTGAAATTGATTTTAACCAAGACATTACAAAGGAAGTCATGATCACATACACAACAGAGATTGATTTTGATCAAGTCAACCCAAATGATGTGACATATACGAATCAGGCTACACTTCAGTGGATTCCAGAAAACGGATCAGATGTAATCGTTAAAGAAGGAAGCGCAACATTTGATCCAGATCAATACACAAAAAACAATGGCTTTAAAGGTGCTAGTTATAATCCAGTAACTAAAGAAATCACATGGACAATTGGCGTTAATTATAATCAAACGACTGTTGAAGAAGCAATTGTTGAAGACTTCATTTTAGGCAAACAAAACTTTGATATTGAGAATGTTAAAGTTTATGAAATGGAACTAACAGGTGATGCCAATGGTTATGACAAAGGTGATGAAGTAACTACTGCAAATATAACTGAAGTAACTAATTCTGATGATGAACCTGGTTTTAGAGTGGAATTAGGTGATATTACTTCACCATATGTCATTGAATATACAACAGATTTAAATGATTTGTTAGTAGAAGGTAGTTACGATAATAAAGCCACCTTATTAGATGACAATGAAGTAGTAAACGAATTGGAAGCGTCTGTACAGCCAGTTCATGGTGGGGAGTATACGAACAAAAACGCTTCGCAAAACAATGAGAACCCAAGAATAGTCAATTGGAATGTAAATATTAACTTCACACAGTCAACAGTAACAGATCTTCAAATTGAAGATACACCAAGTATCAATCAAGCGCTGTTAGAAGATACAATTAACCTTTATGGAACGACTGTGACAGAAGCAGGTATTAATAAAGATTCTGATGATCTTCTAGAAGAAGGTGAAGATTACACTTTAAATGTTACTGAGAATGATGATGGTCAACAGACATTTACGATCGATTTTACAGAAGAAACAATTGACCGTGCTTATGTACTAGAATACGACACATATATCTTGTATGAAGATGATGGCAATATCTCCAATGATGCTAAGTTTTTAGCTGACGAAACAGAGAATGTTGAAACTGATGATTCTTATTCAAGTCAGATTGATTTATCTAATATAGGTGGCGGCATTGATGGTGAAGTCGGAAGTTTAGAAATTACAAAAGTTGACTACGGTGACCGCTCACAAACGTTGGAAGGTGCTGTATTTGAACTTTATGATTCATCAGGTCAAACATTACTAAGTACTGGAACAACAGATGAAGATGGAATCGTTACTTTTAACAATTTATTATATGATGATTACATTTTAAAAGAGACGACTGCTCCAGAAGGTTATGTCGTTGGAATTAGTGACGAACAGACAGTAACTGTTGATGAAGACGTAACGGAATTAGAAGTAACGAATAAAGAAATTATTCACCAAGTTGAATTAACGAAAATCGATGAAGAGATAAACGCATCATTAGAAGGTGCAGTGTTTGAGTTGTATCAAGTAGGAGAGTCTTCATCTATTGGCACATACACAACTGATGAAAACGGACGTATTATCGTAGAGCAGTTGGAACCTGGTGATTATCAGTTTATCGAAACAGAATCACCGGATGGGTATTTACTAGATGAAGAACCTATTTCGTTTACTATTGGAGAACAGGCAACCGAAACAGTTGAGGTTACTGCTTACAACACAGCAATTGAAACTAAAACAATTAGTGGCGAGAAGATATGGAAAGATGGCGATTCTGAAGATCGACCAGAAATGATTAAGGTTGACCTTTTGCAAGATGGGGATGTCTATAAAACAGTTGAAGTGAGTGAACAGACTGATTGGACGTATAGCTTTACTGATCTACCAAAAACTGATGACTTACTTAATGAATATGACTACCAGGTTGAAGAACAATCAGTAGACGGTTATCAATCAATTGTAGATGGTTACGACATAACTAACTTACGTGTTGGAACAACTTCAGTTGAAGGAAATAAGGTTTGGCTGGATGATAACTCACCTGATCGTCCAGAATCTATTACAGTCAACCTATTGCAGAATGGAGAAGTCATTAATTCAATGGAGGTTTCTGAAGAAGATAATTGGGATTATCGTTTTGCAGGATTAGATCAATATGACGAAAATGGTATAGCTTATGAATACACTGTTCAAGAAGAGCCGGTAGAAGGTTATGAAACAACAATAGATGGTTTTAATATTACAAATCTCCGAGTCGGAACAACTGATGTCTTAGGAACCAAAACGTGGAAAGATGACAATTCTTCTGAGAGGCCTGAATCAATAATGGTTAATCTTTTACAAAACGGCGATGAAATTGATTCTCAAATGGTTTCAGAAGAAAGTAATTGGGAGTATCAGTTTGCAGGTTTAGAGAAGTTCGATGATAGAGGGGTACTATACGAATATACAATTTCAGAAGAACCGATCGAAGGATATGAATCTTCTATACATGGCCATGATCTTACAAATGTTCGTGTAGGCTATACCGACATTTCTGGAGTGAAAACGTGGCAAGATGATAATCCAGAAGATCGACCAGAGTATATTAAAGTTAACTTATCGCAAAATGGTACAGTTGTAGATACTGCAAAAGTAACAGCTGAGGAAAACTGGGAATATAGTTTTACAAACGTTGATAAATATAATGAAGAAGGTGTTCTTTACGAATATACAGTAAGCGAACAAGACGTACCTGGTTATGAGTCAGAAGTAGACGGGTTTGACATTACGAATACACGGTCGGAACAAAGATCGATTGAAGTGACTAAAAGTTGGTTGGACGGTGAATCTGATAGTCGACCAGATTCTATAACAGTAACACTATTAAGAAATGGAGAGCTTTTTGAAACAGTAGATTTAACATCAGCAAACGATTGGAAATATACGTTTGAGGATTTAGAAGCTTATGATGAGAATGGCAAGGCATATCAATTTACTGTTGAGGAAAATTCAGTAGAAGGTTATGATACATCAATAGAAGGTTTTGATATTACTAATCTACGTGTTGGAGAAGTTGACGTATCAGGTACTAAAACGTGGAAAGATGACAATTCAGAAGACAGACCAAAATCAATTAAAGTGGATCTGTTACAAAATGGCACAGTTATCGATACAGCCACAGTTACAGCTGATGATCAATGGACATATAGTTTTACAGAGCTTGATCAATATGATGATGAGGGTCTTCCTTATAAATATACAGTTGAAGAACAAGATGTAGCTGGATATGTATCAGAAATAACTGGATACGACATTACAAATACACGTTCTGGGTTAAAGTCAATTGAAGTAAATAAGGTCTGGAAAGAAGATGAAGCTGCACATAGACCTGAGTTTATTACCATTAACTTGTTACGAGATGGGGAAATCATAAAAACTGTGGATGTTTCAGCAGATGATCAATGGTCCTACGTTTTTATGGATTTAGAAAAATATAATAAAAATGGTAAAGAGCATACCTATAGTGTCGAAGAGGTTGCAGTTGAGGGATACGATGTAACGATTGATGAAACAGAGAAAGGATTTAAGATTACTAATACAAAGATTGCTGAATTAGTAGAGTCAGAAAGTGACGAATCAATTTTCCCAAGAACAGGAGATCGCTCTAGTACTCTACCAATAACAATAGGAGCTATATTGATTGCCTTAGCAGGTACAATAGTGATTCTATCAAATAGAAGAAAACAGTCTAATGAATAATACATGACCTATAACAAAGGCCTAGCCATTAGTGGCTAGGCTTTTGTAAAAGGAGCGAAGTTAATGAAAAAATGGAGAAACATCATTGTTATACTTCTCGTTTTAACTGGGAGTTTATTAATTGCAACACCATTCTTGAAAAATTACATCGTAAATCACAATATAAACAGTTCTCTAAATGAAATAAATAATTTGGACAGTAATGAATTAAAAGAAAACCGTAACATTAGAGAGCAGAGCGAAGAAGTAAATGAACTGCCTAGCAGTCTTGATGTCTTAAAAAGCCTGAACTTTGAAGGAAACCCTGTAGCTTTCTTATATATACCAAGAACAGGTTTGAAGTTACCAATCTATGGAGGTGTCAACGAAACTAACCTATTACATGGTGCTGGGGAAATGCGAGAATATGATGAGTTGGGCAAAGGTAATTATGCAATTGCGGGACATAGAATGGAAGAAGAGGGCTTGTTATTTCATGATGTTCCTAGATTACAAGAGGGTGATATTGTTTATGTAACAGATAAAGAAAACGTCTACGAGTATGAATTATACGACCCTGAAACTGTTCTGGAGAATGAAACAGAACTAATCAATGACCGTGGGCAGGATGAAATAACTCTTCTGACTTGTGATATACCAAGTAAACCTCATAAAAGAGTAAAAGTAAGCGGCGATCTAATTAATACTTATAATTATTCAAATGATCTATTTGAATAATTGAAGTTAATGTTAATTCCTTTTCTCGGATTTGATAACGAACGGCCCTGTGGAGTTAAGCGGCGGGAAGTGACGTAGCGTTTTTCTGCGACGATTTAATCAAGGAATCAACAACTTACGCTGACATCTATCTATAAAGAATCTGCTAAACAAGAGATGAACGAGGCTATGAAAAAGAATACGGATATTGAAGAATATTGGAAAAATAAAAAATCGGAGTAGAAAATCTACTCCGAAAAAAAGTAAAAACTTTTTTAAATTACCATAATTTGGTTTTTCTTTTCTGCATAGTTTGTATAGCTAGATATCTTCTTATAAGTTATCCTAAAGTGCTTCACTAATCACTTTCCGGTAGTAAATGACAGATAACATACCAAAGATCGAGTAAAGAACAGTGTAAAGTCCCATGACAATGAGCATTGGTGTCCACACTTCAGATCCGAAGAAAAACCAGCCAGATTGTACAGCAAAGTAACTGTGAAGTAGGCCAACCGCAAGTGGGATCCCGAAGTTAAATAGTTGTTTGGTCTGAATTCCTTTTAATAAATCAAGTTGAGTGAAGCCTAGTTTTCTTAAGGTAGTGTAGCTTGCTCTCTCGCTTTCACTTTCGTCCATTTGCTTGAAATAAAGGACACAGCCCGATGTAACAAGGAATGTCAGTCCTAGGAATGCAACGATAAACATGTTAAGCCCCATATTCATTTTTTGGTTTTGGCTTGATTGTAGTTGTGAATCGTTACCGAGCGACTCATTTATATTGTGACTCAAAAATAGATCGTTGGCTTGTTCTAAATCCTCTTCACTAACATCAATTCCTGTGAACATTAATGATTCTCTTTGATAATCAGGGTCAAGGTCACCTCTAAGTTCTTGATAGGTTGAGTCATTAACGACAGCTATAGGCATTCCCCCGCCATTCGTGAAGTAGGATGAAACGAGGTAGTCATCGTTTAAACCTGTATGCTTTAATTCATACTTGCTATTTTGTCCAGTTAAAATCACATTTCCAGAATCTTTAATTGTCATAAAACGCATCATAAGATCCGAGTAACCAGTTAATATGGTTTCGCCTTTTTCAATGTCCATATGTTCGAAATTTGAATCACTAACAAGAGGTAATGGTAACTCACTTGGGTCCATCGTAATAGTGGGATCCTCATCCATGTCAAGTTCAAGTATGTCAGATGCATCCGTTTCAAATTGAATGACTTCAACTTGTTTCATTGAGTAACCAATATTGTTTTCTTCTAAATGTGAAGTGAATTCCTTAATAGATTCCTCATTAACTAAAGAAAAGTCATGAACTACGAAATCTTCAGCGTTTTGTTCAGCAGAGTAGTAAGCAATATAACTTAAGCTTAACAATCCAATCGCTAAAGCTGAAATCGTTGTAATAATTGTTAGAAGTAACGCATTTGATTTCATTCTAAACATAATCGATGATAACGACATGACTTTGTTAATGTTTAGATAGCCTTTATGTTGCTTACGAATGAGTTGGAAAATGAACGTAACTGATCCTTTATAAAATAAATACGTTCCAATGATCACAGACGCTAATATAAATACCATCGCCATAAATAACTCATTAATAGACATAAAAGTCCCACCAAATAACAGTTGTGAAACGTAATAACCTGTACCAATCAATCCAATTCCTAAAATTCCTATAAGCACTTGCCAGATGGACATGCGTTTTACTTTTATTTCTGATGATGAACGAATTTGAAACAAAGATAGAATGCTCTGTTTCTTAATAAAAAAGTAGTTTATAACCATGATCAGTAAATAGATCCCAATAAAGACAAGCAATGTTTGAACAAGTGCTTCTTTGGAAAAATTTAACGTAGCAATTGCTTCAACACCGGTGATCTTAAATACAGTCATGACGATTAGTTTTGAAATAGAAAAGCCAAGTACAATTCCAATGATCATAGAGGTGAAATACAATATAAAGTTTTCGGCACTTAATATTCTAAAAATGCGCCCCTTCGTCATCCCGATTAATTGGAATAAACCGATCTCACTGCTTCGTCGCTTAATAAATAAGCTATTGGCATAAACTAAGAAAACGCCAACAATGACAATCAGTAAAATAGATCCAGCTCTAACTGCAGCTTGCCCTTTAATTGATCCTGTAGCTGGGTCCATCGATGGGTCGTATTGTAACGTCACAAAGGCAAAGTAAATGGTCACACTAAATGTTAACGCAAAGACGTAAAGGTAATAGTTGCTTAAGTTTTTCTTGAGATTTCTGAAGATGAGTTGGTTAATGTTCATATTGCACGCCACCTAATACACCCTGTGTTTTCATTATGTCTTGGAAGAAGCTTTGTCTGTCTTCATTGCCTTTGTTAAGTTGACTGTATATTTGCCCATCTTTAATAAAAATAACGCGTTTACTGTAACTTGCTGCAACCGGATCATGTGTCACCATCATGATTGAGGCGTGGCGATTTTTGTTTAGTTCACTTAATTTATTTAGAAGGTTGGAAGCTGATTTAGAGTCAAGCGCCCCAGTTGGCTCATCTGCAAAAATAATACTCGGTTCATGAATG
Source organism: Alkalibacillus silvisoli (assembly GCF_039521975.1). Classification (NCBI taxonomy): domain Bacteria; kingdom Bacillati; phylum Bacillota; class Bacilli; order Caryophanales; family Bacillaceae; genus Alkalibacillus; species Alkalibacillus silvisoli. Next base: position 28,695 of record NZ_BAAACZ010000014.1, on the reverse strand, counting down.
AAGGCACGGGCAGCTGATGTACGTTGTTTTTGGCCGCCTGAGATTTCATTCGGATATTTGTCATGAACATCATGTATTCCAAGTTCTTTAGCTAAGCTCTCGAACCGTTCATTTGCTTCTTTTTTCGAGACATTTTGAATTGATAATGGTAATAGGATATTTTCTTTGACGGTTAATGTATCAAGTAAATTATATTCTTGGAAGATGAAGCCAAGGTGTTGCTTACGAAATTCGGCCAACCTTTTCGATTTCATATTCGTAATTAAATTCCCTTCAACCTCAATTGTTCCGTGGCTCACTTGGTCGATAGAGGATAGTACATTAAGTAGTGTTGTTTTCCCCGAACCAGATGCCCCCATAATACTAACGAATTCACCTTGTTCAAGTGTCAGGTCAATTCCTTTTAGAACTTCTTGTCGATTAAATTTATTACCATAGCTTTTATGAATTTTTTGAGCTTTAAGTAGACTCATTATAAAAGACTCCTTTCTGTTCATCTAAACCCATTGTATATGGGGAGGTAGTTTCTTTTCCTTCATTTTACCTAACAATTAAAAAAAGCATATGACATTTTTGTCACATGCGTATTAGTTCGGGGGGATTACGTGGGTTATATGTCTTCTATGATATACACAAATTCATTTTTCTTAGGGAAGGTGAGGGTGAATGTAGTTCCTTCACCCAGAACTGACTCAACGTTTAGTTTGATTTTCAATGAATTAGCCACTTGTTGCGTTAGGTATAATCCCATACCAGTTGCTGAATTGTCTTGGTGTTTGGCAGTTGATGTAAATCCTTTTTCAAAAATTCGCGGCAAATCTTTAGTGTCAATGCCACGACCATGGTCTTGAACTATGAGTATAATTTGCTCGTTCTCTTGGTAACTCCTTAAGCTGATCTCCGAGTTTTCACTATATTTTACTGAATTGGATAATAGCTGTCTAATGATAAAAGCAAGCCACTTTCCATCAGCAAGAACCTCATTTTTATTTAAATTAATATCAAATCCGATTCCCTTATGAATACACCATGATTTTAAATTTTTAACCTCTTGATAAATGATCGGCTCGAGCTTTGTTCTTTCAATATATAGGTCATTTTCAATTACATCCATTCGCTTTTTATGTAATTGTTGGTCGAGTAGTAAGTGAATTCGAAGCCATTCATAATTTAAGTCGGTTTTTAGCGATTGATCTTCAATTCGGTCAATGATGAGCTGCATAGCTGTTAAGGGGGATTTAACTTCATGAATCCAAGATAGTAGCTCATCTTTTTCCATTTCTAAGTGGGTAAGGTTTTTAGATTCGACTTGTTTTAATTGTTCGGTTTGTTGCGTTAAATTGTGTGAAACGATTCGTTCAAATGGTGTTGTTGGCTGTGGTAATACTGATTCATCAAGGAAATTAAAGCGTTCATCTAATTGTTTGTAAAAGTTAGTCTCCCTTTTATATCGGATGATTAAAAATAACAAAAAAATGATGCTTGATAAAAACGCATAATATAAGATTGAATCAAATGCAATTTGAGAATCAACATAAGATATAAACAAAAATAGAGCATGCAAAAAGATGAATAGTAAGATCCAACTCAATCGTTCGGATAAAAAATTCCTTATCATGAACTTTTCACTTCCTTTGCGATGTAGCCTTGTCCTACTTTTGTTTCAATGTAATGTCCCAATCTAATCTCATCAAGCTTTTTTCGTAATCGATTGACGTTTACAGTTAAGGTATTATCACTAATAAATCGTTCGTCTTCCCATAAGCTGTGAATGAGTTGCTCCCGGGTTACTATTTTATTTTTATGTTCGATTAATTCTTTTAAAATATAGGTTTCATTCTTAGTTAGTTCGATAGTCCCGTATTGATTAGTAACAGTATTCTTCTCATAATCAATAGTGGCATCGCACCAAGTTTTAAGTTGGATATTGTCAGTATTGTAGTTATAAACCCGCCTTAGTGTGGCTTGGATTTTGGCGATTAGTACATCGAAGTGAAACGGCTTTTGAATGTAATCATCTGCCCCAAGCTGCATCGACATGACCATGTCTGTGGGGTGGTCGCGTGATGATAAGAATATAATCGGAACATTGGAGTGTGATCGAATGATCCGACACCAATGAAATCCATCATACTTCGGTAGTTGAATATCGATAATGACCAAATCGGGCTTCATTTTGCTGAATTCCTCAATCACTTTCTCGAAATCTTGTATTCCATGAACGTCATAAGACCACTTTGTGAGCCGTTCCTGTATCTCATGGTAAAGTGTTTCGTCATCTTCAATGATTAGTAATTTAAACATAGATTCACCTTCTGATTTTGACTAGTATTAAGTCTAGTATACCAAAAATAGGGAATGTTAGAAGACGGGGCTTGGACTTAGAAGAGGAACTAATTAATATTGCTAAAATTAAATATAAAAAATTGGAGTTGAGTTATAAAAAATTATTTTTAGTGAAGAATTTAAGGACGGATCATCATTAATCCGTCCTTAAATATGATGAAGAAGGACTATAGGTGGTTAAAAAATTCAACTTTAATAGCCCCCTCCAAAGCCACCAAATCCGCCAGCACCCATACCAGTCATACCTGAGGCGCCAACGATAATTAATAAAATAAACAGCACAACAACTAAGGCAAATCCTGTGCCATATCCGTAACCTGCACTCATGAACTTCACCTCCTAAGAACTAAGGTATGGGTAACTGTTCTTTTTGTTTGAGCGTATGACCTAATTTTAAATTTTTCTCCTCATTAATAACGTTGTACAAACCTATCGGACTCCTTATATCAGACTATTTAATCAAACAAGTCTTTCTTATATAATGGTTTTGGCGATTTTTATTATAATAAGTGTATAGGGGAGATGAAGTTTTTTAGGCTATTTTATTGATATAAATTTTTTTGAAAACAATCACCTTAGATAAATTATATAGAAAATGGTTTCAAATCAAGATAAATGAGGTAAGGTATATAAAGTGTGATGAGAAAAGGATATGGAGTGGAAGAGCTTGAGTGAAGATTACGCGTTTATTATAAATACACCAACAGAGTTTAGATCAATTAGAAAGACGATTCATGAAAAGTTATTTGAATGCTTTTCGGGTGATCAGATGCTTGTTGATTTATCTTTGTTTGAAATGACAACGAATGCATGGAAGCATGGAAATAAAATGAATCCATCTAAAAAGATTCATATAAAGATTTTGTTTTTAAAGGAATCGATGCTTGTTCGAGTGAAAGATGAAGGAAAGGGATTTCAAGTCCCTGATAGTTTGAAAACGTGCTATGAAAGTTGTCGTGACTCAGTTGTTCATTTAGAACAAGGAAGGGGTATTCAATTAACGACACAAATTATGGATCAATTAGTATATTCTAAAGAGGGAAATGATTTATTATTGCGGAAGTGGTATACTTCTCACAACTTTGAAGGGGTAGAGATAGATGAGTTCTAAAAAGCCAATTGTTTATTTTTATACGAAAAATAATTGTAAGCTTTGTGAGGATGTAAAGCAATTACTGCAAATTTTACAATTGGATTATAATTTTTCGATTATTGAACAAAATATTTATCAGTACGATGAACTATTAGAAAAGTATTTTTTAACTATACCGGTTATTAAAGCTGGTGATGTTGAGTTAACAGCGGAGGAAATCTCCTTTGCAACTTTAGATCAATTCTTGCAGGAGCATTTAGCATAATGTTTGAAAAATGCTCTTGCTTCTGCTAATCTTTAAGTATCATATTTTTTTGGCTTTAGTGGGACGTTTTTTGACTAAGTAACGGTCATTAATTGTCCATGGATAGTTGTCGTTCGATTGAACAAGCTTTGTCATAAGACTTAAGGCAAAGTAGCTCATGAAGAAGGTGATGTCTTTTTGCATCGTATATTTGAATTTCAACAGAAGCTAATACCGGATTTATTAAGCAAGATGGATGACCGCTACAACATCTTAAAAGCGATCGATTTAGCTGAACCGGTTGGTAGGCGTGCTTTAGCTGAACGTCTTGATAAAACAGAACGGCAAATGCGTAGTGAAATCGAGTTTTTATATGAACAGCACTTAGTTGATGTGACGTCAAAAGGTATGTATATCACACATGAAGGTAAAGAAGTGATTGAAAGCTATCATCAAGTGTTAAAAGAAGGCTCTGATTTAACCTTTATGGAACGACAGCTTATGCAAAGGTTGCCAGTCAATCAAGTTAAAGTAGTCCCAGGTGATGCAGATCAATCTAAAGATGTTAAACATTTATTAGGTAAAGAAGCGGCAGCAATATTAGTTCAATCCTTTACTGATGAACCTGTTGTGACAGTGACTGGTGGTTCGACGATGGCAGCTGTTGCTGATTATTTACAGCCGGTTGAAGGTGTAAAGCCATTATTTGTCCCAGCAAGAGGGGGCTTAGGTGACTTACATGAGTATCAAGCCAATTCGATTTGCGTCAAAATGGCTCATCATGCGAATGGGCAATATCGACTTTTATATGTACCAGACTCAATCGGTGAAGAACTACATGCCAAAATGCAAGAAGAGCCGACGATCCTGGAAGTTTTAGAGAAGATGAATCAAGCTGACTTTGTCATTCATGGGATTGGTGATGCTTTAACGATGGCGAAGAGAAGGAAGGCCTCAGAGAGTACAGTTGCAAAAATTGCTGAAAATGGGGCTGTTGGCGAATCTTTTGGTTATTACTTCGATAAAAACGGGAAAACTGTACACAGAGTTAACTCAATCGGACTTTCTTTAGATCGTCTTAAAGAACGTAGCAATATTATTACCGTCGCAGGTGGCAAATCTAAGTGTGAAGCCATTTCAGCTTATTTGAAATGGGGAGAAAGTGATGTATTAGTGATTGATGAAGCGATTGCTCGTCATTTACTTCAATAATATATAAATTAAGATTTAATATAGGAGGCATTTTTTATGACAGTAAAATTAGGGATTAACGGATTTGGAAGAATCGGTAGACGTGTATTCCGCGCTGCGCTAAATAATGACAATGTAGAAGTAGTAGCTATTAATGACTTAACAGATGCAAACATGCTAGCACATTTACTTAAATATGATTCAGTTCATGGGCAACTGCCTGAAGATGTAGAGACGAAGGGTGAGAACCTTGTTGTTGGTGGTAAAGAGATTAATGTTATGTCAGAGCGTGACCCAGCGAATTTAGGTTGGGGAGATTTAGGTGTTGATATCGTTATTGAATCAACAGGTTTATTCACAAAGCGTGAAGATGCAAAGAAACACATTGATGCAGGTGCTAAGAAAGTCATCATCTCAGCTCCAGCTAAGCAAGAAGACTTAACAGTTGTAATGGGTGTAAACCATGAAGATTATAACAAAGACGAGCATACAGTCGTTTCAAATGCTTCTTGTACAACAAACTGCTTAGCGCCAGTTGCTAAAGTACTAAGTGACAAGTTCGGATTAAAGCGTGGAATTATGACAACAGTTCACTCATACACAAACGACCAACAAATTCTTGACTTACCTCACAAAGACTATCGTCGTGCGCGTGCAGCTGGTGAAAACATTATCCCAACATCTACAGGTGCAGCAGAAGTAGTGGGTAAAGTACTTCCTGAGGTTGATGGTAAGCTAACAGGTATGGCGATGCGTGTACCTACACCAAACGTATCATTAGTTGACTTAACAGCAGAACTAGACAAAGATGTGAGTGTTGAAGAAGTAAACGAAGCGTTAAGAGCTTCAGCTGAAAATGAACTAAAAGGTGTACTTGGATACAGCGACCTACAGTTAGTTTCTACAGATTATAACGGCGACCCACATTCTTCTGTGATTGATGGTGACTCAACATTAGTTATGGAAGATAACATGGTTAAAGTCGTTGCTTGGTATGACAATGAGTCTGGTTACTCCAATCGTTGTGTTGACCTAGCAGTATATATGGCAGAGCAAGGCCTATAAAAGTTGCGATTTAATGTCGAATCTTTAGTTTCATTATTGAAGGACTTGTTCTAAAATAGAAGGAGGGACTGATTATGTCCCTCCTTAAATTTAGCGTTGGAGGTATAACGAGTGAAACGAAAAATGAATTTACGTGATGTTGAACTACAAGGTAAGCGTGTATTTTGTCGGGTGGATTTTAATGTTCCGATGTCTGAAGGTGAAATTTCAGATGATACGCGTATTCAAGCCGCTTTACCTACCATTATGTACTTAATCCAAAATGGTGCCAAAGTGATCTTAGCAAGCCACCTAGGCAGACCAGACGGAAAGCCTGTCGATGAACTACGTTTAGATCCAATTGCACAACATTTAAGCAACTATTTAGAACAACCTGTTTATAAGACAGATGATGTATACAGTGAAGATGTAGAAAAAGCTGTTAACGAACTTGAAGATGGCGACGTATTCCTTTTAGAAAACGTTCGTTTCCATCCTGGTGAGAAGAAAAATGATGAAGCATTAGCGAAACAATTCGCAACTTTAGCTGATTTATATGTCAATGATGCCTTTGGAGCTGCTCACCGTGCCCACGCTTCAACTGAAGGGGTTGCACACCATTTACCAGCTGTATCAGGCTATTTATTAGAGAAAGAAATTGAAGTATTAGGTAAGGCTTTAGAAAATCCAGATCGTCCATTTACAGCGATTATTGGTGGTGCCAAAGTTAAAGATAAAATCGATGTGATCGACCACCTATTAGATCGTGTTGATCACTTATTAATTGGTGGTGGACTATCTTATACGTTTATTAAAGCGCTAGGCCATGAAGTTGGAAAATCGCTTCTTGAAGAGGATAAAATCGATTTAGCTAAAGGCTTTATTGATAAAGCGAAAGAAAATGGTGTATCAATCCATTTACCGGTTGATGTTACAGTTGCTGATGATTTTTCTCGTGATGCGAACACTAAGGTCGTACCAATTGAAGAGATTCCGAGTGATTGGGAAGGTTTAGATATTGGTACTGAAACGGTTGAGAAATTCAGTAAAATTATAGAAGACTCAAAGCTTATTATTTGGAACGGTCCAATGGGTGTTTTTGAATATGAAATTTTCGAAAATGGAACGAAAAGTGTAGCGAAAGCATTGGCTGAAACAGAGGGCTTCACAGTAATTGGTGGTGGTGACTCAGCTTCAGCTGTTGAGAAATTTAACTATGCTAAAGAGATGGATCACATTTCAACTGGTGGTGGAGCATCGTTAGAATTTATGGAAGGTAAAGTATTACCAGGGGTTGCAGCGTTAAACGAATTAGACGAAGAGGTGAAGTAAATGCGTAAACCGATTATTGCAGGTAACTGGAAAATGAATAAGTTGGCTGGTGAAGGTGCCCGTTTTTTAATGGACTTGCGTGAGAAATTACCCGAAAAAGACAAAGTCGATACAGTGGTATGTGCACCTTTTATTCATTTACCTTTATTGACAGAAGCAGCACGTGATTTCCCAGTTTCAATTGGTGCACAAAACATGCACTTTGAAGACAGTGGAGCTTTTACAGGTGAAGTAAGCCCAGAAATGCTTAAAGATATTTTAGTGGATTACGTTGTTTTAGGACATTCTGAGCGTCGTGAATTGTTTGGCGAAACTGATGAATCCGTTAATCAGAAAGTAAAGGCAGCCTTTAACCACGAATTAACGCCAATTGTATGTGTTGGTGAATCCTTAGAGCAACGTGAAAATAATGAGACATTTACATTTGTTGAACAACAGGTGAAAAATGGGCTAGAAGGTTTATCAGAGGACCAGCTTAAACAAGTTGTGATTGCTTATGAGCCGATTTGGGCAATTGGAACGGGTAAAACAGCGACTAGTGAAGAAGCTAATGATGTCTGTACTCATATTCGCCAAGTTCTTCAAGATACTTATTCTAAAGGTGTGGCACAAGCTGTCCGCATTCAATATGGTGGAAGCGTTAAGCCTCAGAATATTGAAGAATTACTAGGCATGTCAGATATTGATGGTGCTTTAGTAGGTGGTGCAAGCTTAGAGGAAGATTCATTCCTTAAGTTAGTGGAGGCTGGTGCGAATGCCTAATCAACCTATAACAGCCTTGATCATCTTAGACGGTTATGCGATTCGTGATGAAGCATTTGGGAATGCGATTAAACAAGCTCATACAACTAATTTTGATCGTTATTGGCAAAGGTTTCCTCACACATCATTAAAAGCTTCAGGTGGGGCAGTCGGGTTACCTGAAGGACAAATGGGTAATTCAGAAGTAGGTCATTTAAATATTGGTGCAGGCCGAATTGTTTATCAAAATTTATCTCGCATTAACTTATCAATTAAAGACCGCGAATTCCATCAAAATAACAGCTTTCAAAACGCTGCTAACCATGTAAAAGAAACCGGTGGCGCTTGGCACATATTCGGCTTGTTATCAGATGGTGGTGTTCATAGTCATGAAGAGCATATCCAGGCTATGCTAGAAACCGCGAAGGAACAAGGTGTTAATGAGGTGTTCGTTCATGCCTTTTTAGATGGGCGAGATGTCGGGCCGAAGACAGCAACCACCTACTTAAACCGATTAAACGATAAAATGAGTGAGATCGGGGTTGGAAAGTTAGCATCTGTATCCGGTCGTTATTATGCGATGGACCGTGACAAGCGCTGGGAGAGAGTTGAAAAGGCATTTCGTGCGATTCGTTTAGGGGATGCTCCAGTTGTAACAGATGCAGTACAAGCTGTTGAAGCTTCTTATAGTGAAGATGTGGTAGATGAGTTTGTAGAACCATTTGTATTGAGTGATGATGGACAAAACCCTCTAGCTCAAGTTAACGATGGTGATGCTATTTTATTTGCAAACTTCCGACCAGACCGTGCTCAACAATTAACAGATGTCTTTGTAAATAACCGTTTACAAGACTTTGAAGGTAACTATAACCCTGTTAATAACATTTATATGGTGACGATGACACAATATAGTGAGGAACTCGAAGTTGATGTTGCGTTTTCACCAAATACACCAGAAGATACTATTGGTGAAGTTGTATCTGAAAACGGATTAACGCAATTACGCATTGCCGAAACGGAAAAATACCCACATGTTACGTACTTTATGAATGGCGGATTAGAACAAACATTTAAAGATGAAGAGCGAATTTTAATTGATTCACCGAAAGTAGCGACTTATGATCTACAACCAGAAATGAGTGCTTATGAAGTAACTGATGCGTTATTAGAACAACTAGATCATCATCCACCTAATTTAACGATTTTAAATTTTGCTAACCCTGATATGGTTGGCCATTCTGGTAAACTTCAGCCAACTATTGAAGCGGTCGAGGCAGTAGACAAATGTCTTGGTCAAATTGTTGATAAAATTATTGAATTAGGCGGAACAGCAATCATTACAGCTGATCATGGTAATTCTGATGAAGTGTTAAATGAAGATGGCAGTCCAATGACAGCCCATACGGTGAATCCTGTTCCAGTTATTGTAACTAAAGAAGGTTTATCTTTGCGTGAAGATGGCGTATTAGGTGATCTCGCCCCAACTGCATTACAACTATTAAACCTTGACCAACCAAAGGTCATGACAGGACAATCACTAATTAAGTGATCAACAAACATCGGGTAATTTTGTGGAGTTGATGAATGAGAAAGAAGCCTTAAGTTGGATAACAAGAAGACTTAGTAAACTGAGCTTGCTAAGTTCTAAAGGCAAGCTAATGGTTTTTATAGCTTCGATTATTAATAAAGTAAAACAATAACATATAGGAGTGACGACAATGCCTTACATTATTGACGTATACGCACGTGAAGTTTTAGACTCAAGAGGTAATCCGACAGTAGAAGTAGAAGTTGTAACAGAATCAGGTGCTTTTGGTAAAGCAATGGTACCAAGTGGTGCTTCAACAGGTGAATACGAAGCAGTCGAACTGCGTGATGGTGACAAAGGCCGTTACTTAGGTAAAGGTGTCGAAACGGCAGTTGAAAATGTAAATGAAATAATCGCACCAGAACTAGTAGGCTTCGATGCAACAGAACAACTTTTAATTGATCAAACATTAATTGAACTAGACGGTACAGAGAACAAAGGGCGTTTAGGTGCTAACGCTATTTTAGGTGTATCAATGGCTGTTGCTCATGCAGCAGCAGACTTCGCAGGGACCCCGCTTTATAAATACTTAGGTGGATTCTCAGCACATACACTACCAACTCCGATGTTGAACATTTTAAACGGTGGTGAGCATGCAGATAACAATGTCGATATTCAAGAATTTATGATTATGCCTGTAACAGCTGCGACGTTTAAAGAAGCCCTACGCCAAGGTGCTGAGATTTTCCATGCTCTTAAGAAAGTATTAAAAGATAAAGGTTATAATACGGCAGTTGGAGATGAAGGCGGATTCGCACCTAACTTAAAGTCTAATGAAGAAGCATTAGAAACAATTGTTGAAGCGGTAGAAGCAGCTGGTTATGGAATTGATCAAGACATTAAGCTAGCAATGGACGTTGCTGCTTCTGAAATTTATAAAGACGGTAAGTATGAGTTAAAAGGTGAAGGTGTTACTCGTACATCTGAGGAAATGGTTGACTGGTATGAACAATTAGTTAATAAATTCCCAATCGTAAGCATTGAAGATGGATTAGATGAGAATGACTGGGATGGTTTCAAACTATTAACAGAGCGTATCGGCGATCGGGTTCAGTTAGTAGGAGATGACCTTTTCGTTACGAATACGAAGAAGTTAGAAGAAGGTATTCAAAAAGGTATCGGAAATTCAATCTTAATTAAAGTGAACCAAATCGGCACATTAACCGAGACATTTGAAGCAATTGAAATGGCGAAACGTGCTGGTTATACAGCGGTTATCTCGCACCGTTCTGGTGAAACAGAAGATGCAACCATTGCAGACATTGCAGTTGCAACAAATGCGGGTCAAATTAAAACAGGTGCTCCATCTCGTACAGATCGTGTAGCGAAATACAATCAACTACTAAGAATCGAAGACGATCTAATGACAACAGCATTTTATGCAGGTCAAACAGCTTTCTACAATCTAAAATAAACTTTTATTATTAAAGTTTTAATTGAGTTTAATCCTTAGGATGTTCAATTCTAGGGATTAATTTTTTCCATTTGCAAAATAATAATTTTCAAACGGTTCATTTTTTACTATAATCAATAACGTGGCTATTAATTTTAATAAATTTGTTAGAAAGCGATTGCATATCATAAGTTTAACTAATTAAACTTTAGGGGGGAATGCATGATGAAAAGTAACTTAACCAAACAAATAATTATCGCACTAGTTTTAGGTCTCTTAGTAGGTCTTGGAATGAATCTTTATACGCCTAACTTATTTGAACCAGTAGACACGTATTTCTTTGCACCATTAGGAGACATCTTCTTACGTCTAATTCAAATGATGGTTGTACCTATTGTTTTTGTGTCTATTGTATTAGGTACAGCAGGCTTAGGAGATCCGAAGAAATTAGGGCGAATTGGTGGAAAAACTATTGGATTCTTCTTAATTTCGACTTCGATTGCTATCGTATTAGCAATGTCAGCAGCCTTAATCGTACAGCCAGGTGAACCTGGGATTATAGAAACAGTTGAAGCAGAAGGAGGTTTTGAAGCGCAAGAAGCACCTTCTGTTATCGATACGCTAGTTAATATTATTCCAACAAACCCAATCGATGCTATGGTTAATGGAGAGATGCTACAAATCATCTTCTTCGCAATCTTCGTTGGTTTTGGTTTAGCGATATTAAGTAAGAAAACAGATCGTATTTATAAACTATTTGATCAAGCTTTTGAACTCGTCATGTTCTTAATCACAATTATTATGTATACAGCGCCATTTGGTGCATTTGGTTTAATCGCTTCTGCAGTAGGTGGAGCAGGATTAGATGCTATTGCATCGATGTTCCAATACTTCTTAGTTGTTTTATTCGTATTAATTTTACATGCGATCATCACTTATGGTTCAGTTGTTAAGTTCTTAGCTAAGAAAAACCCAATCTGGTTTTTCAAAAACTTTGCGCCTGTTATGAGTGTAGCTTTTGGTACAGCGAGTAGTGGTGCGACACTACCAGTTTCAATGAGTACAGCCCAAAAGCGTTTAGGTGTTCGTGAATCGGTTAGTGGTTTCGTTCAACCGATCGGTGCAACGATTAATATGGATGGTACTGCAATTATGCAAGGTGTTGCGACAGTATTTATCGCACAGGTTTACGCTCAAAGCTTATCAGTGACTGAAATGATCACAGTTGTACTGATTGCTGTATTAGCCTCGATTGGTACAGCAGGTGTACCTGGTGTTGGTTTGATTATGTTAGCCATGGTATTAGATCAAGTAGGTTTACCAGTTGAAGCTATTGGTCTTATTCTTGGTGTAGACCGTCTACTCGATATGACACGTACAGCTGTTAACGTAACAGGAGATGCTGCTTGTGCATTATGGGTAAATGAAACAGAAGAAGAACCTGAAGAAAATGATCGACCATCTGTTAGTCAAGGCTAATATTTAACGAATCCATGAAAAACAACCTTGCAATTGTTCTCTATAATGTGCTACATTAATGTTATGGATTTGTGTACGCATTAGGAGGTCATAGCTATGTATGGAGTTCTAGCTACAATATTATTTCTTAATACAATTGCCTTAATTACGGTTGTATTACTACAACAAGGAAAAAGTGCAGGTTTATCTGGAGCGATTTCAGGCGGAGCTGAACATCTCTTCGGTAAGCAAAAAGCACGGGGCATGGACGGCATTTTACACCGTGTGACAGTTGTATTAGGTGTATCATTCATGGTTGTAACATTTATATTAGGTTATCTCGTTCAGTAATTATAAACTTTTTAAGAACAGTAAGTGAAAAGCTTACTGTTCTTTTATGTTTACTTTTGCTGGAAAATATTAGTGGTATGATTAGACCAAAATCTAGTCGTCAGTGTACAGACTATGATTAAACTTTTTTTATTTGGGGAAAAGTAACAAAGAATAGATTGGACAGGGAAAGGGAGAAAGAAAGAGATGAAAATAAAAGAACCAAAACCATTTACATTCGAAGCGGGTAATCGAGCAGTATTATTATTACACGGCTTTACAGGCCATTCAGCTGACGTACGAATGCTAGGACGTTACTTAGAAAAGCAAGGGTATACGTCTCATGCACCAATATATCGTGGTCATGGTAAACCACCTGAAGAGCTTGTTGGTACAACAGCATCTGATTGGTGGGAAGATATTGAAGCAGCTTATGACCATTTAAAAGAGCTAGGTTATGATGAAATTGCTGTTGCTGGTTTATCCTTAGGCGGTGTCCTATCACTTAAATTAGCGATGAATCGACCAATTAAAGGTGTAATCCCGATTTGTACACCGATTTTCTTTGATAATAAAAAAGAACTATCAGCTGGCTTTCGTTTTAAAGCGAAAGAATATAAGCAATTACAACAAAAAGATAAAGAAACAATCGAACAAGAACTTGATGAGCTAATGGCAAATTCAGATGAGACATTTGATTCTTTAGCTAATTTAATTGAGTCAGTTCGTGATGATTTAGATACGATCTATGCACCAACATACGTATTACAAGCAGAAGAAGATGAAATGATAAATAAAGATAGTGCTAATTATATTTATGATAATGTCGAATGCGATGATAAAGATTTAAAATGGTATGAAGGAGCACCACATGTCATTACATTAAGTGATTATAAAGATCAAGTGCATGAAGATGTTCATAAGTATTTAGAGTTATTGGACTGGTCCTAAGTAAAATGGTTAAAAACTGAGGTGAAAAACATGGACATAGAACAAATGAAACAAAGAATCGAGGAATACTTTACAGAAGAAGCAACACGTCCTTTAAGCATTGAAGAGCTTCAATCAGAATTAGACATTGGTGAAAGTGACGACTTAATCATCTTAATGAAAGCGTTAAATGCTTTAGAAGATGAAGGGACATTAATTCGTAACCGTAAAGACTTATATGGATTACCTGAAAAGATGAATCTAATCCGCGGGCGAATTCAAATGCATGCTAAAGGGTTTGCGTTTTTAATTCCTGATGATGAAAACCAATCGGATATTTATATCCATCAATCAGATCTAATGTCAGCAATGAACGGCGATATAGTATTAGTTCGAATCGAAAATGAATCCTATGCAGGAAATCGTCCTGAGGGGATTGTCGTAAGAATTCTTAAACGTAGTGATAAACCAATTGTTGGAACATATCAGGATAATGGTCAATTTGGGTTCGTTATGGCAGATGATAAACGCATTCCAGGCGATATCTTCATTAAAGATGGTAATGAAAATGGCGCAGTAGACGGACATAAAGTGATTGTTAAAATTATTGAATATCCTAAAGGGGTTAAAAGTGCTGAAGGTCAAGTAACAGAAATTCTCGGTCATAAAAACGACCCAGGTATTGATATTTTAGCGATTATTCATAAACACGGTATTAAAGCAGAGTTCGATCAACAAACAATTGAACATGCGAACAGTATTCCTGAAACGATTGATGAGGCTGATTTAGAAGGTCGACGTGACTTACGTGATAAGCAAATCGTTACCATTGACGGGGCAGATGCCAAAGACTTAGATGATGCGGTTCGAGTTGAACAACTTGATAATGGTAATTTCTTATTAGGTGTTTATATTGCAGATGTCACAAACTACGTTAAAGAAGGCTCACCAATTGATAAAGAAGCCTTCGAACGTAGTACAAGTACGTATTTAACTGACCGTGTGATCCCAATGATTCCCCACCGTTTATCAAATGGGATTTGTTCATTAAATCCACAAGTTGATCGTTTAACACTAGGGTGTGAAATGGAGATCGATGGTTCAGGTAAAGTCGTTCATCACGAAATCTTTGCAGCAGTCATTAAAACAGAAGAGCGCATGACTTATACGGATGTTAATGCAATTTTAGAAGGTGATGAAGAGAAACGCCAACGTTATGAGTCACTTGTCCCTATGTTTGAGCTCATGAACACATTAGCACATACATTGCGTTATAATCGTATGGGCCGTGGTGCGATTGACTTTGATTTCAAAGAGGCAGGAATTGAAGTAGACGAAGAGGGTCAGCCAACCGATGTTGTATTAAGAGAGCGCGGGGAAGCAGAGAGGATTATTGAAGATTTCATGTTAATGGCCAATAAGACTATAGCAGAACATTTTCATTGGATGGATGTACCGTTTATCCACCGTATTCACGAAGAACCTGATTCTGGAAAGCTACAGAAGTTCTTTGAGTTTGTTGCCAATTTAGGTTATACCGTTAAAGGTACAGCAGATGACATTCACCCGAAAGCATTACAAAAAGTGCTAGATAAAGTGTCTGGTAGCAAAGAAGACTTAGTGGTTTCAAAATTAATGTTACGCTCAATGCAACAAGCCAAGTATGCACCTGAAAGTGTTGGCCACTTTGGTTTAGCGACACAATTTTATACACATTTCACATCACCAATTAGACGTTATCCTGACTTAATTGTCCACCGTCTGATTCGGACGTATTTAATTGAAGGTGACCTAAGCGCGCAAACAACGAAGAAATGGGATGAGAAGTTACCGGATATCGCACGTCACACCTCTGAAATGGAACGCCGATCTGTTGATGCTGAACGTGAAACAGACGACCTTAAGAAAGCAGAGTTCATGTCAGATAAGATCGGTGAAGAATATGATGGTATTGTAAATTCTGTTACGAACTTTGGATTATTTGTTGAATTACCGAATACAGTTGAAGGTTTAGTCCATGTGAGCTATTTAACAGATGATTACTACCATTATGATGAGAATAATCAAGCCATGATTGGTGAAAGAACAGCAAATATGTTTAGAATCGGTGATGAAATAAAAGTACGTGTCATTGGTACTAATATTGAAGAACGTGTTGTAGATTTTGAAGTTGTCGGTATGAAAGAGCGGAAAAAGAAGAAGAAAGCTTAATAAATATAAGCCACTTAATATAAAAAAGAGCATTGAATTGCAAAAGCAATTTTAATGCTCTTTATACGTTAAGCTAAAATAAGAATTTTAGTAAATCGCTTTATTACCTAATCACCGTAATAACTCGAACACCAGTCGGTTCGTCTTACTTCACGCGATTAAAATATTCTTCATCTACTTCAAGCTGTTTTTTTAGTATTTCCTTCCATAAGTGACCTTTTATTTCCCCAGTTCCTCTCGATACTTTAACCCTTTTAAAGTTACCATCTGACTTTTGTTTTCTATAGTATATATGATGGGATTTTCTTTTAATTTGCTCCCAGCCATCTCTCTGGCAAAAACGGTCTATCTCTCTCCAGGTAGGCATCGAATTAACGATTTGACTCCTTCAGAACCATCTTGGATTAAGACGTTCATAATAAAGGGGAATTGGTCACGTCGATCTGGGGCATTAAAATACTTATTAAAATCATCTTTATACTCATTAGAATAGTCAATTAATTCTTCTGCAAGCAAATCAAGTGTTTCTTCTACACTGTCACCGTTTTCAACAATATCGAAACCATTGAGGGACATTGTTACAGTTTTATCATCTTCATGCATGACCTCAGCTTCAAATGTAAAGTTAGAAAATGCTATTTTAAGGTGTTCTGTACTTAATGCTGCCCAATAGTCTCTATTGCGTTTAACAAACTTAGGGCCTTCTCGTACCACATCATCGTTAAACTGTCCCCAGTGTTTACGTACATCTGTAGCATTTAAAACCTCACTCATGTTCATTCCTCCCTTTCACCTCCTACTATACCATATTATGTACAAAACGTACATTATGTATACTTTGTGATAAGGTGTTTAACAGAATTGGTAGTATTTAAGGTGAAACATTGTACTAACCCCCCTGTTTTCACCTGTAGTATTGCCATCTTTTAAATCTGATTAGTAAGGCTTAGGGTATGAAAAAAACAGAACCCCTGTAAATTGGAGGATCTGTTTTTGTCTAAGTATTACCTTTAGGGTTTGATTTTACTTCCAATGTCCGTGTAAAATCCATGGATCTTGGAAGTTAAACGCATCATCATTTGGTATTTTGTTACGTGTTTCATCTGGAAGGTCAAAGCGAATGTACGTCTTTTCACCATACTGCTTTTTGAATACTTCAAGCTCTTCATATAATGTTTTCATTAACCCAGGTTGTTCGAATAAGTCATCCCATAAATACACGACATGTGCATATTGATCTCGCTTTTGATCAAACTTTACTATGGCAAAGCGGTCTTGAGCTTCATTTTCGAAGAACGACCATTTTTCTAGGTCATCATCTTTAAATAGATCAGGACTAGTAGGGAATGGATAGTAAGCTTCTAATGGGAAAATGACTGAATCATCATGTTGAAGCGGATCAATCCATTTACGTTTCTCTTTTAGCGTCTTAAGCTTCGTCCACACTTCACCAGTATCTTCTGTCATTTTGCTTTGATCGACTAATACTGCAGGGTGGAGTAGCTCAAGTCTAGGTAGTTGTAATTTCTCTAACACACGTAAAGCTGGGAAATTGTGCAGTTGCGTGTTAGCACCAATCCATTTAATTTGATTGTCTTGTTTTAATTGTTCAATGATATATTCAATAATCATTGTTGCAAGCCCATTGCCTAAATATCGTTGGTCGCTTCTAAGGCGACCTAGCATTCCGTACTGCCCTTTAAAAACGGAATAACCAGCGACTGAAACGAGTTGGTCATCTGTAAATAATCCATATAATACATGCTCATCGCTTGTGACTAAGCGTTCGAATATACGGACAACATAATCGTCTTCAATACCAGTTTGCATATTGGCGATCTTATCTTCATCGTTTATTTTTAAAGGTCTAATTTGAATGGTATCAATCATCTTAGCAGTTCCTCCCTTTACTTCGTTTCCCTAATAACATAGAATGCCATAAAATAGGTTTGACTGTCTATTATCCTGTACTAAAATTTTGAATTTAATGAGGAAATATTGTCGTAATCAGTCATCACAGTTTAAAAGCACCGTCTTTTTTGGTAAAATAACCTTTGCAGTGAGGAGGAAAGACCATGGCAAAAAAAGATCCAGGCGCCATTGCAACAAACCGTAAAGCAAGACATGACTTTCATATAGAAGAAACGTTTGAAGCGGGGATGGTATTAAAAGGGACAGAGATTAAATCCATTCGTGCAGGACGTGTCAACTTGAAAGATTCATTTGCACGAGTTCATAAAGGTGAAGTTTACGTTCATAACCTGCACATATCAGAGTATACACAAGGCAATCAGTTTAATCATGAGCCGACAAGAGCAAGAAAACTGCTCCTTCACCGTAAAGAGATCAATCAATTAATTGGCCAAACCCAACAAAAAGGCTACTCATTAGTGCCACTAAAAATGTATATTAAAAATGGGGTGGCTAAGCTATTAATTGGTGTAGGTCGTGGTAAGAAGAAGTATGATAAGCGTGAAGACTTAAAACAAAAAGCGATGAAACGTGATGTTGAACGCGCTTTAAAAGATTATTAATACCAAACAATGACATTTTCAAAGCGCTATTGCCATGTTATAATATGTATTACCAAATGAATTTGGTGAAGAAACATTCTTTTACTAGGGGGATGTTTTGGATTCGACAGGGATAGGTTGAGCTTAAGTAGCGAGCCGAGGTGACGCCTCGATAAACGTCATTTCAGTTAAATATAACTGGCAAACAAAACGATTTCGCTGTAGCTGCGTAAGCAGTTCTACAGGATCCTTCCTACCATCGCCCGTGTGGTAGATTGAAGGGTCTCAAATGAAGCGGGCTACGCTAGGGTCCACCGTCTGAGGATTCTAGAGGAGACTAACCAGACTAGCCATTCGGAAGCCTGTCAGTAGGCTGAAGAATTGGCGAATGACAATATACTGACTACGCTCGTAGAAGCTTGAGTGGCGATATCTTTGGACGCGGGTTCGATTCCCGCCATCTCCATATTAATATGGAATTAATTAAATAATTCGTGTGACTTAAAGCATAAGTTTGCAGTAACTGCAGGCTTATGCTTTAAAAAACTCTCTGCAATTTTATTCTTGAATATAATGAACTGTAAACACTTAATTGTGTTTACAGTTTTTTTGTTGTTATACAAATATTCAATGGTTCTAACTAATTAATGAATTTATTGTAAAATTCAATCATAAAAATGGATATTTATGTTAAAATTTAATTAGAGGAAATAATGTGTTTGTGGAGAAATGAATTTAAACTAACGTGAGCTGGGTTTGTTGAATAAATCACTGGAGGATTTATTTCTTATAAAGAATTCTTTAATCAGTTTAAGCAGAGAGTGGGGAAAGTTATTATGTTGTTTCATAATGGGAATTTAAAAGTTCGGAAATTAGAAGATCAAGATAATATTCTATTAGCAAAATGGCTATCAGACCCGTCTGTTCTTGAGTTCTATGAAGGTAGGGATAATCCTTTTGATCTAAACAAAGTGAAGGAAGTCTTTTATGCTCATGAAGATGAAAAAGTTAAATGTATTGTAGAGTATGGTGGTAACGAAATTGGGTATATCCAATTCTATCAATTAGATGATGAAACGAAAAAAGAATATGGGTATTTAAACGAAAATGTTTATGGAACAGACCAATTTATTGGGGAAATTGAGTATTGGAACAAAGGGATTGGAACATTACTTGTTACATCTATGATAGATTTTTTAATCCAACACAAAAAGGTAGATCGAATAGTTATGGACCCACAAACAAGAAATACAAGGGCTGTAAAGTGTTATGAGAAATGTGGGTTTAAAAAAGTGAAAATACTTCCAAATCGTGAACTGCACGAAGGAAAATATCAAGATTGTTGGTTGATTGAGTATCATAGATGAATTGCTTATTCTTCAAGTATCAGGTGGTGAATGTCTAATATGAGCGATCGAATCTTGAGCTAGTGTGAGCAGAATATTTGAAAAAGAAGATTATAATGTCAGTAGAAGCAAATATTTATATTCATTAATAAGGAGGAAATGATGTTTAATACAATCAAGTTATTTTACGGGGAAAATCAATCGCAATTTGGGGTTTTACGGTTACCTGAAAGTGAAAAACCGTCAGCAGTTATAGTTATAATTCATGGAGGTTTTTGGCAAGCAAAATTTAATTTAGAAGAAAATAACCCTATTGCAGAGGATTTAACTCAAAAGGGTTATGCTACTTGGAACATTGAGTATCGTAGGTTAGGTGAAATAGGAGGAGGTTGGACAGGTACGTTCAATGATGTCATAAACGCCATAAATCATCTAACAAATATAAAAGAAACTTATCATTTAGATTTATCGAACGTCATTATTATTGGACACTCTGCTGGGGGTCACTTAGCTCTTTGGTTAGCGGCAAGAACTGTACATAAAAGTTTAGACTATATGTTTAATGAACTAGTAGTACCAATTCAAAAAGTCATAAGTTTGGCTGGGGTAACTGATTTGAAAAAGATGTGGCAAATCCATGAAGCAAAAGGATTAAAGAGTCCTGTATCTGAATTAATGGGTGGCACACCAAATGAAGTACCTGAACGTTATAACATCGCCTCCCCAATTGAATTGTTACCCATAAATGTAAAACAGATATTAGTTCATGGTGAAGAAGACAAACATGTACCTCCTGAATTAAGTGAAAATTACTATTTGAAAGTAATAGAACAAAATAAGCATGTGAACTTAGTTACTCTGCCAGATACAGAACATTTTAAAATCATTGAACCTACCTCAAGAGCATGGGAGTCTGTAATTGATACACTATAACTAACACGATAACTTTTGCATTCATATTTAACTCCCCCTGTTGAAGTTTTAACTTGCAAGATAAATTCAGAGGATGCTATTTCTAAGTACAAAAATTTACTTGGTAAAATTGAGCCTAACAAATTGAAAAGAGATATCCATATTTTGGTAGTTTTTTATCGACATTATTATTATGTTAACGAAGTAGGATGGATAAGAAATTTAAAATGATGCTTTGGATACTATTAAATGAATTGAACCGCAAAAAACAAGAAGAATTTTTCGCCCTTTTACTAGTACACTGAATGCTATAAAAGGGGTGAGAGCATGAACAATAAATCTATTGGATTATTTCAAGGAATTGCTTTATATATTGCAGCTATTCTAGGGTCAGGTGTCCTTTTTTTATCGGGCGCAACGGCCTCGATCGCAGGACCTGCATCAATTATATCTTGGCTTATTGTTATTTTAATTAGTTTTCCACTTGCTTATTCCTTTGCTAGCTTGGCAAGAGAATATCCTGATGCCGGTGGAGCAGCAACCTTTGTAAGAATTTCTTACGGATATCATCTTGGCAATATCGTTGGGTGGTTTTATTTCGTAACAGCAGCAGTCGGTCAAACAATTGTATCCTTAACCGGTGCATTTTACGTCAGTCAGGCATTTGGATTCTCACATTTTGAAACCGTAATAATGGCCGTCGTTATATTGGTAGTTGCAGGTCTTTCCAATTATTTCGGGGTTAATGTTAGCGGTAAAGTTGCATTGATTTTAAGCTCCTTGTTATTGATTCTTTTAGTGGTAACTATATTTGTGTCTCTTCCAAGAATACAGTGGGACAATTTCACACCTTTTGTTCCAAATGGATGGTTTTCTCTTGGAAGTGCTGTAACGATTATCTTTTGGTCTTTTTTCGGTTGGGAGGCGATTTGTAATCTTGCTTTGCATTTCAAAAGGCCAGAAAAGGATATTATAAAAGGTGCGATTGTTAGTGTAGTTGTTATTGGGTTATTATTTTTGGCGTTAAGCTTTGTTACTATTGGAACAGCCACTTATGGCAGTCAAGAAAGCAACCTATCTCCTATTGGCGTTATAATGGGAGATTCACTAGGCATGGGTGCTAAGGTCGTAACGGCTGTTTTAGCGTTAGTTATTTGTACAGGAACAGTAAACGCATTTTTCGCCAGTCTAACACAATTAGGATATTCATTAAGCAGGGATGGTGCTTTTCCGAAATTGTTTTCAAGACTGCATGCAACAACTAATATTCCAAGACTGATGGTGTTGTTTGTTATTTGTTTTTCGATAGCAGGTGTTTTAGTGACGAAAGCATTGTCACTGACCTTCGATGACATTTTGTTTATACCGACTTCACTTGGGATTGTAGTTTATGTTCTTTCAATGGCAGCGGGCATTAAATTGTTTAAGAAGAAGACAATGGCATGGTGGGCATCAATTGCGTCCTTCGTTTTGTGTTTACTCGTGCTTCCTTTTTTAAAGTTATATGTTATTGTTCCAGTGATTGTGGCATCCTTTTATGTCATTTATATGATTATTGATAAAAAGTTTTTTCTTACAAGGGAGGTTTGATCTTCCATGAGGGACCAAAAGAATTTGTCTCAAAATGTTATGTGGGAAGCAACAACTACATGTGATCCTGCATATGATGGATTATTTTTTTATGCAGTCAAAACAACAGGCATATTTTGTCGACCTTCTTGTAAATCTAGGGTGCCTAATCGCGAAAATGTATCCTTCTTTTCAAATGCCACTATTGCTTATAAATCGGGCTATCGTCCTTGTAAGAGGTGTCGGCCTGATTTGAAAACAATAATAACTTATGACCCATTCGAAAAAGTAATAGAAGATACCATGCAGATCATTGAAAATAAATATGGTCAAAAAATGCTACTGAATGAATTAGCATCTATGGTAGGTGTCAGTCCTTTTCATTTAAACCGACTATTCAAAAAAAGAACTGGAAATACACCTCGCATGTATTTAGAGAAGGTGAGGATTAAGAAAGCAAAAGAACTACTATTAACGACTACTTTAAATAGTACAGAAATTGGTTTTCAAGTTGGCTATCAAAGTCTATCTAGTTTTTATCATGCATTTAAACGCGGTACTGGGCACTCACCTAGTCAATTTCAGGCTCAAAATGTTGAGGACTCAGGCTTATCATGATTAATTGAAAGCGTTTTTTGACTTATAAGATCAACATCTAACTAGAAGAATCAAGAGGGGATTTAATTTGCTTCAGATGATTAGTACTACGATATTAAACTCGCTGGGAGCGTTAACTAAGAAGGGTTAACGTTTTTTTTGTCGAACTTATTTAGTAATGATGCCTTTTTACATAATAATGCTAAAGAAACGAGTGATTTTATGGGATCGATGAGTAAATTAAAACGAATGTCAAAGGTACTCTCAATGGCATTAGTCATCTTCATTCAAATTTATTGGTATAAATTTAGAAAAAAGCCTGAAGCCGATTGGGAGAAATTGTGGGAAAAAATAGGGGGAAAGTTCCGAAAGACATTATTTGAATTAGAAGGATTACTGATTAAAATGGGACAATTACTAAGCATTCGTGCAGATTTATTTCCTA
The DNA here is from genome assembly GCF_039521975.1 of Alkalibacillus silvisoli. Lineage (NCBI taxonomy): Bacteria > Bacillati > Bacillota > Bacilli > Caryophanales > Bacillaceae > Alkalibacillus > Alkalibacillus silvisoli. The sequence continues at coordinate 5,412 of NZ_BAAACZ010000014.1, read as the reverse complement.
ATAGTTTTATTAAGCAAATTGAAGACCTTACAGATCAAGTTCCCTCTTCTGAATGGGGGGAAGTTAAGGGTATTCTTGAAACTGAATGGGAAGGCCCTTTGGAGCAATATTTACATACCATCGATCAAAAAGCAGTAGCCTCTGCTTCTATAGGAGAGGTCTATAAAGGTGTTTTGAAAGATGGTAAACCTGTTGCGATTAAAGTACAACGCTCAAATATTCAATCAATCATACAAACTGATTTCCGTACTTTAAGTATTATTATTTGGTTTGCCCATTATTTTGCTCCTATGCCAAAAGGGTTTATAAATTTAAAGGTTTTATATAAAGAACTCAAGGAAGTTATTGAAAGTGAACTTGATTTTTTAAAGGAAATGAGTAACCTACACTATTTCCAAGAACGATTTAAGGATGTTGAAGGCGTAAAAATTCCCGGTGTGTATTCCGAACTTTGTACATCCAAGGTATTAGTAATGGAATGGATGGATGGCATAAAGCTGACAGATGAAGAGGGAATGAGTCAATTAGAAATTAACCAACGAAAATTAGTTGAAAATCTAATTGAAGTTTTCCTTCCTCAGTGGCTTGAGCCTGGAATTTTTCATGCTGATCCCCATTCAGGAAATATACTTGTTTCAAAAGATGGGCAGATTATATTACTAGATTTCGGAATGGTAGGGGAACTTTCTAAGAAGGATGCTTCATATTTTCAAGCATTAATAGAGGGAATTCTATCAAAGAATTACCCTAAAGTGGTGGAAGCCTTAACTCATTTAGGTTTTTTACTTCCAGAAGCAGACCCAAGAACAATTGAAAAGTTGTTAGCTGAATTGTTGTCGTATCAACCTGAACAATTGAAAGAAATGGACCTAATCGCTTTTAAATTTGAAATGAATGATATAATTCAAGCCCTTCCAATACAAGTACCGACGAGATTTGTTTTCTTAGGGCGATCGTTCATTACAATGGAAGGAATACTCCGAAGCTTAGTGACAGATGATGAACTGATTAAGGTATTAAAGCCGGTTTTTATGGATTGGTTAAGTAAACATGGTAATAACAAATGGTCGTTTATATGGTTCTGGTTGCAGTCTCAGCCTTTATTCAAGACAGTTCAATCCTTCACAGAGTTCCTAAAGTTACCTCAAAGAATCGAGGGTATAAAAGAAACAGAACAGAGAAGGGATTTTCAATTTACTATATATGAAAATTACAAAAAACATTTATTTCAATTAATATTCCTAGGCATATTCGGAATAGGAGTAGGTATTTATACAACCCATCAAACTATTTTACAGCTTTCGATTGGAGTTTCTGCCGTCGCTAGTATCGGATATGTTATTTGTAGTTTTAAGTTAAAAAAATGGATGAAATATATGCATGAAAAGAGAAGAAAGTAACTTTGGAGAGTACAAGAAACTAAATTATGGGAGATGATTGTAATGGTAAAAGAATTAGATCAAGCAATTGCTTTACGAAAGAATGGAAGTTATAAACAATCTAATGAATTACTTATGGAATTGGTTAAGGAGTATCCTAATGATGCTTCGATTAACTATCAATGTGCATGGAGTTGTGACATATTAGGAGAAGAAGCGAAAGCTGTTCCATTTTACGAAAAAGCCATTCAAATAGGCTTACCATCAGAGGATTTACAAGAAGCTTTACTAGGGTTAGGTAGCACTTATCGAACTTTAGGAGATTATGAAAAGTCAAAAAGTACATTTGAAAAAGGAATGGATTTATTCCCAGAAAGTAGAGCGCTTCATACATTCTATGCTATGACGTTATATAATTTAAACGAACATAGTAAAGCTATGGAGCTATTGTTGAAATGTTTAACCGACACAACAAACGATCAAGAGATTTTAAGTTACAAAAAAGCTATTGATTTTTATTCAACCCAATTGGATGAAGTTTGGAAATAAAGTTGGACAATTGCATAATAATGGGACTAAGATGTTTAACATAATGATTGTCTTATAGCTTGAAAAAGTTTAAAAGGGGGCGGGGGAGTGGATTTAAAAGCATTGGCATTGGATATTGCAGAAATTTATAAGTTAAACCCCAAGGTTGAAGCTGCTTTACTAGGCGGGTCTGTTTCACGCAATTGGCATGATGAATATTCGGATATTGAACTTTTTATTTTTTGGAAGGAAGCTCCAACTGATCATGATCGAACAGAGCCCATTAGAAAATTAAATGGGGAAATGATTGACTTTTATCCTTATGAAGATGAGGAATGGTCTGAAACCTATTTAACAGAAGGTATAAAGCTAGAGATCAGTAATTTTTTAACAGAAACGATTAATAAAGTAATAGAAGATGTCATAACCAAGTTTGACACAGATTTAAATAAGCAATGTATTGTAGCAACAGTTGATCAAGGTGTTTCACTTAGCGGAGATAAAGTTATTGAAAATATGAAAGAGAAAGTGAAAGTATATCCTGATGAATTAAGTGAGGCTATGATTAAGGAAAATCTTCACTTAGGAAACAAATGGAATAACCGAGAGGCATTGCTTGAACGACAAGATTGGTTAATGTTTTATAAAGTAATAGTAGATGTCCAAACAAAAATAATGGGGATGTTGTATGGTTTAAATCGTCAATTCGTACACCACCCAGCTTTTAAGTGGCAGCAACATTCACTTAATACAATGACAATTAAACCAACTAATATAGCAAGTCGTTTAAATTCAGTTTTTCTAGATGTTCCAAAGATTGCCTTAAGCGAATTAGAATTAATCGTTCAGGAAGTGTATGAACTCATAAAAAGTGAGTTCCCACAAGTAGACTTATCTGGAGTAATTGACCGTTCAATATTTCTAAGACCGAAAAATAATTAACAAAATATAAAAAATGCCACGCTTTCGAGATATTTACATTACCTTTCTACAAATACTAATACTACATGAGTTAACACGACGGAAGGTAGGTTATACATTTTGGATGAATTATTGTTTCTAATCGCTTTTGTTGTATTGATTATAGGCACTTTTTATATACTCCATTATACAAAATCGAAAAAAGCAGAGGCTGAGCGAAAGCAAAAAAGTCAATCTAAAAAGTGAATACTGTGTAATGTAGGCCTAATACCCACGAAGTGTTGTAACAACATTTTGTGGGTTGTTTTATATTAAAAGGTTAACCACGATTTGACTAATGTAATCAGCAGGAGTATACTTTTATTAATTTTAAATAACAGAAAATTATAAAATTGGTTTTAGTGACTTTGCAAATCATAAGGGAGGTTATGAGATGGTTAAAGAGATCACATGTCATCAAGTCCATCCATGAGGATACACGGCTGATGATGTGATGGAATATGTTAAAGAGAAGAGAGGTCAAGAATATTTAAGCTCCATTGATGATTTAGAAAGACAAGATTATGAGTTTACTGGTGAAGAAGTTATCTTATGAATTTATTAGTGAAATGACAGCGGTTGATTTTGAAACTGGGGAAGTCATAGGTGAGAGTGAGTATTTTAAAACAGTATACGTAATTTAAAGTAAAAACGCACATAAAGAATATTGATATCATACAAGCAAAATTTATAAATTAAGAAAGGTTGAAGTAAATGTTTAAAAAGAAAAAAATAGAAGAGGATATTAGTAATGAGGCTATACGTTTTGATGATTTATCTAGTTTAGATGAACATGTTAAAGGTAAACAAATAATAGTTTTAGGTGAAAGTTCTCATGGAATAAGTGATTATTATCAAACTAAGATAAATATAATTAAATATTTACATGAAGTACATAATTTTAGTCATGTTATATTCGAAAATGGTTTTTTAGAGTCAAGCTTAGGTACTGAAGTTTTTAATGATAAAGAGATTGATAAGCTTATAAAAGAATTTAAGTCAGATATTTACCACAACGAAGAGATGTTGAATTTTTACAAGCAAGATTGGGTGAAAAATTTGAGGTTTTGGGGAATGGACGCTCAACCTGTTAAATATTCAGAGAAATTTATGAACTGGATTATTTCTATAGCTCCTCGGAATATTGCAAAAAAAATTATTGAAGCTGAAGAAATGTTTTTTAATTTAGAATCTGAAAATGATGGTAAAAGAAAAAAAACAGTGGAAGATAAAGAAAAGCAAAAACATTGTGAACTCTTATATGAAGAATTAATCAATCTATTACGTTTACAAAGTAATGAATTTTCAGTAGATCAATTACATTTAAATATATTAATAAATGGCTTTAAGAATAGAATAGAGTGGTTGCAACTGATTAATTTAGGTGTTATTAAAGGTGGTAGTAAACGAGGAGAATTAATGTTCAATAATGTGAGTTGGTTGAAAGAAAATATTATTCTCGATGAGAAAATAATTATTTGGGCACATAATTATCATATTAGAAAAAGTCAAACTACTAGTTCTAAATTATTAAACATAAGAAACTTAGGTCAATATTTAAATGGAAAATTCAAAAACAATATTTATACAATAGGGTTTTACTCAATCGATGGAAATTACTCAAACTTATTAAGAGAAGATAGTGAAATAAAAACAACTAATAAGAAACATTTAGAAAGACAAGTAGAGAATATAATTGGAGGAAATACTTTTCTGGCCTTAAATAATACGAATTGTTCGTTAAACAAGCGATGGTGGTTGTTGGAATCTGGATTTAAAAATCAACTGCCTATGTCAATTAACCCTTATAATCAATATGACGCATTAATAATTTTAAAAAATGTAAAAAAGCCTAAATATTTTTGAAAATTCTTGTTTTTTAAATTTTTTTAAGGTAATATAAGTTTGTACTGAAAAAAATGGAAAGGAGGTATTAAAATGGAAGGGGATAATCAGTTTGATTTAGATTTAAATGTAGATTTAGAGCCAGTCGATGACGTACAACCTCAAACGACTGTTCCGTGTGGTCAAACTATCGCTTGGAGTATTCGTTATTGTACTCGAGTAACGTGTAGAGGTTGCTTCTAATTTACTGGGAGAGGAGGATATTTTTATCCTCTTCTTTCTTTTATAAACTTATTAACATTTTAGAGGTGAGTGTGTATGAATAAAGAGGAAATAATTCAAGATATTTACACTGCAGAAGATTACTTCTTATTAAGAGCGCCTGATAAGCCACTTGAATTTATAGATTCGGACTTTTTAAACAGTAGTCTAGATATAATAAAGTTTTGTAAAAATGATAAGTTTTTTTTACAAAAAATACATATATCTAGCCCTGAATTATATAAATCCCTAATTAATCTAGATCTTGATAATATAAACACTTCTAAAAAAAAGCAAAAAAAAGTGAAACAGATCGCATCCAGTTTATTGAAGTATCTATTAAGAAGCTCTAGTCGACCGACCCCGTTCGGTGTATTTCGCAACCCAAAATTGACCCAAATCGCAACTTAATTTTGACCCAAAGTTTGATCACTTTGTT
>NZ_BAAACZ010000013.1:0-25584 GCF_039521975.1 Alkalibacillus silvisoli | reverse complement strand
ACTAGAGGGTGTACCTTACTTTCTTTTTTTATACATATTTGGACTTACACAGACTATTGTACGTCATCCGACAATTATCCTGCTTCGTCCGACAATTATCCTGCTTCGTCCGACAATTATCCTGCTTCGTCCGACAATTATTGCCTGAATGGACAAGTCCATTCAGGCTTAATTTTCAATAAAACTTATTTCGTCACCATTCGTCCAACGACTAGTCGTTGAATTTCTTGTGTGCCTTCGTAAATTTGCGTGATTTTCGCATCACGCATGTACCGCTCAACTGGGTAGTCTTTCGTGTAGCCGTAACCACCGTATACTTGCACCGCTTCTACTGTTACTTTCATTGCTGTATCTCCAGCGAATAATTTCGCCATTGCTGATTCTTTCTGATAGGGTAAACCTTCTGATTCGTTATATGCCGCTTGGTAAGTTAGTAGTCTTGAAGCTTCGATTTCGGTTGCCATGTCTGCTAGTTTAAAAGAAATCCCTTGGTTTTTCGCAATTGGTTTTCCGAACTGTTCACGTTCTTTGGCATATTCAGTTGATTTGTCTAATGCACCTTGCGCAATACCAACTGCTTGCGCTGCGATTCCGTTACGCCCACCATCTAATGTTGTCATCGCAATCTTGAACCCTTCCCCTTCTTCACCTAACATATTTCCTTTAGGGATTCGGCAGTTTTCAAAGATTAACTCTGTTGTTGGAGATGAACGGATCCCAAGTTTTTCTTCTTTCTTACCGAAAGTAAAACCTTCAGTTCCTTTCTCAACAATAAACGCAGAGATTCCTTTATGTTGTGCATCCATATCTGTTTTGGCAAAAACAACGTAAATATCACCTACGCCACCGTTAGTAATCCACACTTTCGATCCGTTTAGGATATATTCATCACCATCAAGCTTAGCTGTTGTTTTCATTGATGAAACATCACTACCTGCACCCGGCTCTGATAATGCATAAGCACCAAGCGCTTCACCTGTTGCAAGACGTTGTAAGAAGTCTTGCTTTTGTTCTTCTGATCCGTACATGTAAATTGGCCAGCTAGCTAATGAAATGTGAGCTGATAATGTAACACCTGTTGATGCACATACGCGTGAAAGTTCTTCAACAGCAATAGCATAGCTTACAAAGTCTGAACCAATTCCACCGTATTCCTCTGGCCACGGGATCCCAGTAAAGCCAAGTTCCGCCATTTTATCGAAAATTTCGCGGTCAAATCGTTCCTCTTCATCACGCTCAGCTGCTGTTGGTTCGACTTCATTTTCCGCAAAATCACGAACCATTTTGCGTAGCATTTGTTGTTCTTCTGTTAGTTGGAAATTCATTAAGTTTGCCTCCTTTTATTTCAACAGTTGCCTGCTAATGACAACGTTTTGTACTTCTGTTGTGCCTTCATATATTTGCGTGATTTTTGCATCACGGAAGTAACGCTCGACTGGATAATCTTCTGTGTATCCATAACCACCAAATACTTGGACTGCTTCAATTGATGTATCTACTGCGGTTTTTGAAGCAAATTTCTTAGCGATCGAAGCCTTTTTACTACTGTCCATACCTGCTTGATAAAGTGATGCAGCATTGTAGACTAATAGTTTAGAAGATTCGACAGCAGTTGCCATATCCGCTAACTTAAACGAAACACCTTGGTGCTTAGCAATTGGACGGCCAAACTGCTCACGTTCTTTTGCGTAATCAATGGCTTCTTCTAATGATGCTTCAGCAATACCTAATGCTTGTGCCGCAATTCCAATTCGCCCAATATTTAAGTTAGCTAACGCAATTTTAAACCCTTCTCCTTCTTGACCTAGAAGTTGAGAAGCTGGTACTTTACAGTTATCGAAATTTAAAGATACTGTACTGGACCCGTGAAGACCCATCTTCTTCTCTTTAACACCTATTTCAAAACCAGGTGTGTCTTTTTCAACAATAAACGCTGATACACCTTTACTTCCAACTTCAGGGTTCGTATTAGCAAACACGACATAAGTATCAGCGTACCCTCCATTTGTAATGAAAACTTTAGAGCCGTTTAAAATGTAGTGATCGCCTTCTTTGACTGCTTTCGTTTTCAAGTTACCAGCATCACTACCTGCTCCTGGTTCTGTTAAAGCAAAAGCGCCTAAGTACTCACCAGAGGCTAACTTAGGAATATAATGGTTGACTTGTTCTTCTGTACCAAATTTCAAAATTGGGAAAGTCCCAACTGACGTATGAACTGACAGAATGACACCTAATGTAGCGCTGACTTTTGATAGTTCGTGAATCGCAATGATATAAGATGTATAATCCATCCCAGCGCCACCAAGCTTTTCGTCAACTGGAATACCAAGAAGACCAAGCTCGCTCATCTTCTTGATTAATTCTTCTGGAAATCGGTCTTCCTTCTCCATTCGCTCTACTTCTGGTGCGACTTCATTTTGTGCAAAGTCGCGCACCATTTTTCGCATCATCTCTTGTTCTTCAGTAAACTGTAAATTCATGAATGCTTTCCTCCGTTTACACTTTCTTCTATGAAGCTAGTTTATTCATATACGTAAAAGCCGCGGCCAGACTTCTTACCTAACCAACCTGCGCTGACGTACTTACGTAATAACGGACAAGGACGATATTTACTATCGCCAAACCCTTCATGCAAGATTTCCATAATATATAAGCAGGTGTCTAATCCGATAAAATCAGCTAGTTGAAGTGGTCCCATTGGATGATTCATACCAAGCTTCATCACTTCATCTACTGCCTCTACTTCAGCTACTCCTTCATAGACAGTATAAATGGCTTCATTAATCATCGGCATAAGAACACGATTAGAAACAAAGCCTGGGTAGTCATTTACTTCTACAGGATTTTTATTTAATTGCTTCGTTGTTTCTTCGATCGTTTGATAAGTTTGATCTGATGTTTGAATCGCACGAATAACCTCTACTAGCTTCATAATTGGAACAGGATTCATAAAATGCATTCCAATTACTTGAGTTGGTCTATTTGTCACAGCCGCAATATCTGTTATAGGTAAAGAGGATGTGTTCGTTGCTAAAATCGCGTGTTTAGGTGTAATTTCATCTAGCTGCTTAAATACTTTGGACTTCACTTCCATATTTTCAACAACCGCTTCAATGACAAGGTCACAATCCCTTGCATCTTCCAAGTCAGTTGTCGTTTCAATTCTCATTAAAGTATTTTGTTTCTCGTTTTCTGTCATTCTTTCCTTTTCCACATTACGTGAAAGTAGCTTTTCAATTGTTGCTAAACCTTTCTGCAATGACTCTTCTGAAATATCATTAAGCTTCACATCAAACGAGGACTGTGCAAATACTTGTGCAATTCCTGCCCCCATTTGACCAGCGCCAATTACCATTACTTTATTCACTGTCATATGCTCTTCTCCCCTATGAATCTAGTTTGTTATTGTTTTGGAACTTCTATTAATAAGGCATCACCTTGACCGCCACCAGAACAGATCGATGCAATACCTAATCCGCCACCACGACGTTTTAACTCATAAGCAAGTGTTAAAATGATCCTGGCACCACTTGCACCTATTGGATGACCTAATGCTACTGCTCCACCATTTACATTAACTTTCTCGGGATCTAACCCCGCAATCTCACTACTTGCTAATGAAACAGCTGCAAACGCTTCATTCACTTCAAATAGATCAATATCTTCTAGTTTATAACCCGTTTTTTCTAGTAACTGATTAATGACGATCCCTGGTGTTTCAGGAAAACGCTCAGCCTCTACTGCTACTTCTTCATGAGCAACAATGGTCGCTAAAGTTTCATGGCCATTTTGCTTAGCTTTTTCTTCTGACATTAGTAGCATTGCAGAAGCGCCATCATTGACACCAGGCGCATTACCTGCAGTGATGGTACCATCTTTACCAAATGCAGGACGGAGCTTAGATAATCCTTCAGCTGTTGTGCCTTCACGTGGTGCTTCATCATGTTCCACTTTGATCGGGTCTTTTTTTCGTTGAGGTACTTCAACTGTTGTAATTTCATCGTCAAATTTACCGTCTTTTATGGCACTTAAAGCACGTTCATGACTTTGAGCTGCCCACTCATCTTGTTGTTCGCGAGTTAAACTAAAATTATCCGCCGTTCTATTGCCGTATGTCCCCATGTGAACGTTTTCAAATGAGCAAGTTAAGCCGTCATGTACCATCATGTCGACCACTTTATGATCACCCATTCTTAATCCCCATCTAGCATTTGGCATAAAGTATGGAGCATTACTCATACTTTCCATACCACCAGCAACGATGACATCTTCTTCTCCTAATCGAATTAACATATCACCTAAAGCGACACTTCTCATTCCAGAAGCACAAACCTTATTAATCGTTTCGGTTTTTGTTGCCCAAGGGATATCTGCATAGCGCATAGCTTGCCTTGATGGAAGTTGCCCTTGCCCTCCTTGAAGAACTGTACCCATGATGACTTCACTTACTTCATCAGCTTTTACGTTTGCACGATTTAGTGTTTCTTTAATAGCAACACCACCTAATTGAGCAGCTGTTAATGGAGCTAATGAGCCTCCAAACTTACCAAAAGGTGTTCTTGCGCCTGATACAATCACCGTTTTAACCATATGTATCTCTCCTTTTTAAATCTTTGTAACCGTTATCAATTATTATAACATAATTCGATTGAGCGTTCGTTCGATTAATGTGAATTTTTAATTATTTTAAGTATATTTCCCTTCATTTCAAGACAGCATAATATATTTCTTGATGGATAGAGGCACAATTTAGAGGTAGTATTAAAGGATGGTTATTTGGTCAAGTCCGTTGTTCAAAGATAATAAGTGGTATCGAATCATAAGCTCAAAAATTGTAAAAAGGTAGATCTAATATGCAGAGCTTGCTAATCAAGGGTGTAGCCGAACAATCTACTAAGAAACCCTCCAAAAACAAAACTAACGCATAGAGGCTAGCCTCTATGCGTTTAGTTTATAACTATTATTCAGCTACAACTGGTTCTTCTTCAGTTACGCCTATTTCATGCCAGTAAGTGTCATCTCCTGGAATTAAGCTAGCGTTACCGTAGTTTACTACACGATTGTTAGCTGGGAATAACTCAGCGCGGTATAGTGTTGGGAATACAGGAATGTTTTCAACCATATATTCTTGCCACTCGCTATAAACTTCTGAACGTACTTCTGGGTCAAATGCTTCCTCAGAAATACCTTCTGCTAATAGACGGTCGTTTTCTTCACTCGCATAACGAGGGAAGTTGAATAATTGAGTACGACCATATAAGCCTGTAGGGTCCACATCAGCGCCTACACTCCATGCACCTTGGTAGATGTCGATATCCGGATCATCTTCACCGTGTTCACCTACACGCTCATAGAACTGGTTAAATTCTAATAGACGATCATCAATTAATTGTACATTTAGACCAACGTTTTCCCATTGTTGCATGTAGTAGTTTGCAATTGGTTCAGCTACGTCTCCACCTGACATTGATGCAAAGTTAATGACTAACTCTTCACCATCAGGCATTTCACGGAAACCATCACCCGTTTGATCTTCATAACCAGCTTCGTCTAGAATACGGTTCGCTTCTTCTGGGTCGAATGTTGGCACTTCAATTGAATCATCATGGTAATCAGGGTGCCATGGCGTAACTAGTGTCGTACCAGCCCAACGTAAACCGTTGTAGAAGTTTTCACCTACACCATCGTTATCAACTGCATACCACATGGCACGACGTAATTCAACGTCACCCATCTTCATGTCTTCACCTTGATAATTTACTTCACCATTTTCCTCATCCCAGTCACCTAGCTTAAAGCCAATATAAGTGTAAGAACCACCAGTTTGACCTAACCAGTCAACGTTTTCCATTTGAGAGTTTTCAGGATACTGATCGGCTGGGAACTCAGATACGATATCTACTCCACCAGTTTCTAATTCTTGTGCTACAACGTTCGGGTTAATAACTTGAATCGTAACACCGTCTAAGTTCGGTTCTCCACGCCAGTAGTTTTCATTCTTAACTAATTCAACAGATTCACCTGGAACGATTGAATCTACTTGGAATGCACCAATTCCAATAGGGTCTTCGCGAACAGCATCACTTTCAGCCATTTCTCCTACTGGAATATCTTCAAAGATATGTTTCGGCATTGCGTAAGTCCAAATACCACCTGATAATAGAGATGGTGTTAAACGCTCATAATGAATAGTGAAAGACTTATCATCATGGATTTCAATACCTGAAATCTCATCAGCTTCACCTTCATGGTATTCTTGCATACCTTCAATTAGAGTGAAACCTACTGTACCATAACGAACACCTGTGTATTCAGGGTGTGCGATTACTTCATAAGAATATACCCAGTCTTCTGCAGTTAACTCTTCACCATCATGCCACTGGATATCATCACCGATAGTGAACGTGATTGTAGCTTCTTCTTCATCTGCCTCAAAAGTAGCTGCGCCATCTTGAGTATAGTTGAAGTTTTCATCATGTGATAATAATGCCTCATCAATAAACATAAGGATATTAGCATCAGGAGTACCTGAATAGAAGTTATAGTCTAATGTACCCTGAAATACTGTGTCTGATACTAAACCAAAATTTAAGTGACCCCCATCAATCGGCTCTCCATCATTTGACACTTTCATATCAAAGTCATTGATGTCATAAACCATGTCTTCCGGGTCTTCTGCTGGCTCTTCTTCCTCTTCTTCTTCCTCTTCTTCTTGTTCTGTTTCATCGCCTGGGTCTTCCTCTGGTGCTTCTTCACCATTGTCATCGCCACCACAAGCGGCTAGAACCAAGAACAGAGCGAGCATTAGGACAAATAGATATCTGCCCATTAGTGATTTGCTCATTAAAATACCTCCCCTTTTTCCTTAAGTATTTTCGGTCAGATAAACTGACCATATTTATACTAATCGTTAGTCACAAGTTGTGACTAACGATTGTACCAAATTGATTATGCTCTTCTTTGTCGAGCATCAGCAGCACGTTTTAGTGCTTCACCTACGTTACGAACAGCAAGCATTAAAATTAAAATTAATACTGCTGCAGGTACCCAAATCCACCATCTGTCTTCTAATGTAGTTGGATTGGTTGCATAACTTAGTAGTGTACCTAAACTTGGTGTACTTTCCGGGAATCCGAATCCTAAGAATGATAGCCCCGATTCAATTCCTATATTTGCTGCTAAGTTAAGCGTCATTGTTACTACGATTAATGAAGCTATATTTGGTAACACTTGAGAGAAAATGATCTTAGTATGTGATGAACCTAACGTTCTCGATGCTTGAACGTAGTCTAGTTCTTTCTCTTGTAATGCCCTTGAACGGATCAACCTCGCGATTCCCATCCATAAAAATGCGGTCATAACAAGTGAGAACGTCCAAACACTGTATTTTGGTACAATGGTTACGAAAACGATGATGATCATTAAGTTTGGTAGTACCATAAAGAAATCAACAATACGCATCATCACGTTATCAACATGGCCACCGAAATAACCAGATACAACACCAAACACAATTCCAATAAAACCTGACATAATCGTAACTAAAATTCCAATGGCTAATGAGTTTCTTGTACCAATAATTAATTGACCAAATATATCTCTACCACCATAATCTGTCCCTAACCAAAACTCACTTGATGGTGATTCGTAAAGTGCAAACATATCAACCCTTACAATTTCATCTTGGTCCAATATTAAGGAGATTCCAAACACCCCTAGACTGGTCAAGACTAAAAATAGTAGTGAAATTAAAGCTAATTTATCTTTTAAAATTTCTTTCCAAAATATACTTAAACCTGAAGGACTTTTCTCTACTTTATGTTCTAATTCTTGTTCTGCTTGTTTATTACTCACTCGTTTCACCCCCTGCAGCCTTTCTATTTAATACGAATTCTTGGGTCAACAATACTTAGGATAATGTCTGATAGTAATGCCCCAAGAATTGCCGCCAATCCAAATAGTAATACGACCGATGTTACCACTGGGTAATCTCTTAGTAGAATCGACTCTATAAAGAGGTTGCCCATGCCTGGATAACTAAAGATTCTCTCTACGAAGATCGATCCCGTAATTAACATCGTAATCTCGTAACCAAAGAAAGCCGCGATTGGTAAAACTGAGTTACGGAAAATATGTCTATTATAAACTCTAGATTCTGGGGCACCTTTCGCCCTTGCTGTAATAATGAAGTCTTTTTGTTTCGTATCAATAATTTCACTTCTTAAGTATTGGACCGTTCCAACAACACCTATTAGAGCTATTGATAACCCTGGTAGTAATAAATGGTGTAATTTACTTAAGAAGAACTCAAATGTTCCTGGCTCTAATCCAGATTGAACTGACCCACCTGTTGGGAACCACCCAAACTGGAAACCAAAGATAAATAATGTTATTAAGGCAAATATGAAAAGTGGTGTTGCAAATCCAACATAAGTGTATCCTGTTATGACTTGGTCAACTAAACGATCATTCCAACGACCACTAATAATGCCTAATGGTAAGCCAATTGCATAAATGAAGATGACTGACACTAAGGATAGCCATACCGTGTTAATCATCCGATCCCAAATTAAGTCACTAACTGGCATATGGAACCGTGTCGATGTTCCAAAGTCACCTTGAAAAACCCCTGCAACCCAGTCTCCATACTGGACATACCACGGATTGTTTAACCCTAACCTTTCTCTTTGCTGCTCAATTGCTTCTTGTGACATATCTGGACCATATTGACCTGTTAGAGCATCACCTGGCATAAATGAAGCTAATACATATACGAGTAGGCTTAATAAAACAAGTTGCGGCATTGTTATAATTAGTCTTCTAACGATAAATTTCCACATAATCGAATCAACCTCTTTCTGGTAACGCTACTTTGTGTGTATCTGAAATGTTCTTCAGTTCGTATGCTAAGCCACTCTCATCAAAGTAATCATAAAATGATTGTTGATATTCCTCTTTGACTTGGGCACGGAACTTATGGTGTTCTTCACGCCTTCTTGGGTCAATATCAGGTATTGCCGCAACTAACCTTTTCGTATAAATGTGTTGTGGGTTGTTAAAAATATCTTCTGTCAACCCTTCTTCAACCAATCGCCCTTGATACATAATACCTATACGATCACACATATGTTTAATTACCCCTAGGTCATGGGCAATAAAGAATAGTGTGAGGTTCATATCCTTTTGAATATCTTGTAGAAAGTTCAATACTTGAGCTTGAACTGATACGTCTAGCGCTGATACAGGTTCATCTGCAATAATCAATTTAGGGTTTAAAGCAATTGCTCTAGCAACCCCAATTCGTTGCCTTTGTCCACCTGAGAATTCATGTGGGTATTTCATAATACTATCTGCACCAATCCCAACACGCTCTAATAACTCTTGTACCTTTTTCTTTTCTTCGTTTTTTGTCAACTTTTCATAGTTTCTAAACGGTTCAGCTATAATATCTAGAACCCGCTTCCTAGGATTCAAGCTTGAATACGGGTCTTGGAAAATCATTTGAACGTCTTTTCTTACGTCCACTTTCTTACCTTTCTTGTCGTTTAAATGATTACCATCAAAATAAACTTCACCATCAGTAATATTATTTAATCCCATAATCGCTTTTCCTGTAGTCGTCTTACCTGAACCCGATTCCCCAACTAATCCGTAAGTTTCCCCTTCAGGTACTTCAAAGGAAACTCCATCAACCGCTCGCACTTCATCAATCTTTCTATTTAAGATTCCGCCCCTGATTGGAAAGTGTATTTTTAAATCATCAACTTTCAGTAACGCCATTAGCTTGCTCCCCCTTGCTCTTTTCTTTGAAGTAGAAATGCTGATAACATGTACAGCGCACAAAGTGGTTCTCACTTACTTCATGTAACTGTGGGTCTTCTTCATGAGCGGCATCTTCAATCCAAGGAATCCGTGCTTTAAAACGACAACCTTCACGTGGTAAGTTTTTAAGTGACGGTACGATGCCTTGAATAACATGCAAGCGATCTTCCGAATGATCAGTTGCAGGAACTGAACTTAGAAGCGAACGCGTATATGGATGCTGTGGGTTAACAAAAATCGATTCTACATCTGCTATTTCTACAATTTGTCCGGCATACATAACTGCTACTCGGTCTGCCATTTCTGCTACAACACCAAGGTCGTGCGTAATTAGTATGACTCCTGAGTTTAAATCATCTTTCAATTCACGAATTAAGTCTAAAATCTGTGCTTGAATGGTTACATCAAGTGCTGTTGTCGGCTCGTCTGCAATGAGCAATTCTGGTTTATTAGCAATTGCAATCGCAATTATGACACGTTGCCTCATACCACCTGATAATTCGTGTGGGAACTGATCTACCACACGGTCTGGTCGAGGTAGTCCGACACGTTCTAATAACTCAATTGAATACTTACGTCGTTCTTCTTTTGACATATTTTTTTTGTGTAAAAGGAGAACTTCTCCAATTTGTTTGCCAATTTCCATTAAAGGATTTAGTGCTGTTAATGGATCTTGGAAAATCATTGAAACCTCGTTACCGCGAATTTTATTCATTTTTGAAGGTGGTAGATTAGCAATGTCTCTACCTTTAAACAGAATTTCACCTTCAATTTTTGCGCGGTTATGTAACCCCATAACAGAAAAAGCTGTTGCACTCTTTCCTGACCCTGATTCCCCAACAATCGCTAGCACTTCATTCTCTTTAAGGTCTAGCGATATATCATCTACCGCTGCGTAATACTCTTCCCCAATACGGAAGGATGTTGATAAGTTCTTGATCTCTAATAAATTCTGGTTCATCACAATCACCCTACACCTATATTTTCTTGCTGACCTCTTTTAGGAGGTAATTTTTATTTATTGTGTATATTCCGAAAATTCTTCTTAAAAAAAGAACTCCCCGAAAATTTCAATAACGTAATTTTTAAAATATTATAATAACTATTATTTTAAGTAACTAATTTATGAAATGCAACCTGTTTTAACATTTTTCTAAAAATATATTAAATTTTTATTATTCCCACATTACATTGTTATTAAACTATTTTAACACTCAATTCTAAATATTCAAGGATAATTTAATATTTTAACTCTTACAATTTTAACCTTATTTATAATACTTATATTCAATAAAAACCCCTATATGATTTGGACAAACCTAAATCATATAGGGGTTCATTGTTATGCAGGCTGTTCAGTTTTAGCTGGTTCTCCAAAAATGGAACGTTCCAATACTTCTGCAACATCTTGTGTTGTGACTTCTTCGTCTACTTCTTTTGCTTTCGTACCATCAGTTAACATCGTTAAACAATATGGGCATCCACTAGAGATCGTATTTGGTGTCACCTCTAGTGCTTGTTCAGTACGAGCGACATTGACGCGGTTCCCTGTTGTTTCTTCCATCCACATCATACCACCACCAGCACCACAGCACATACCATTTTCACGATTACGCTCAATTTCAACATATTCAACTCCAGGGATCGATTGTAATATGTCACGTGGTGGATTATACACTTCATTATAACGGCCTAAATAACAAGAGTCGTGGAAAGTAATCTTCTCATTGACTGCTTCTTTAGGTTCAAGACGTCCTTCATTAATTAATTCAGCTAATAATTCTGTATGGTGATAGACTTCCGCTTCAAAGCCAAAGTCAGGATATTCATTTTTAAAAATATTATAAGCGTGTGGATCGATTGTAACGATCTTCTTCACATCATTCTTCTCAAATTCTTTAATATTCTTCTCCGCAAGCTCCTGGAATAAGAACTCATTCCCTAAACGACGCGGTGTATCACCTGAGTTACGCTCTTTATTACCTAAGATTGCGAACTTTACGCCAGCTTGGTTCATTAAACGTGCAAAAGCAACAGCAATCTTCTGACTGCGATTATCATATGCACCCATTGAACTTACCCAGAATAAATACTCAAATTCTTCGCCTTCTTTATTTAATTCCTTAACTGTTGGAATGCGAAGTGTTTCATCCATCTCTCTCCAGTTTTCACGATCTTTCTTAGAGAGCCCCCAAGGATTACCTTGACGCTCAATATTCATCATCGCACGCTGAGCTTCTGGGTCCATCTTACCTTCAGTCATCACTAAATAACGTCGAAGATCAATAATCGTGTCAACGTGTTGGTTCATAACAGGACATGCATCTTCACAATTACGGCATGTTGTACAAGCCCAAAGCTCCTCTTCAGTTACGACATCACCAATTAATTGTTGATTCATCACTTGTTCTTTTAAAGACCCATTAGGATCAGCTACTTGATTGCCCGTTTCATTAGCAAATGCATAAGATGGTACCCATGCAGATTTACCTGTTACAGCAGCACCCTTCTCTGTTAAGTGGTCACGAATTTTCACTAAAATATCCATTGGTGAAAGCATCTTACCTGAGCCTGAGGCTGGACAGACATCAGTACAACGCCCACATTCAACACATGCATATAAATCTAGTAACTGTAACTCACTTAAATCTTCAACTTTACCTACACCAAAGGAAGGCTCCTCTTCTGTTTCATCCATTTCGTCCATATCAAAGCTGATTGGTTCAAGCTTTCCATGCTTCTTATCTTGGTTAAAGTATACGTTTGCCGGACCAGCAATTAAGTGTGCGTGCTTAGATTGTGGAACATAAACTAAAAATGCTAATAAAGCAACTAAGTGAATCCACCACATAATGTAGAACATCGTAGCAGCAACTGTTGGACTCATCCACATAAATACAAAAGCAATCGCAGAAGCAACTGGTTCTGTCCAAGTTAGACTATGTTCATGCCAGACCATCTCAAAACCGTTACCAGCGAGTACCGTTACCATTAATGTACCGATAAAAATTAATACTAACCCCGCTTTAAAGCCTCGTTTCAAACGGACGAGCTTCTCAATATAACGACGGTAAAACGCCCAGACAACCGCAACTAATATCGTCAACGTTACGATTTCTTGAAAAAAAACAAAACCTGGATAGAAGATTCCAAATGGAAGATTCGATTCAGGATTTAATCCCTTCCATATGTAATCGATTGCACCAAACTGCACAAGTAAAAAACCATAGAACATCATCACATGAATAATTCCGGACTTCATGTCTTTCAACAATTTCTTTTGTCCAAATACATAAACCCAAATATCCTTCAAACGTTGTTTAACGTCTTGATCATACTCAGATTTACGACCTAGCTTAATATAAGCAATTCTCGTTCGTACAACTTGCACAAATAAGAATAACGCATAAATTGTAATTGCTAAAAAGGCAATCCAATTAACCCATAATAGCGCTTCCATCTGTCTCCCCCCATGATTGTTTAAGTTCGTACAACTATCCATATTCTAACACGAAATACGTCAGAATTGATAAAGTTTTCGTATAATTTCATTATACACTGAATGAGCATTCAGTCAATCATTTTTTTGTATATATAATCTTGACGAATAACATACTAACAAAAGAAGGAGGACAGGCATTATGTGGGCCTTAATTATTATAGCTTTAATTATTATCTTTTTTATATTTAACTCACGACATAAAGAACCAGTAGAAGTGCCTGATTATCCGATTCGTCAAGCTGATATTACATTTTACTGGGATGGAAGAGGCTTATTCAATCAATTTTTTGAAGACGTACGCCATGCTAAGCAATTTATATGTATTAACTTCTTTATTATTAACAATGATACATTTGGAAAAAAATTCTTACAATTATTAAAAGAGAAAGCAGATGAAGGCATTCCTGCATACTTAATTGTCGACCGGGTTGGGTCAAGATCACTTAAAAACGGTGTAGAAGAAGAGCTCAAGAATGCTGGTGTTCAGTTTGCTTTTAGTAATAAAATTTCTTTTAAAGGATTCTTTTCATCTATTAATCATCGTAATCATCGAAAAGTTACAGTCATAGACGGTTCAGTTGCTTATATTGGGGGATTTAATGTTGGTGATCAATATGTCAACGATAGCCCGAAGTTTTCTTTGTGGCGTGATTATCATTTACGATTAACTGGTGAGGCAACAATAGATGCTCTAGATTTGTTCAAACTTGATTGGGAGCGTAATACAAATAAAAGTTTAGAATTCGAAGCTAAACCTACAACAAAAGGTGCCTACAAAGTCCAGTTATCACCTTCTTCTCATGGTACTTTAGAAAAAGATTTCTATAAGTTAATTAATGATGCAAAGACGTCCATTAAAATCGGAACACCCTATTTCATTCCGAGTGAAACACTGATTGATTTATTAAAAGAAAAAGTTAAACAAGGAGTTCAAATTGATATACTCTACCCTCATGAATCAGATCACCCCCTTGTAAAAGAGGCTTCAATTCCTTATTTGAAACAAATAGAGCAAGCAGGGGCAAATGTGCACTTGTTTAATAACGGCTTTTATCACGCTAAAATTCTCATACTCGACAACGAAATAGTGGATATTAGCACAGCCAACTTTGATCGTCGGAGTCTGTTTTTAAGTGATGAAGTGAATGTGTTAGTTTTTGATGAAGAATTCACAAGAAGAGTTGATAATTACTTCATGGAAGATGTTAAAGAGTCGATTCCTTCGTATGAAGACTGGTTCAAAGACCCGAACCGGTTTGTCATGGCAATCAAAAAAGCAATCGCTTATATAGTTAGACCATTGTTATGAGGGTGAGACAAAGGAATTTTACAGTGTAAGATCCGAACTACTTGTAATCTGGGTAATTTCGCCTGATTATTTGGGAATCAGGCGAAATTTTTATTTTTCAGGCGAAATTCTCAATAATCAGGCGAAAATCAAATTAATCAGGCGAACGCCTAATTAATTGGGCGTTCGCCTGATTCCACTTTACACAAAAAAGCACGTTAACGCCTTATTAGTTATCCTTGTTTTATACCACCAACACAAACACAAAAAGAGTTGCGTGTATATGCCATAACATGACATTACTAGGATTGGAAAACTTTCATGTGATCGATACATGGGAAAAACGATCATTTTCATATTTATGTCGAACGCCAACGTGAGATGACATCATGCCCTATTTGTCATACCTCAAACGGTTAAGGTTCACGATTATCGTTGGCAAAAGGTTAAAAACAACCGATTTTTAATCGGCCCACAATGGTCTGGTATCGTAAGCGTCGCTACCAATGTCATCAATCATTCTGTCGTAAGTGATTTGAGGAAACGAATGCCTTTGTTACCCGTTATCAGCTACAGTCCGCCGAATTCATTAAAATCAAGCTAATAGACCAATAAGAGCCAATATTAGGATAGAAAAGGAGTCTTCTTATCGAAAAAATCGATAAAAAGACTCCTTTTTTAAAAATCTACTTTATAGATTAAAATTAACCGCCTTTTTCAGTGGCCTCCTACGCACTGTGGTTTCAGCCTCGCCTTTGCACCCGCAGGAGTCTACGCATTTGGATTCCATAAAGTAACTGGTCAACTAAGGTGAACTACTAAACGTTCATGTTTTCACCACACTTCAACCCTTTTGTCCCAACCTCTTACATCTTTTCTGGTGCGTGAACACCGATTAAGTTTAAAGCATCTTGAATAACAATACGAGTTGCTTTCATTAAAGCAATACGAGCTTGTGTTAACTCCACTTGAGTTAAGTCGATTACCTTCTCAGCATTATAAAAGCTATGAAGGTCTGATGCTAAGTCAAAAACATATTGTGGAATACGGTGCGGCATTTTCTTTGTTGCTGCTTCAGAAACCACTTGCGGATAGTCACCTAATCGTTTTAGAAGGTCTATTTCTTTTTCAGCTGTTAGTAAAGATAAATTCGGCTCTGCTTCAAGATTAACCCCTTTATCTTCTGCTTGTTTAAGCATACTACAAATACGGGCATGCGCATATTGGACGTAGTAAACTGGGTTATCATTAGATTCAGACCGCGCTAAATCCATATCAAAATCTAAATGAGCATCATTTGAACGCATAATAAAGAAATAACGCGTCGCATCTAATCCAACTTCATCAATTAGCTCTTTCATCGTTACCGCTTTACCTGTACGTTTACTCATTTTAACTTTTTCGCCGTTTTCAAACAGGTTAACCATCTGAGTAATTTTAATATCTAATAAATCTTTAGAATTACCTAAAGCTTGAATTGCAGCTTTCATTCGCGTCACGTAGCCGTGATGGTCTGCTCCCCAAATATTGATCAGGTGATTGAACCCTCGACTAAGCTTATTTTGGTGATAGGCGATGTCTGGTGTTAAATATGTGTAAGTGCCATCTTGCTTTACTAATACACGATCTTTATCATCACCAAACTCAGTCGAAGAAAACCATACCGCTCCATCCTTTTCATAAACATAGCCCTTTTCTTTCAAGGCTTTAACTGCTTCTTCAACCTTACCTTCATCATACAATGACATTTCTGAGAACCATGTATCAAAAGGAACACGGAATGCTTCTAAGTGCTGTTTAATTTGTGCTAATAAATGCTTTAGGCCGTGTTCTCTAAAAGCTTGCAAGCGCTCAGTCTCTTCCATTTCATAAAAATGATGGCCATGTGAATCCACTAAGCCAGATGCTAAGTCAATAATATCTTGACCCCGATAGCCATCTTCTGGCATTTCCTTTTCTTCGCCGATCGCTTCAAAATAACGAACTTCAATTGATTTAGCTAAATTATCAATTTGATTACCAGCATCATTAATGTAGTACTCACGCTCAACTTCATAACCAGCCTTCTCCATCACATTCGCTAACGTGTCACCATATGCTGCTCCTCTTGCGTGACCTAAGTGAAGTGTACCAGTTGGATTTGCTGAAACGAACTCAATTTGCACGCGTTCGCTTTGTCCTACATTCGTATTTCCATAATGACTCCCTTGTTCAAAAATCGTATCGATAACATTTGCTAAATAGGAATTGTTCATAAAGAAATTAATAAAGCCTGGACCTGCTATATCAATCGATTTGATCGAAGCTTCCTCAATATTAATTTCATTCACAATATCCTCAGCAATTTCACGAGGTGCTTTTTTAGCGATCCTAGCTAGTTGCATCGCCATATTTGTCGCATAATCACCGTGACTTTTATCTTTTGGCGTTTCTAACACGACTTCTGGCATTTCTTCTTGACTAGCTAAGTTAGCGTTTAGTACAGCCTGTTCAATTGCTTGTTTTAATTGAATTTCAACTTGTTCCACTACGTTCACTTCAAGCATCCTCCTCTTGGAATTTAATTTCTAATATATGTTCTCTCGGTTCATCTTCATTTAATAGAACTTCATATTGTAAATATATTTTCCCAGAACGGTTTTTCTCACCTTTATAGTATTCCATTCGATTCGTTCTCGTCTCCATTCTAAATTGACCATACGGATGACGGTAAACACTCTCTGTACTCGTTCCAATTCGAAACACTTGATGCATTTTTATTGGGCCTTCACGTTTTAGAGTGATTTTCTCTTCTGTAACAATCACAGTTGTGTTAACAACTCCAAACTCTTCCATTTCTTCCTCATATTTAATGATGTGAAGTTTTCCTCTTTGTACATAAGAGCCTTTCTCTTTACGACTAATCACTTCTTCTAAACCATTTGGGTCTTTGATTTCTGTATCTACGGTAATATCGACATTTAAAACTTGATTTGACAACCCTCTTCGTCCTCTCTTTCATCCGAAACATTACGTATATCAAATTGTATTATAACGAAACCATAAATAAAAGAGAAGCAAACGTAAAAACCAAATATTTTACCACGCTAATTTAACTGAATCTTGATGTTTAATTTCTTCCTACTTATTCCATACTAAAATTTAAGACTGCAATAGACAGGAGTCAACAAAATATGAGAAAACTTTTAAGACGACTGGTCATCTTAGGCTTTTTTAGTTTGGTATTCTTATTATCATCTATTATTGTCATATTTACATACACTTTAGTACAAGGCCCTCCCTCATTTGAAATAGATGAAAATACAGTTATTTATGACCAACATGAAGATATCGTTTCCGTACATCACGGCGTAGAAAGTCGATATTCAGTACCTCTAGATGATATATCACCACATGTGGTCGATGCTTTTGTGGCAGCAGAAGATCAACATTTCTTTGATCATTACGGCTTTGATTTTAAACGAATTGCTGGTGCAGCATATCATAACCTGTTAACCCAGCAAAAAAGTCAAGGAGCAAGTACAATCACACAACAATTTGCGAGAAATGTATTCTTAACTCATTCGAAAACGTGGGAGCGTAAAATTCAAGAAGCTTTAATCTCTCTTCGTTTAGAAATATTTCAATCTAAAGATGAAATTTTAGAAGGATATTTAAATACGATTTATTTCGGTCATGGTCAATATGGTATTGAGGCTGCTAGTCAGTATTATTTTGATAAGCCGGCTTCTGATTTATCAATCTCTGAATCTGCCCTACTCGCTTCAATTCCTAGGGGCCCTTCAATGTATTCACCTATCCACGCATATGATCGTGCTGTTGAAAGGCAACAGTGGATCTTAAGCCGGATGCGTGATTTAGGGAAGATTGTTAATAGTGAATATCGCCAAGCTTTAGAAGATCCACTGCAGATTGCAACGACCGTTGAAGCGCAACAAGATATTGGCGATTATTATATTGACTTTGCGATGAATGAAGCTGCTAATATACTAGATGTCGACCGTGATCGACTCGAGGCGGATGGTTATAATATTTATACAACCATTGACCCTGAAGCACAAGCATCATTAGAAGAAAACACAAACAACAGATTGCCAGAACATGAGGATTATCAGGTTGGAGCCGTCACAATTGATCATCAAACAGGAAAAATTGTTGCATTACAAGGTGGTCGAAACTTCCAAACAAGTCCATTTAATCGTGTTGTACAGTCTGAACGGATGACAGGTTCAACGTTTAAAACTTTTCTCTATTATGCGGCTTTAGTCTATGGATATACACCATCAACCACACTCGAAAGCGCACCAACATCTTTTACATTAGAAGATGGTAGGCCATATGATCCGACTAATTATAACGATCGTTATGCCGAGCGCCCTGTCACTTTAGCTCAAGCATTAGCCGTTTCTGATAATATTTATGCCGTTAAGACGAATATGTTTATGGGGCCAGAGAATTTAGTTGAAGCTGCTGAATTATTCGGGATTGAAGGAGGTTTAGAGCCAGGGTTAGCGTTAGCTTTAGGAACAGAGTCAGTTTCTGTGTTTGATATGGCAAAAGCCTATTCTTTATTAGCTAACAACGGGTGGCAAATTGAGCCATACGTTATTGAGAAAATTGAAGATCGTAATGGAGATATTGTTTATCAACATGAAGAAGAATCGCCCGAGCGTGTATTAGATGAAAATTATTCATTTATACTAACCCATTTATTAACTGGGATGTTTGATGATCGACTAAGTGGATACTTAAGAGTGACTGGCGCATCCATTAGTCATTCTTTAGACCATGAGTTCGCTGGTAAATCTGGCACGACAGACCACGATGCATGGATGGTTGGATTTAGCCCTAATTATACAACAGCGGTATGGACAGGGTATGATGACAATCGCGACTTAGAAACTACAATAGAACAACAAGCAGCGAAGCAAATTTGGGGCGATTTCATGAGCGATTTACACGAAGACCTTCCAGTTGAAGCTTTCTCAGTCCCTTCTGGAGTCACGGGTGTTCGGGTTGATCCTGAGACTGGATTATTAGAGGGTCCTGGCTGTGAAGAGCAGTCGCGACTAATGTATTATATTCAAGGAACTGAACCGACTGAATCATGTGATGAAATTTAACCAGCCAATAAAAAAGCAGGGTTAGCCTTTAAAAGCTAACCCTGCTTTTTTGTCCTAATAAACATGTAGATTGTAGAACCCCATGTTTAGTTTTATTTTACAAAGAATTTAAGCAAAGTACAATCATGAGATGAATTGTTCACAATTCAGACATAATTAAGCCAGAACATTCTTTAATTCATCTGTTGAAAGTTCCCAATATTGTTCATTAAATTCTTTCAAGAAATCTCTTAATAATGCTTTAGAATCGTCATCCATATGCTCTAAAATGATTCGCCCTTTAAGTGACTTATCCATACGGTTTACGTGCTCGGCTAATACTTTATAACCTCGACGGGCTTCTCGGTCGACTTCTAGATAACAAGCGGCAACACCATAGTAATAAGGTCCTTCTTCACCGCGCTCTACTGTTACCCATACAATCCAATAAGGCTTCCCATTTGGTACTTCCTCTTGATCTGTTACAAATTTAATACGTTTTTCAACTTCACTACGCGCATGCATAGCACCCATATCAACCCATACGCGGTCTTCATTAGGGTCAACAACCAGCGGGGACATATTTTCTAAACTAAAAGCTCCTCCACCACTGTAACCCGGGTGACCATCTATCGGATCATCTTTCATAATTGTAAATTGATTGCTTTTTTTCTCTTGGTTTTTTCCTTCGCTCATCACTCACGCCTCCTTCAGTCGACTTTCACTTTATATTGTGCCACATTCAACTATTCAATAAAAGTATAGCCTTTTAGAACAAGTTACTGAAGAAATTCACGATACTCTTAAAAAAGTTACCAATAGCGCTTAAGAAGCCGCCTTCATCGATCTCAAAGTTTTCATCTAAATAATCGAGCACCTCATCTGTGTAAGTTAAACCTTTTACAGTGTCTTGATGAAAGAAATCCCAAAGCTCATTAGCTATTGTGTCATCGACTTGCCTTGTCCACGCTTCACGCTCTTCTTCACTGTCAGTAAATACAGCATCTAAAGTATACAAAATATAAGGTAGCTCTAGATTGTCATATTCATCTTGTACTGGGTACCATTCATTCTCTACTGATAAACGGTAATAATCCTCTTCTTCACTAGCATTAGCCATAAATGGTATGAACATCATAATTACAATACTTAATAAGAGACTTTTTATGATTAGCTGCATAACAATACTCCTCAACTTGTATTTTGTCTATCACTATAATATATGAAGGGTTCTTGTCATGAAATAATTTTGCTTAAATGTTATAAAATTTTCATAGTTAAAGTAAAAAAACCTGCTCTCAAGCTAAATTGAGAACAGGTTTTTGATTAAGCTACTATCTTCGTTACGCCATATGCAAGTATAATCCAACCAATTAAGAAGGCTAAGCCGCCTATTGGTGTAATCATGGCAAAAAATTTAGTACTTGTTAGTGAATAGATATACAAGCTTCCAGAAAAGATTAGAATTCCAACTAAAAATGCCCATCCAGAAGTTTGGAATACAGTTAATTCAGTTTTCAAAAGTAAAATCGAAGCAATGAATATCGCAATCGTGTGAAACATTTGGTATTGTACAGCTTTCTCCCACGTTTGCATCATTTTTTCACTTAATCGATTCTCTAGCCCATGCGCTCCAAAAGCACCCAACGCAACTGTAATAAACCCACTAATCGCACCTATCATAAGCAAAATCTTCATCTCTTTACGCCCCTTCGCTTAACTGGTTCATTAAATTAAAAGTCAAAGATCGAATCGCCATTTGTATCATCTTCTTCTAACCTTGTTCCTTTGTCAAAGCTTTTCTTCTCAGGCTTTTGAATACCCATCATTCGTGCTTCAATATCAGAAACTTCTAGATCACTTTGATTATGTTCTTTGAAATGCGATTGATCATTTGAATCCAAAGTTGTTGCTCGGCGCTCATCAGAAGTTAATACAACATCCGCTAACGATCGGATTGCGTACATTTTAGCATGTATATCAGCTTCGTTAGTAGACTGTTCAATAGATTGTAATTCATTTTTCATTTTTTCGATTATTGCACCGTAAGATATCGTCATCGTCACTCACCTAATTCAACTATACTCTACAAGCATTATAGCACATTTATGCAAGGCCGAATATCGAGATGATTAGGATCGTCACCATGACAACAGGTACAACAAAACGTACTATAGTAAGCCAAATTTTTTGTAACACTGGTGATTCAATTTCACTGTTTTTAATCGCTTGGTCACGACTTAAATACCAACCAACGAAGATCGCCATTAACAAACCACCTAATGGCAAGATGACATTCGCCGTAATATTATCCATCATATCTAAAATGTTATTACCGCCAATTTGAATATGGCTCCACACACCAAACCCTAAAGATGCTGTAACACCTAAAACAAATATAATTGACCCCATAATTAAAGTCGCGCGTTTACGTGTTAAACCTAGTGTACGGTGTACGTATGCTACTGGTAATTCTAATAGTGATAAGGCGGATGAAAATGCTGCCATTGTTAATAGAACGAAGAATATAATTCCAACAATGTGTCCTATTGGCATACTCTCAAAAATACTAGGTAAAATAATAAAGACTAATGGTGGTCCTGAATCAGGCTCTACACCAAAACTGAACACTGCTGTAAAGATCATCACACCTGCAATTAATGCAAATACTGTATCCATTAAGCCAATTCCAACTGTAGCAGCTGGTAAGCGGTCTTTCGCTTTTAAATAACTACTGTAAGTTAACATGCCACAAATACCGATACTCAATGAAAAGAAAGCTTGTCCTAATGCCATGAAGTAAACAGACGGCTCTGTTAACATAGACCAATCTGGGGTGAATAGGAATGATAGCCCTTCACTTGCCCCATCTAATGTTAACCCATACACTGCCATAAAAATTAACAATACGGCTAATAGAGGCATTAACACATTGTTAGCACGTTCAATCCCTTTCTTAATTCCACGCATAACAATTAAAATCGTAAGTCCTAGAAATAATGCTTGCCAAAATAGCGGGGCTACAGGGTTACTTGTCCACGCTTCAAAAGCAGCACCAAATCCACCATCTGGTTCTGTCCAATAAGCACCCGTTACATATTGATATAAATAAAATAAAGTCCAACCTGATACAACACTATAAAAGCTTAAAATTAACACTCCACCTATGACACCCATTACCCCTGTTAAGTGCCACTTCGTATTAGGTGCTAAACGCTTAAAGGAACCAACAGCATCCATTTGACCTGCTTTACCAATACTAAACTCTGTTAAAAGTAGAGGAATACCAATTATTAGAACAAAGAATAAATATATTAATAGAAATGTCGCACCGCCACTTTCACCTGCAACATATGAAAAACGCCATATATTACCTAATCCTACTGCTGAACCCATTGCAGCAAGCATGAATCCGAATCTAGTTTTCCATTGATCATGGGAAATCCCATCTGAACTGCTCATAAACCTCACTCCTTATTATATTGAACAACAGTAACATATGATTCAACTTTGAAAAATATGATTTGTTAAAGTTTATTAAATTTTATCACCTAACCCCTTTTAAGTGTCAATGCTTTAAATTGATAAAATTATAAATAGATAAAAATAATACACTGCTAATTGCAGTGCAGTAAGCTATTTATATTAATTATCTTTTAACTTTCACATCTTTTTTCTGTTTTTCAGAGATCCAGTAAACGAACTCTTTCTCTTTTTTGCATAGATCTCGACCTAACTCTGTTTCAAATATAGATACTAATTTCTCACATCGTTCTTTCATTTGTCTATGCAACCTCCTAAAAAATAAAGAGAATTTATATATTTATATGTAATTTATTAAAGGCAATTTAACTCAATAAAACCAACCAATTTATATTATAGATATTTTATGTTAAAATGTAAAGGGGTTTTGTCAGAAAATTTTAAATTGTTGTAAAAAAGGAGCAATTTTTTTTGGAGGTGAAATCGTTTAATAACATAATGCTTTTAAAATAAAAATGACAGATTCTTTTGGTTATATTTTTGCATCTTGTTGCATAAACATGTATATGTCATAATATATTTGATTCTAAAGGGGGGTTATCGATGGAAGACCATTCTACTATTCCATTAAAATATCATTTCAAATTTTTAATTCTATCTATTCTAGGTATTTTCTTATTCATGACGCCAATTACTTATGGCGGTGAGACAAGTATTCCCGTTGCGGTATTAGCAGGTGAACTAGAAGCTTTTCTAGGAGAAAATGCTGTATTACTTGTTTTAATAATTATATCAATATCAGCCATTCTCTCGCTGATCGCACATTTTATGCACAAGAGTAATCCTAATACATTCGCAAAAGGGACTATGGCTGGTGATTTATTTAATGTCGGGCCCGTTTGGTTAATTGTTCGTTTATTAGGTATGATTTTTGCTATTTTAACGTATTTCCAAATTGGTTGGGAAGGTATTTATTCTGACATTACTGGTGGACTTTTATTAGACGGATTACTTACTTTCTTATTAACTGTATTCTTATTTGCTGGTTTATTATTACCACTGTTATTAAGTTTTGGTTTACTAGAATTAATTGGAGCTCTTTTTGCGAAGATTATGCGCCCTGTATTCAAATTACCAGGACGTTCAACAGTCGATAATTTAACATCATGGTTTGGCGATGGTACAGTTGGTGTTCTTTTAACAAACCAGCAGTATGAACAAGGTTATTATACGAAACGTGAAGCTGCGGTTATTGGTACTACATTCTCAGTTGTATCGATTACATTTACGATCTCAATCATCCAAGAGGTCGATCTAATGCACATGTTCTTACCTTTATATGCTACGATTTTTGTAGCTGGTTTAGTGACTGCATTAATTATGCCACGTATTCCACCTTTATCGCGTATTCCTGATGAAACTTATACAGGTGATGAGCATCAATTAGATGAATCGATTCCTGCGAATTATAATCCATTCACTTGGGGGTATAAGCAAGCTGTTACGCGTGCAGAAAAGTCACCAGGAGTAGGCGGTTATTTTAAAGCGGCGACTAAAAATATTTTAGATATGTGGATTGGCGTCTTACCAATCGTTATGGCCGTTGGTACACTCGGTTTAATCGTAGCTGAAATGACACCGTTTTTCACTTGGATAGGTACACCATTTGTACCAATATTAGAACTTATGCAAGTCCCTGAAGCTCAGGCTGCAGCAGAAACGATCTTAATTGGTTTTACAGACATGTTCTTGCCAGCTTTATTAATTGAATCTGTCGGTAATGAAATGACTCGATTTATCGTAGCTGCTTTAAGCGTTGTACAGTTAATCTATTTATCTGAAGTTGGTGGTGTTCTATTAGCTTCTAATATACCAATTAACTTCAAACGTTTAGTCGTGATTTTCTTATTACGTACAGCTATTGCACTACCAGTTATTATTTTAATGGCTCACTTAATCTTTTAATCATTAGGTTATGTTAAAAGAGATCGTACGGGTATATTTATACATCGCGAAGAGTGATGAATCATTGAGTGGAATCCTTGATTAATGAGAAAAACTCTCGATATTTGAGCGAAACTTTCATTAATAGAGTGGTTTAAAAATCCCCAATTAGTTGACTTGTTGTCACTAGTTGGGGATTTTCTATTAGGCTCTAAAATATTTGTTGGGGTAGAGACACAATTTAGGATGTGGTTATGATAGCGGCCGTTGGCGTCAGGTGTTCCGCTTACGGTGGATGCTTGCCGCGGGCACGGCTCGAGCCTCCTCGGCCGAAAAGCATGGCCTGTGGGGTCTCGAGACACGTGCTGTTCCCGCAGGCGTCACCACCTTCGCTTCTCACCTGAGGCCAACTCAGCGGTTTGATAAGACAAAAAAAGCACCCA
>NZ_BAAACZ010000012.1:0-10583 GCF_039521975.1 Alkalibacillus silvisoli | reverse complement strand
CGCCAACGGCCGCCATCCAAAACCTCACTCTGAATTGTGTCTCTACCCCAACAAATATTGTAGAGCCTTAAAAATAGATGACTCAACAAGTGAGCCATCTATAAACAAGCATTTTATTCATATAAAGCTTCGATCGCACGTTGTAGTTGTAGGTCATTTTCAGGTTCCATAACAGCTTCTAATATTAACTCTTCTAAACGGTTTTCTGTTTCTTCATCAACTACACCGGTAACCTCTAACCCTTCATCTTGCTGGAACGCTTCAACAACCCCTACAGTATCTGTATCATAATAACCATCTGTACGACCTACTTCATAACCTAACCCTTCAAGCATCAGTTGAAGTTTTTCGACTTCTGAGTTGTTTAGATCATATTCTAAAGGCTCTTCGGTTTGAATTAATGTTGAATAAAAATACTCTGGCTGTCTTTGTTCGATCGTCGGTTCAACGCCTACTTCTTCGATACGGTTGCCATCTGGTGTAATCCAATCAAGCACTGTAATTTTAAGCATCCCGTCTTCTAGTGGTAACGTTTGCTGTACAGTACCTTTACCAAATGTGGTTTCACCAATAATTTCATAACCATTCACTTCGTTTAATGCTGCTGCTAGAATTTCTGAAGCACTCGCACTTCCCTCATTAATCAATACTGAAACCGGGTAATCTTTAACACCCTGCCCGTCTAAATGATAAGGTTCTGGTTCTATATCATGCCTGTCAGTATAGACATAAGGTTCTTCTCCATCCATGAAGTGTGAAAGCACTTGTTCTACAGCATCAAATAAACCACCAGGATTACCACGAACATCTATTACTAATCCATCAATATTTTCATCTTCTTCTAAATAAGCTAATTCCTCATTGAATTCTTCTGCTGTTCCTTCACCAAATGACGTAATCTCTAAGACACCTACTGTTTCACCATCATGCTCCTCAACATGAGAGCGTACAGTTTCTAATGGTATGGTGTCTCGTGTAATCGTAATATCAAAAGGTTCATCCTCACCAGGTCTGTCAACAGTTAAGACTACATCCGACCCTTTTTCACCGCGAATTAATTGAACGGCTTCATTAACTGTATCACCTTCAACTGATTCACCATCAACTTCTAAAATACGATCATTCGGTCTAACACCCGCTTCTTCAGCCGGCGAATCACTTAATGGGGCAATTATGGTGATGTGACCTTCACGCTGTGTTACTTCTGCACCAATTCCTTCAAATGAAGACTCGAGTGATTGATTAAATTGCTCTGTCATTTCAGAATCCATGTACTCACTGAAAGGATCATCCAATGAACTAACAATTCCTTCAACAGCTCCATCATAAAGAGCATTGGCATCGACTTCATCTATGTAGTATTCATCAATCATACTTATGACTTGTTCGATTTTCGTATATTCTTCTGACAGCTCTTCATTTTCTTCAATATCATTATGAATTTCATCATCTGGCATTTCTTCTTGTTCGGTTGCTTCATCGTTTGGCTGATCATCACTGCCACTTGCTAATGTCATAGCTGTAGCAGAGACTGCTCCTCCGACTAAAAAGGCGACTAAAACTAATAAAATTAAATACTTTCTGCTCAAATTCAAGATCTCTCACCCCAGCAAACGCTTTTAGATTTTGTAAATCACAATCATATAAGTCTATGCTAAGCCTAAGCACCATAAACCTTTGACATATAATAATAACATAAAAGCATCACACTAAACTGTGCGATGCTTTTATATTACTATAATTATACGTTCAAGTAAAAGCTAAGATTTTACTGAGCAAATTAGTTTATCGTGACGGAACACTTATATATTGTTTTGGGTCAACTGCATTAGATTTTTCGTCATTCCACGGACCACCACGGTGAATTTCAAAGTGTAAGTGCGGACCATAAGAATGTCCCGTATTACCCATATTACCGATCTGTTGCCCTTGTTGGACCACATCACCCACACTCACGTTAACTGATGAGAGGTGTGCATAAACTGTATCGTATGGAACACCATCGATATAGTGTGTCATATAAACGACATTACCATATCCCCCACCACAACCAGTATTACCAACAGTACAACCTGATGTTACTCGGTAAACTTCACCTGTAGCCGCAGCATATATCGGAGGACTTCCATTACCACCCATATCAATACCATTGTGATTTGGCCTATGGCTTGGTTTATATGGAGATGTTAAATAACCTTGCATAGGGGTAATGAATTTTCCACTACCTCCTGATTGCGTTGCAGAAGGTTGTGTTTCTGCAGCTTCTTTTTGGTTTTGTAAGGATTGTTCACGAGCAGCTAGTATTTCTTGTTCCTCTGCAAGCGATACTTGATATTTTTCTAAATCATCTTGTTGTTCATTTAAACTCGCTAACATAACTTGCTGCTCATCTTTACGCTCACCAAGAGAAGCAATTAAACTGTCAAGCTCTTGCTTTTGTGTAACTAGTGATTGCTGTTTACCTTCTAGTTCACCTTTATTATTTTCAACAATTTGTTTGTTTTCTTCTACTTGGTCTTTAGATTCTTCTACTTTACTTACCGATTCCTCTAAAAACTGAATATCTTCAAAGTGCTGGTGGATAATGTTTTGATCTTGGTCCATCACTTTATTAACCGCTGCAGAACGGCTAATAAAATCACCAAAATCACTTGCTCCCATAATGACTTCCATATATTTTACAGATCCGCCGTTACGCTGAAGGGAGCGAAGGCGATCTTTTAACACACCTTCACGCTGCTCAACTCGTTCTTCAGTTTCTACAATCTCTTCCTCTAACGCTTCAATCTCTTCTATTAAGTCGTTAATCTCATTTTCTAGTTCCTGAATTTCTGATTCTAGTTTGCGAATCTCAGTTTCAGTGTGCTCAATATCTAATTCCTTTTGTCTAACTTCTAATTCTGCTTGTTCAATTTCATTGTCAATTCTAGACAACTCATCTTCTGTTTCTTCTTGTTGTGATTCTAATTCACTTAATTCATCTTTTAAACTTTCAATCTCTTGAGAAACACTTTCTCTTTCTTCTTGGACTTCATCTAACTCTTTTTCAATATCTTCTACCGACTGATTCGCCTCAACGGTGTTGGAATCTGTAAACATTATGACACCAATAACTAGAGTCAAAGTTAGAAATGGTATAACTTTTTTAGCCAATTAGTTTCTCCCCTTTTGGTTTGTTTATTTCGATTTATACTTTTAAGAATTTACGAACACTCATGACACTTCCCCAAATACCAATGAAGGCACCAATAGCTAATAGCATGAGTGATAATTGCCAAGCAAATGGATTCCAAGGCAGCAGTTCCATGAATTGGAAGTTCAATCGATCACTTAAATTCAAGTATAAGAAATGATAACCACCAAGAACGAGCGCAATAGGAATGATCGAACCAATCACACCTGTCAACATACCTTCAATAAAGAAAGGCCAACGAATAAAGCTGTTCTTCGCACCAACTAAGCGCATAATACCAATCTCATCTCTTCTAGCTGTAATCGTCATCTTAATGGTGTTAGAAATTAAGAAAATCGCCGTTAATAATAGAGCTGCTATAAATGTGATCCCAATATATCTAGCATATTGGTTGAAATCTAGTAAACGTTCGACAGTTTCGCTACCATAATCAACCTCATCAACATTTGAGAACTCTTCAATAGTCGATGCTACACCAGCCAAGTCTTCAGCATCATATGTTTGAACAACATAAGCATCATTTAATGGGTTATCTTGTTCAAACATCTCCCAAGCTTCCCCATCTTCTCCTAAGTCTTCTATTAATGCTTCTAGTTCTTCATCTTTTGAAGAAAAGTGATGCTCTTCAACTCTATTAATCTCTTCTATGTTTTGACCTAATTCATCAATATCCTCTTCTTCAGCACTTAAATCAATAAACACTTTAATCTCAGCATCAGACTCTATATTATCCGCAATTTGGTTTAGGTTCAGCATTAACATTAAGAACACTGCTACTAAAACAAGTGTTGTCGTTACAGCACCAACTGCGGCTACTGTCATCCAACTATTTCTAATTAAATTTTTCGTTCCTTCTCTTAAATGTCTCTTAAATGTATTAATCTTCATATCCGTATTCCCCTCGATGCTCGTCTCTTACGATTTTACCGTTCTCCATAGCAATGACACGTCTACGAATTTTATTAACAATCTCCTTACTGTGAGTCGCCATGATCACAGTTGTTCCGCTTGTATTAATCTCTTCAAAAATCCTCATAATCTCCCACGATGTTTCTGGGTCTAGGTTACCTGTTGGCTCATCGGCAATAACAATTTTTGGGCTATTCACAATGGCTCTAGCAATCGCGACACGTTGCTGTTCACCACCTGATAATTGCGCCGGAATAAATCTCGCCTTATGTTTTAAACCAACTCGATCTAACACATCCATCACACGACGACGGATTTTCTTTGGATGCTCTTCAATTACTTCTAAAGCAAACGCAACATTTTCATATACAGTAAGTGTCGGTAACAGCTTGAAATCCTGAAAGATAACGCCGATTCCACGACGTAAAAATGGAACTTCCTTTAGCTTCATATCACTAACATCTACATGATTAATGCTGACTTGTCCTTTTGTTGAAATTTCTTCTCGGTACATCATTTTAATGAAAGACGACTTACCCGCACCACTTGGACCGACAACATAAACGAATTCACCGTCTTTGATCGTTGTTGAAACACCATTTAATGCTGTGACGCCATTATCATAAACTTTATATACATTCTTCATCTCAATCATAATAATCCACCTTGATCCTCCTGCTGCACCTGCAACATTTTGTTATTCACAGATTTATAGATAAGCCTTGTCCATTTCTAGTTGCCAATTATGTGCTAATGAACCTGAATGAAACGGCCGTACAAATTGTCGAAATATTAAATCATATTGAGTCGTTCATCAAACTATTTTATCACATTTATACATAAGTTGTCTTATTGTCATAGATTTCATCGTAACAATTAATAGTATTATAACATCATTCGCCAAATTATACTGCCGGTATTATATTACATTTTCTTTTCAATTTATTAATAGTCTTTAACATTAAAAAACTGTAACTCCATCATGTAAATTTAGAAGATAACTTGATGGAGTTACAGTTTTTATTATTAATTGAATTAAGTTTATAGAAAGGGGTTGCGGTGAGGGTCGGTGCGTAGTTTTATCAGCGCTCAGGCTAGTTTATCAGCGCTCACACTAGATTTATCAGCGCTCAGTATGAATTTATCAGCGTTCACACTAGATTTATCAGCGCTCAACAAGATTTATCAGCGCTCAGGCTAGTTTATCAGCGCTCACACGATTTTATCAGCGCTCGAGCTTCATTTAGCCTAAAAAAGCTTTGAGAAGGTTCCTCCTCCTCAAAGCTTTTTGAACTTTACTGCTCTACAACGAATTCAGCAATATCTTCTGCTTCTCCTTCGTCAACACCTTGTACGGGTGCCATGCTGCCGTAACCTTCTAAAATAATTGAAACAACTTCATCTTGATCGTAGTCTGCCCCAGCGTCTTGTAGTCCTGGAGCGCCACCACCACTTAGGTCACCGCCGTGGCATTGTGCACAGTTTTGCTGATACAATTCTTCACCAGCTGCTGTGCCATTCGCTTCTGGTTCAGCACCATTACCTTCAGTGCCTTCCCCGCCATTGCCACATGCAGCAATTACCATCATCAGGCCAAAAATCCCTGCTAATAATGTTTTCTTCATTTGTAAATAACCTCCTGTCAGTATTGCTTTTATGTTTTCCTATCACTCAAAAAGTTATCCATCAACTTTTGAGCGTAAATAGGCGTCAATAAATGGATCTAACTCGCCATCCATAACAGCTTGTGTATTTCCATTTTCCACATTTGTTCGGTGGTCTTTCACCATATTATATGGATGGAATACGTAAGAACGGATTTGACTTCCCCATCCGATTTCTTTCTGTTCGCCACGAATTTCATCTAATTGTTGTTGTTGTTTTTCAATTTCTAATTGATAAAGTTTTGATTTTAACATCTTCATGGCTTGATCACGGTTTTTAATTTGTGAACGTTCAGATTGGCAAGTGACGATCGTATTTGTTGGCAAGTGTGTAATTCTAACTGCTGAGTCTGTAGTGTTAACATGTTGACCACCTGCACCACTTGCACGATACGTATCAATCTTTAGATCCTCATTTTTCACATCAATTTCTACATCATCGTTAAATTCAGGCATAGCATCTAATGAAGCAAATGATGTATGTCTACGTCCAGATGAATCAAACGGCGAAATACGAACGAGACGGTGTACACCCTTTTCCGCTTTCAAATAGCCGTATGCGTTGTGTCCTTGAATTAATAGTGTGACACTTTTAACGCCTGCTTCATCACCCGGTAAATAATCTAATGTTTCAACTTTAAAGCCTTTTCGTTCTGCATAACGGGTGTACATTCTTAACAACATTTCAGCCCAGTCTTGTGATTCAGTACCGCCAGCACCTGGGTGAATCTCGATAATCGCATTGTTTTGATCATAAGGCTCACTAAGTAATATGTTCAATTCAAACTGATTTAAACTAGTTGAAACAGACTTTAACTGTTCTTGTAAATCATCAAATAATTCTTCATCGTTTTCTTCTTTAACTAATTCATAAGAGACCTCTAGATTTTCCAAGCCTTCTTCATTATGATCGAACTTTTGAACAAGATCTTTTAAAGCGTTCGATTCGCTTATCACTTTTTGTGCTTGTTCTTGATCATTCCAAAAATTAGGCTCGGTCATTTTTTCATCTAACTCAGATATTCGTGCTCTATAACCATCTAAGTCAAAGAGACCCC
Source organism: Alkalibacillus silvisoli (assembly GCF_039521975.1). Lineage (NCBI taxonomy): Bacteria > Bacillati > Bacillota > Bacilli > Caryophanales > Bacillaceae > Alkalibacillus > Alkalibacillus silvisoli. The sequence goes on along the minus strand of NZ_BAAACZ010000012.1, from coordinate 3,759 downwards.
CTAAAGTTTTCTAATCGTTTATGAAGTTGATCGAGTTCATTTCGAATATCTGCTAAATCCATAAAACTATATCCACCTCTACTATATATTCTACCCTTATTATACCACTTATGAATCGTCAAAAAACGAACTTTTCGTTACAAATTGGAAAATTTAACCCTCATTAAAAACTCAATAAAACCTTATCCACTCTCTAAGGGAATGGATAAGGTTTTTAAATTTAAGCACCGTGGCACTGCTTATATTTCTTACCGCTGCCGCATGGGCATGGTTCATTTCGTCCAACTTCTTTTTTCTTAACAATTGGTTGGCGTTTTTTCTCTTCTTTCGGTTTTCCACCAGCGACTGCTTGAGTACCTGTTGCGACTTGGACACGTTGTAAGTTTTCACGGATTTGTGCTTTCATTGCGTACTTAGCAACTTCTTGTTCGATATTAGCAATCATCTCTTCGAACATCGAGAAGCCTTCCATTTGATACTCTTGTAGTGGATTGTTTTGGCCATATGCACGTAGATGAATCCCCTGTCTTATTTGGTCCATCTGGTCGATATGATCCATCCATTTAGAGTCAACTGTGCGGAGTAAAATTACTTTTTCGAACTCGCGCATTTGTTCTTCAGTTAACTCTTGTTCACGCTGATCGTATTTCTCTTTCACATGCCCCATGACATGCTCTACCATTTCATCTGGTTCTTTACCTTTTAGGTCATCAGAAGAAATTTCATCTTGCTGCAAAACATTTGCTTGAAGGAATAGAGCTATGTTTTCTAACTCCCAGTTTTCCTCTTCTTCATCTTGAGTATATAAATCAACATTACGTTTAACAGTTGATTCAATCATACCCATGATAATATCGCGTAGGCTTTCTGATTCTAGAACTTCATTACGCTGTTCATAAATAATGTCACGTTGTTCACGTAGCACATCATCATAAGAAAGGATTTGCTTACGGGCATCAAAGTTATTACCCTCTACACGTTTTTGCGCTGACTCTACAGCACGTGAAACCATTTTACTTTCGATTGGTTGGTCATCTTCTAAACCAAAGCGCTCCATCATTGAGTGCATGCGCTCAGAACCGAAGCGACGCATTAACTCATCTTCCATTGATAAATAGAATTGAGATACACCTGGGTCACCTTGACGACCTGAACGTCCACGCAACTGGTTATCGATACGACGTGATTCGTGACGTTCAGTACCAACAACAGCAAGACCACCAAGATCTTTAACGCCATCGCCTAATTTAATGTCTGTACCACGACCAGCCATGTTTGTCGCAATTGTTACAGAGCCTTTTTCACCAGCTTCTTGGATGATTTCTGCTTCTTTAAAGTGGTTTTTCGCGTTTAACACATTGTGCTTCACGCCAGCTTTCTTAAGCATTTTAGCAATAAGCTCTGATGTTTCAACTGCAACAGTACCAACTAATACAGGTTGTCCCTTTTGGTAACGTTCTTTGATATCTTCTACCATCGCATTGTACTTTCCATCCACAGATTTATAAATTAAATCAGGGCGGTCATCACGTACAATCGCTTCATTAGTAGGGATAGCCACAACGTTCATGTTATAAATATTACGGAACTCTTCTTCTTCTGTCTTCGCAGTACCAGTCATACCCGCTAGCTTATTGTACATACGGAAAAAGTTCTGGAACGTTATCGTTGCTAAAGTCATGCTTTCTTTTTGAATTTGTAAGCCTTCTTTAGCTTCAATCGCTTGGTGCAAGCCATCACTATAACGACGACCTTTCATTAAACGGCCAGTGAACTGATCAACAATGACAACTTCACCTTCATCTACAACATAATCCGTATCTTTTTGCATCACGACTTGAGCCTTTAACGCTTGGTTAATATGGTGCGTTAAAGATACATGATCCAGGTCATATAAGTTTTCAATATTAAAGAATTTTTCAGCTTTAGTAATACCATTTTCAGTTAGCTGAACGTTACGTGATTTCTCATCGTAAGTGTAATCATCTTCATTCTTTAACGTTTCAACGAATGAATCAGATTGTAAATAATTGGTTTGTGACTTTTGCTGTGAACCGGAAATAATAAGTGGTGTACGCGCCTCATCAATTAAGATCGAGTCAACCTCATCGACAATCGCAAAATTCAATTCACGCTGCACACGCTTCTCTTTATATAACACCATGTTGTCACGTAAGTAATCAAAACCAAACTCATTATTCGTACCATACGTAATGTCACATGCATAAGCTTCACGCTTTTCATCTTTATCAAGGTCATTCGTATTTAAACCGACTGTTAAGCCTAACCAATCATATAACTCGCCCATCTCAGTCGAGTCACGGTGAGCTAAGTAGTCGTTAACGGTAATAATGTGAACACCTTTACCCGAAATCGCATTCAAATAAGCAGGCATGGTTGAAGCAAGCGTTTTACCTTCACCTGTTTTCATCTCAGCAATATCGCCATTATGAATCGCAATTGCACCAATTAGCTGAACATAATAAGGACGCATGCCTAACACACGCTTAGCTGATTCTCTTACGACAGCAAATGCTTCAACTAACAAATCATCTAACGATTCACCAGTCTGATAACGTTCTTTAAACTCTCCTGTTTTCTCTTTTAATCCTGTGTCAGACAGCTTTTGAATATCAGTTTCTAAAGCTTCTATTTGGTCTGCTTTTTTACGAAGTTTCTTTAACTGCTTCTCATTTAGATCGCCAAAAACCTTTGATAATAATTGCTTCATTAATTTGCACCTCGTATCCTCTTGTTTACAACAATCCAACTATAATGATAACACTATCAAAACAGTCATGACAACTAACAGAATATGTTGATTGCACACGGAGCATGTCATTTTCAGACTTTTCTATCATAATCGGAGTGGAAGTTCATTAAACATTAAGAAATTGGGACTAATTTTTTGTGGGAGTTGATAAGAATTTTTGAGCGCTGATAAATTCGGGTGAGCGCCGATAAATCTATCGCGAGCGCTGATAAATTCTTGCGAGCGCTGATAAATTCATGCGAGCGCTGTTAAATTCGTGCGAGCGCTGTTAAATTCTTGCGAGCGCTGTTAAATTCATGCGAGCGCTGATAAATCTATCGGGAGCGCCGTTAAATTCGTGCGAGCGCTGATAAATCTATCGCGAGCGCCGATAAATCTATCACGAGCGCCGATAAATCTATCACGAGCGCCGTTAAATATATGACTATTTTAGACGTGTAGTATTAAAATGAGAGATTTCACTCAGCAGATTTATGCAAAAAAAAAATCAGGTGATTAGGAGAGATCTTTTGTTAAAAGAATCTCTTCTATTCAACCTGATCCAAAATTTCAAGACCATAAAGGCGGTTAATTTACTCGACATGAGGGTTTATTGGGATAGGAATATTTTGCATTGGGTTCGGAGGTTACATTTGAAATGTCGTGTTCCAACATTGTTACTCGCTTATTGGTCGCTGCGACTATGCGCATTAACTGCGAAATCAAATCACTTTGACGCTCTATTTGGTTCCGTAAGTTAACACAGGTGAGGCAATTGTGCTGTTTTTCCAACTCGTATTCCCCCTTTATGATCTTGTTAACTTAGTTATATCATAGGCTAATCAAGCTTGGTAGCCCCCTTCATTTCGCTTAAAAATTGTAGTTAAAACATTTTTTGAGCGTTATTTGTTAGATTGGAAAATTTGACTAAGAAAATAGGGTATTCGGATTTCATGGTGGAAAAGGGCTTATAAATCACCCTTCTCCAAATTCTTAATAAGTGTGGA
>NZ_BAAACZ010000011.1:0-278141 GCF_039521975.1 Alkalibacillus silvisoli | reverse complement strand
GTAATTTTCTATTACTTTGGGTCAGTTTTCAATTGCGATTCTGGGTCAGTTTTAGATTACTATAAACAAGCAGATTTCATTATTGTCTTACTACCAGGAGGGAAAGGTAGTCACATAGAGTTTGGTATAGCACTTGGACAAGGAAAGAGAATTTATCTATACTCATCCAATGATGAAGTAAATGACCTTGAAACTACGAGTACGTTTTATCATTTATCTGAAGTAGAGAAATGTATTGGATCTATTGAAGATATAATAGAGACTGTAACAAATAGCCAAACGTATAAGACATAAAACAGGAGGGAGGTAAGTTGATGAAACAAATAATTGCTCTTGGAGGCGGTGGTTTCTCTATGGAGCCAGAAAATCCGTTGTTAGATTTATATGTACTTAATCAATCAAATAAAATAACCCCCAAGATCTGTTTCATTCCTACAGCTAGTGGAGATTCAGAAAACTACATATCAAGGTTTTATAACTTCTTTGAAAAACAAAATTGTAAACCTTCACATCTATCACTATTTAAACCACCTAGAAGAGACTTGGAAAGCTTTCTATTAGAGAAAGACATCATTTATGTTGGTGGTGGTAACACCAAAAACTTGCTGATCTTATGGAAAGAATGGGGAATAGATGCGATTTTAAAAAAGGCTTGGGAACAAGGAATAGTATTAGCAGGTATCAGTGCAGGTTCCATTTGTTGGTTTGAAGAAGGGGTTTCTGATTCATTTGGAGATAAGCTCGAACCACTGAAGTGTTTAGGGTTCTTAAAAGGAAGTAATTGCCCTCATTATGATGGCGAAGAAAATAGAAGACCTTCTTATCACGAGCTTGTAGTTAAGGGTAAAGTAAAATCAGGTTTTGCTACTGATGATGGTGTCGCTCTTCATTATATTGATCAAGAAGTAAGTAAAGTCGTAAGTTCGAGGCCAAATTCCAAGGCTTATAAAGTATATTTTGATAAGATAGTTAAAGAGGTTGAAATAGAGACTAAATATTTGGGAAATAGCTTTTAAGCCAGATTCAACATTGGAAGTTTACGGTTTAAGGGGGCATATATGAAAATTTATAAAGCAATGTTATTTGATTTGGATGACACATTACTTAATAGAGATCAGGCAGTAGATCAGTTGTTTTCGATTATTAGTGAACAGTGTTATGAGAATGTTACGCCTTTAGCAAAAAAACACATGCTGCAGAGGTTTAAAGAGCATGATGTAATAGGGTATGGAAATGGTGATAAAGAACGGGTTCTAAAACCTTTTTTCGATGAATTCCCACCTAAATATCCTTTGCCAAACAACAATGACATACAAGGTTTTTGGGATCATCATTTCCCTCGTTGTTTTTCTATAAACCAAAACATGATCGATGCGATAAATAATATAAAGAAGCAAGTTAAAGTTGGGATTATAACAAACGGCTCAACTCAGAGACAGAACGCAAAAATAAATAACACTAATTTAAATGAATTTTTTGAAACTATCATTATCTCTGAAGAAGTAGGGTTCAGTAAACCTGACAAACGCATATTTGAAATAGCATTAAATAAGCTTAGTGTACCACCTGAAGATGTATTGTTCGTTGGAGATCACATAGAAAAAGATATTGGTGGCTGTCAAAATGCAGGTATAGACGGTATATGGTTTAACCCTCATCAGATCCAGAATAATACTGAAATTAAACCTTATGCTGAGGTCTATTCTTTTGATCGTTTGTTAAATTATATTTAATAAGTTTTCAGTTTGAAAATTGCTAAAAGATAGAAGAGTAATTTTCGTAGACGATCAACAAGGTTGGTCGTTTTTTTATTGATCAATTCTTGGAATATTGTGTTAAAATTAAGTGGACATAATATTCTGTTATAGTTTTGGAGGCTTTATAAAATGGACAGTATAATCTTTGATTGAGATGGAACTTTATGGGATTCAAGAGATACTGTATTAATCGCTTGGAATAATGTAATCAAACAAAACGAAGAGATCAATAAAGAATTAACAAAGGATGATTTTAAGGAAACAATGGGCCTGCAAATTAGGTGAAAAGTTGTTCCCAAATTTGAATGAAGAGGTACAAAAACAAGTATTAAAAGAATGTTGTGAACAAGAAAACGTTTATTTAGAACAACAAGGTGGTCATTTATATAAAAACGTGGTAAATGTAATTGAAAAACTGTCACAAAGGTATAAATTATATATTGTGAGTAACTGCCAAGATGGATATATAGAAGCTTTCTATAAGTATCACGGACTAGAAGAATACTTTTTAGACTATGAAAACCCAGGAAGAACAGGGCTATCAAAAGGGGAAAATATTAAATTAATGATCGAGAGGAATAATTTATTGGATGCAATTTATGTTGGGGATACAAATGGTGATTTGAAAGCAGCACGATATGCTGGAATACCATTTGTCTATGCAAAGTATGGTTTTGGTGAAGTAAGTGAATATGATTATGTTATTGAAGACTTTGCAGAACTTCTAAATATATTTTAAAGTATGCATACTTCACGAAGTACATAAGGGTAAAATTTTGAATTAAACATTGAGGTGAACTATGTTAATTAAAATATCCCAGCTAGAACCTGACCAACTTACTGATTTACAAATGACAGAGTTCTTATTTGAAAACATAGAAGATGATTTTGAGAATGGTGATTTAATATTTGTTCCAGGGAGTAGTAAAGCTGTGCAGTACCGTTTACCTATAGCTGTTCAGTTGTATCAAGAAGGTAGAGCAGGGAGAATTCTATTCTCAGGAGGTGTGACTTGGGAAGGTTCAAGTTTGCCAGAGTCACACTTCTTAAAGAAAAAGCTATTGAACAAGGTGTCCCTGAGAAGGACATTTTAGTTGAAGACTTATCACTACATACGAAAGAAAATGTATTATCTTCGATGCTAGTTTTAGATCGAGCATTTGATTTACATAATATTAAGCGTGTAATCGTCGTGACGACAGCTTTTCATATGCGCAGACTTTATTTAACCCTAAAGACATACATGCCTGGTTGGATTGAATTTACCTTGTGTGCTGTGAATGATCGTACATCGAGAATCGATAATTGGTTTAAGACGGATTGTGGTAGATCCAAAGTAGAATCTGAAACTAGTAAGTTAATAGATTATGTTAAAAAAGGTGTGATTGTAGATGATTATGTTGATTTAACAGAGTCTCACCATTTTTAATGAGGGAAGAGGATTTTATGATGGAAATAAGGATCATTAATCAAGATGAACTCGGTAAAATATCTCATTTTATCGCAGAGCTTAATCATCATGAAGTCACATATTGGCTTTTGTGGAAAAGAACAAGACGAAATTGTAGATTGTATGAAAAATGATATGGATGATATTAATTATACGGATAGCTTCATTGTGCCGTATGAAGGTAATGAATTAGTAGGTGTATTAGGTTTTGACGCAGATTTTGAAAATAGTAATGCCGAAATATAGGGGCCATTCATAGTTCCGAGTAAGTAGGATATCGTTTTGGACATGTGGAATGAGATGACAGATTTGCTTACAAATGAAATTGATTCGTTAGAAATGTTTCCGAATTTGAAAAATGAACGAGCATGTCAATTTGCCAAAGATGTATCATTTGAAAAGCATAGTGATGAATCAATATTAACTTTTAAACACAATGATCGCCATGAACTGAAGGGTGATTCCATTGAAGACATGACCCCAAAGTATTACGACGATATGAAACAACTTCGTGACGAAGCATAATCTGGCGCTTACTATAGTAATCAACAGATTATCAAACGTTTAGATGAAGATAAGAGAGTTTTTATAAAGACTAACGACGGTATTCTCATTGGGTATATTTATGTCGAGGCAGAGCCTGAATTTGGTGATGGTAGTATTGATTTTTTTACTGTTAAAGAAACTGAGTAAGGTCGTGGTGTTGGCAAGAAATTACTTACGGGAGCCTTGGAATGGCTGTTTACATACGAGAGCATTAATTTAATGTTGACATACCTAAATTTAAAAAGAGTAGAGAAGGAGTGATCCCCAATCTCTACTCTCTATATTCAGCGTTATACGAATTCTCCCCTGCGTGAACGGATAATAACGTATCAGCATAACCAACCAGTCGATTCACAATTTCATCACATAATAAATATATGAAAGAATGAAGTTTAGGATCAGATAAGGCGGGGTCTTCAAATATTATAGTCGTATTAATAAACACTTCTTTATTGTCGAAGATGTTATAATGAATGATCGCTTTCCCTGCTGCTCCTTTAGTGTTTGGTTCTCTATAAGAAGGTAAGAAAATATACCACTCTTCACAAGTCATGGAGCGAAAATTTTTAGTAAACTTTACCCCTTCAATCTCGTTGTGGTATTTCTCCCTTATCTCTCGTGGGATTGCTTCAATGATCCTTTTACTCATATCGGCCTTAGGACTCCTCGTCGAATTCTGCTTCTGTTGCTACTTCATAAGCTTCTAAAATCGAAGCTTTCTCATCTGGGTCGTTAATTTTAACTAAATATTGATCATTACCTTCTTCTTCAACGCGCATAACAAAGATCTCATTTTCATCTTTTAATAAAGCATAAGACTCTTCATGCATATCAAACATTCCTGCTACTGAGAATTCTTTTTCGTTACCATCATCATCATAAATAGTAATAATATCTTCGTGTCCTTCATTCATATTAGTGCCTCCTGAATCAATCATTTACTTATAGTCTTTCTTATTAAATGTAGTTTATGAATATTGTTTTTATGGCGGTTAAAAAAGAAGGATTTTGGAACGCTAAAAAAAGAAATTGAACTATTGAGGTGATGATTATGAAATACCTGATTGCAACAAGCTTAAGTGTATTGGCGTTATTGTTTGTTGTCGTAAACGTTTCGGCGCATAATGGATGGGTGGAAATAAATACACCAATTGTTGAAAAAGGTCAAAAAGCGTACACGGAGCTTTATTTTGGAAATCATTCAGATCAGCATACTAGCTATAGAATTGACCGTAAATGGGGAATTCAAGATACGAAAGTGATCGTAAAAACTCCGTCTGAAAAGGAACATGATATGACAAGTGATTTTTATTACATGGGAGAGGTTTCAGAAGTTGATGATGACCGAGCAGGGTTAAATAACTTTTACAATGGATCGTTTAAAACAGATGAAGACGGTATTTATACTGTTACGGCAAAAGGGGATTTTAAATATGGCGATCAGGAAGAAGCAAGAGTTAGAACAGCAAAAGCTTTTGTAGCAGCAAGTGAAACCCCAACAATAGAAGGAGTGGAAGAGATGACGGGTTATGAACAGCCTGTCACCTCAGACCGAGCAGAAATTGTACCGATGTTTAACCCTGTCGTCACTACACCAGGGGAATTTATTACAGCTCAATTAATATTAAATGGTGAACCAGTTGAAGATGAGGACGTTTCTGTGATTAGAAGAAGTGATTCAGCTGACATCCAGCTAGAAACAGACCTAAACGGAAAATTTGGTTGGGAAGCAGGTGAAGCAGATTATTACTTAATTCGTGCAGAATTAGAAGATGAAGGAGTTGAATATGAAGCAACAATGACTTTTGTTGTTCAAGAAAAGAATGATTAAATCAACCTAGCCCTCAGAAAAGTGGGCTAGGTAAGGAGATGAGTAAGACCAACCACCTTCATAAATGGTTTAATAGATTAATAGTATTCCATATAAAAGGAAATTTATATAATTTATTATTAAAGGAGCATTATTATGCTGATAAAGCAAATTGATTCAAATTTAAATATGAAACTGATAAGATTGATTTGAATTAAATAAAGAATAACTTGCTTTTTTGTAATTATGTAGTAGGTAGGACAAAGTTTATATTTTCTAGCAATCAAGAAAGGGTTATGCAATATGACTAAAACAGACATTTCTTTATCTGTATTAAATTTAGTACCAATTAGAGAAGGAGAAAATGCCAAAGATGCCATTGATGCAATGGTTGATTTAGCTCAAGTAACAGAAGAGATGGGCTATGTACGTTATTGGATCGCAGAGCACCATAACACCTCGACTTTGGTAAGTTCAGCAACGACGATGTTAATGAAACATACATTAGAATATACGGAAAAAATTCGCGTAGGGTCTGGTGGTGTCATGCTTCCTAATCATTCACCGCTAATTGTAGCAGAACAGTTTGGGACGATGGAGACCATTTATAAAGGTCGATTAGATTTAGGCTTAGGTCGGGCGCCTGGTACAGACCAATTAACAGCTAGTGCCATCAGACGTTCGAAGCATGATTCTGTTCATGACTTTCCGAATGACGTTAAAGAGATTTTAAAGTATTTTGGACCACAAGAGAATCAAGGGTTTGTAAAAGCATACCCAGGTGTTGATTCAAATATTCCTGTTTACATTTTAGGTTCATCAACTGATTCAGCTAGGCTAGCGGCTAAATTAGGATTACCTTATGCATTCGCTGCACATTTTGCTCCTCGTCACATGCGTGAAGCGATTAAGATTTATCGTGAACAATTTGAACCTTCACAGTACCTGGATGAGCCATACATGATGGTCTGTTTAAATGTTATTGCAGCAGAAACAGATGAAGAAGCCATTCGTGAAAAATCAACAGTAGAGCAATTTTTCCTCAATGTTGTAAGAGGTACCCAAAAGCCACTTAGTCCTCCAATTGACAATATAGAGGCATACTATAAAGGTTCTGAAAAGCAAATTGTCGATTCAATGACTAGCGCTTCATTAATAGGTAGCAAAGAAACAGTGAAGAAACAATTAACTAGTTTTCAAGAACAATTTGATGTAGATGAAATTATGGCAATTACTTACATTTATGACCGCGATAAACAAAAGCGTTCATATGAGATATTAAAAGAGGTTGTAGAGGGTAAATAGAAGTTAAGAATAGTCGGTATCGTAGTGCTATAATCCGAACGAGTTCACTTATATGATGAATCGTTCGGATTTTCTATTATTACAATTAATTATCTCAGAATGACTTTATGAGTTTACCAATAAAATTTTAGACGAATACTCATGACATCTCGAATTAATCGAGCGTGGCGACCCTCATAATTTGATTGCTGTTTTATAAGATCAAGCCTTCGAATAAATGCTTCATCACATTGTTTTTTTGAATGACTTCTTCTTCTATAGCAATCATCATGCGCTTTACATGCTCGGTCAATCCGGTTGACAGGAGCACCTGGACCACTACAGCCCGGTCCACAATAACGATACCCCAAAAGACAAAACCCCATTGCGATCCCTCCTTATAGCAATTGGCAATCTAATAATCTATGTATATGAATATAAGTGATTTAATTGTTATAGAAAATACCTATAAAAATGAAATTTGTCATGTATATCAACAATATACCAATCGTAATTATTAGTAAGAAAGGGGATGAGTCAATGGGGTTCTTTGATGAAGCTAAAGAGATGATTCATACTGACTTAGCATTGAACGAATTAGATCGCAATCTTAAAAAGGCCTATAAACAATTAAACAAGGGGTATCAAAGCTTGAATGAGTCGACAACTTATAAAAAAATTAAGTTTGAAAAAGTGAAAGAGGCCATTCAACAATTTAAGGAGTATTTTTATAAACGAGATTTTCAGATTTCTGATAGTAATGTGTTTATCGTTGCATCAATAGGACAAAGAAGAGCAGAGTTAATGGTTAATGATACTTTAGATTTAACGGTAAGAGTATATAGTCATAACGAAATTATAAGTGATCATACTTTGTTTCTAGAGGATATAAAGGCAAAGGCGCCTCATTTTAATGGCACGATTGCAAAAAGTGAAGTTCAATTTGCAAGCGAGTATACTGATTTACCAATTCAAGATAAATATAAGAAGTCAATTGAAGATATTGAGAAAGATCTAGAAGCGGTGAATGAAAGGTTAACCAAGAGTTACACACCGATATTCCAGTATTATGATGTGATTAATGATGAACAATACGCATCATTAACGGATCTATTACATTATTTAAATAAAGAATTAGTGTAAAACAAGGATGGACAGTTTATTGTTCATCCTTATTTTGTTCTATTTGTCTCTTTCTAAGTGTGTGATTCGTTCCCCATTCGTGCATTGCTTCTAAAATCGGTTCTAAGGTTTGACCGTATTCACTGATCGAATACTCTACTTTTGGCGGAACTTGAGGAAAAACTGTGCGTTCTACAATATCTTCTGCTTCTAATTCACGCAGTTGTTTCGTTAGCATTTTCTGTGTAATCCCCGGTAATTTACGTTTAAGTTCATTGAAACGGTGAGTACCTTCATGTAAAAGGTGTAATAATATAATCGGTTTCCACTTGCCGACTAGAATACTTAAAGCATCTTCAACACGACATAATTCTACTTGACGTTCTTCCATTGAGGAACACTCCTTATAGTATCTTTTGGTATACTATGGTTCATAAAAGTGCGTACTTTCATTTAAAGCAGTTTTCGTTGATAATATTATTGTAAGATAAAATAAAGAAAAACAAAAGAATGGAAGGGCTGATCATCATGGAAAAATATCGTATTAATCCTGATAACGGTCTTGAATTTGGTCTATATACTTTAGGCGATCATTTACCAAATCCACAGACAGGTGAACGAATATCTACAGAACAACGTCTTCAAGAAATAATTGAGTTAGCTCAATTAGCGGAACAGGCGGGAATTGATTTCTTTAGTGTTGGTGAAAGCCATCAAGATTATTTTACAACACAAGCTCACTCTGTCGTACTTGGTGCTATTGCACAAGCGACAGAAAAGATCAAAATTGCAAGCTCATCAACGATTATTAGTACACTTGACCCTGTTCGTGTGTATGAGGATTTCGCCACAATTGATTTAATCTCCAAAGGTCGTGCAGAGATCGTTGCAGGACGAGCATCTCGTGTCGGGAACTTTGAATTGTTAGGCTATAACTTAAGAGATTATGAAGAGCTATATGAAGAGAAGTTTGAGTTATTACGTAAAATTAATGAAGAAGAGGTCGTTAATTGGAGTGGCAAGCATCGCGCACCACTTAAAGATGCCCACGTATTACCGCGTCCGAAAAATGGTTGGATGCCTATTTGGCGTGCGGTAGGTGGTTCGCCAACGAGTGCTGTAAAAGCAGGTTATGCTGGCGTTCCGATGTTTATGGCGCATTTAGGTGGACCGGCGACCGTATTTAAACGAACGGTCGATGCATATCGTGAAGCGGCTAGTATGAATGGTTATGACCCAGAACAATTACCGATTGCGACAGCTGGCTTTTTCTATGCAGCTGAAACATCACAACAAGCACTTAAAGAATTGTATCCTCATATTAATGAAGGTATGAAGAAGACGAATGGACAAGGCTTTCCGAAGCAAAACTTTGCTCAAGGTGTTGATCCACATAATGTCATGAATATTGGTAGTCCACAACAAATTATTGAGAAAATTTTATATCAGCACGAATTGTTTGGTCATCAACGTTACATTGCCCAAATGGACTTTGGTGGGATGCCGTTTGATCAACTAAAACGTAACATTGACCTAATCGGATCTGAAATACTACCAGAGATTAAGAAGCACACACGCAAGTAGAGGAGGGAAGAGGGATGAAAATTGTCGGATTATCCGGGTCGATTGTTGGTTCTAAAACGAGAACCGCAATGGATTACACAGTGGAGTCGTTAAAAAGGCAATATCCTGAAGCTGAACTAACGCTAATCGACTTAGCAGATTATCAAGTTCAATTTAGTGATGGACGTAACTATTTAGATTATGACGGTGATACTAAATATGTAACCGAAACAATAATGAATGCAGATGCGATTATCATTGGAACGCCAATCTTCCAAGCATCAATTCCAGCAACATTAAAGAATATTTTCGACCTATTACCAGTTGATGCTTTCCGTGATAAAGTGGTTGGGATGCTTGCGACAGCTGGTTCTTCAAAACATTATCTTATTATTGAACAACACTTAAAGTCAATTTTAGGCTATATGAAAGCGCAAATCGTCCAGACTTATGTATTTATTGAAGAAGTTGACTTCCATAGAAAAGAAATCGTCAATCACGACGTGTTAGCAAGGATTGATCGTTTGATAGAAGACACAGTTGTGTTAACCGAGACTTATCAAGAGATTAAGCAGAAGAAAGAAGATCAATACGATTTTTAAGAATGACCCCCTTTGTATAAATGACAAAGGGGGTTAAGTGCATTTTAAATATACTTTCCGTGATCAGGAATAGCCACCTCCTCAAAATTTTGTACAAGATCATTTAAGTCTTCTGTTAGCTCATCTCCGTATAATGGAACACCGTGTCCAGTAGCAGCCAGTGTTGGTTTTAATTCAGCTAACTTTTTAACTGAATTAAAAGCTTGTTGCCAATCTGTCGTTAAGTAGCGAGGTGGTCCACTGATTTCTTTTTCTTGTGTAAACACTCTGTATAATGATTCTTGTTTAACAGTCACAAAAGCATCACCGACGATTAATGTACCGTCTTCATCACGGAATAAAGAAACATGCCCTGGTGTATGCCCAGGAGTGTGGACCCATCTGAAACCAGGCATATGAGGTACACTTCCATCAGACGGAAGTGTTTCTAACTGACCACTAATGTCGATTGCTTCATTAGGGAATAAAGGAGACATCTTAGCCACTAAGCCACCTTCAACAGTTGAATCAGGCTCAGGATAATCTTTTTCTCCTGTTAAAAACGGCTTTTCCAACTCATGGGCATAAACGGGTACGTCCCAATATTCGATTAGTTCGATAATCGCACCGACATGATCAAAGTGCCCATGCGTTAAGATGATCGCTTTCGGACGTGCATCTTCACCGAATCGCTCTTTAGCAACCGCTATAATGTCATCTGCAGATCTTGGCATACCAGCATCAATTAAGACGAATTCGTTACTATTTGAATCGCCATAGAAGAATAGGTTTACGACTTGAATGGTATGCTGATAGAGGTCAGTAAGTAATTCTCTGCCAACACCGCTGCCAATCGATGTCGCCGGAATAAATTTGTAATCATCTCCGTAGTTCATTTCTTTTGACATTATCTACACTTCTTTCTTTATTGAATTTAATATAATCTTAACCATTATGATAAGTAAAAGCTTTAGTAATATGTAATAAGTAAGAGAGAACTTATCAGTTTATGGATTTTGAAAATTTGGATAAAATCATTTTTAAATTCACAAAAAATGGTATAATTCACGTAATATTTAGAAAGGGGAGTAAATCATGACTGAAGAGATGTTTTTATACATAATGGTATTAATTACTGTATTTATAGGAACGGTAATATCTTTATCCATTTTTATGTCATTTTACAGGAAAAGTAAAAGAAGAGGATTATTGATCTTAGCAATATTTATTGCTCTAGTGATCAATTTTCAATTAAATATTTTTGAAATTTCTAATATACTCGGTGCTTTAACATTGTTTATTATTAGCGGATTACTTATAGCAAGTTTTATAACTCTTAGGAAAAAGCAACTGGAAAGGGCGTTAGAATAATTGTTCCGTTTATCGTTAATTGAGCGAGGAGAGGGCAAATCCGAAAAACCTATTCTAAATTCCAGCCTTCTTATTTTCTACTCAATTGCCATCTAGAATTAGGAAGTATTCCACAATGTTTAAGAAGACACAACCGAGCAAAAAGAGGGGTGGATATTTTGGCAGTAATTTGTTTGGAAGGGGCTAGTGCGGTAGGTAAAACAACTACTAGTAAAGAAATAGCAAGAAAAACAAATACATACATCATTCCAGAGGTCAACCTTTTATTTGAACGTCCTAAAAGAGAATCGAAAACATGGTATTTAGAACGTCAGGTCGAAAGGTGGCAAATAGCACAAGAAAAACTGAGAGAACACGATACAGTGATTCTTGATGGTGATCTATTTCAACCTCTAAGTTACAACTGGTGCTTAGATTTTAAATTATTCAATCAAAGTTTAGACTTTATTTATGAGTTTTATCAAAAGCAAATAAAAGCTGGCAGAATTGGGTTTCCAGACAAGTATTTTTATTTATACGCTAGCAAAACAAAGCTGAGATATAGAAAGGAAAATGATAATACTCGAAGAAGAGGAAACTTTGAAAAGCATTTAAAAATTGTTGAACCCCACCAACGTTATTATGAAGCTTTAAATCAATTTGTACCACATTATGTACAACAAATTGAAGCAACTACTATAGATGAAAATATAAAAGTAATTATTCATAATTTACCATTACCATATATAAGTGTGAATTCGGATAAACTCCTAAACAGTATCTGGAAATGGTTAAAGGAAAATAATGCATAGCATTGCTACTATCGTGACAAGAGTCGAACAGGGTGGTCAACAATTTTGATCGTCATTTTTTGTACAACTAATATTTTTTTGGAATATTATGTTAGGATTGGTGTAGAGGTAACTAGTGAAGTAGAATGGTAGAAGATTTAACGGATAAAAGTTTAAATTATTGAGGGAGGAAGTTTTTTGCATATAAAAGAAACAGAACTATTTTCAGAACCATGCTGTAGAAAATACGTTAAAGTTTAACCACCATCAATTAACAGAACAATATATTTTAGAAGATGAAGTATCTTCTATATTGCAGCAATATAATATCAAACCTAATAAGATTATAGAGATTTTAAATGAACCTTCTGTTATCACAGGTAAAGAGAATATATTAGGTATTGACCACCTTGATAGCTTTTTTAGAGACACTTATATGTCAGGATTGTTAGAAACACTTCCAAATTATTTACTGACCCAAATCAAATGTACATCTAAAGGTATAGAAACAAATAAAGAAACAGGACAATATCTATTACAACTAATTTTGACGGATCATCAATTATTTTTATCGCCACATATGGTTGGTGTAGACAGATTATTAGCAGAGTCAATAAAGTTACACTGGAAAGTAGATTTAATTAATAGAAGTGAATTTGCCCGATTAACAGACTCAGATGTGGTATCGATATTAAAAACATCTCCTTCTCATGAAGCCAAAGAGATAATGAATACCTTACTCTTTAAACCAAATAAGGTTAGAATTAACGAAGTGAAAACAGGAATTGGTTATCCTATTAGTATAAGAAAAGTATACAGTAAGGTACCAATGTGTGAGGGCAAACCACTAACGGAACATAGTAATGAAGCAAGAGATGTTTTGAACTGTTTGTATAATTTATCATTTGATAAAGAGGTTGTTATAACTTCTTAATGTATAATGCATGTAAAAGAATTGGATTTAAGTGACAGGGGTGATTGTTCAATAAGAGTGTTGGTTTTTTGTGCTAACAAAAAGCATAGTGGAATAGGTTTTTATACCTATCATTGTTATTATTAAAATTTACTTAAGGGGATAACTATGAGATTATCATTGATTAGGCATGGAAAATCACAACTAATCGAAAACGATACAATAACTTGTTATGAGTTTAAACAGTGGGTTGAGAAGTATGATAATTATGGAGTATTTGAAGAAATAACTTACCCTCCCAAAACGATCGAAATAGTGGTAAATGCAAAGATTGTTGTAACCAGTGATTTAAAAAGGAGCATTCAATCAGCCAAGTTATTACATCCAGAAGTAAAGATACTGTCTGACCCTTTATTTCGAGAAACTGAGTTACCTATTTGTTCAATGAAGTTATTGAACTTAAAATTAAGACCGAGTATATGGGCATTCATTTTAAGGATATTATGGTTCTGTGGTTATTCTAATGGTTGCGAGTCTTTTAGTAATGCAAAGCTTAGGGCAAAAAAAGCATCACAACAATTAATTGATTATGCAGGAGAATTTGAATCTATAGTATTAGTAGGTCATGCCTTTTTTAATATGTTAATAGCAAAAGAATTGAAGGAAAAAGGCTGGAAAGGAAAGAGAAAAACAGTTACTAAACATTGGGATTGTACAACATATTCTTTATTTAAATAGGAGCTTATGTTGATGAAATAATAAACATAAATACACAGAAGAGATTTAAAGGTGTTTTCTATTAAGCTAACGACATGCATGATTATGATAAGGATAATTGTGAACAACTAGAGAAGTAGGGTGATTGAATCAGTAATTTAATATAAAAGGTACAGATTATATTAGTAGAAGGGAGAGGTTAATATAACTACTATATGTATGGTGAGACACGGTGAAACAGATTGGAATTTAGCAGGGAAATTACAAGGGAGAACAGATATCCCGCTAAATCAAACAGGGATAAAGCAGGCAAAGGAATGTAGTATGTTCTTATCAAAATCTAATTGGGATGTTATTATTACCAGTCCGTTAAAAAGAGCTAAACAAACAGCAGAAATAATAAATGTCAAATTGAAATTACCAACCTTGACAATGGAGGAATTTCTTGAAAGAGGTTATGGGGATGCTGAAGGGATGGATAGAGAGGAAAGGTTTCATAAATTTCCAGGTGGAATTATTCCGAACCAGGAAAATATGGGGTCTTTAGAACAACGTGTAATGGAAGGTATTAAGAGAGTAGATAAAAGATTCAGAAATAAGAAGGTACTTCTTGTAGCTCACGGTGCCGTAATTAATTCGATACTAGCTACTATATCTGATGGTAAAATTGGTTCAGGTAAAACGAAGTTAAAAAATGCCTGTGTAAGTAATATTCACTTCCCTGAAAATGAATGGAAGATAAAAAATTATAATCAAGTTACTCATCTTTCTCAATATGATGGAAATGGTAGAATTTAGTTCATTTTCAAACCTAGGGAGCAAGGGTTGAGTTGATCATTTAACAATTTTCATCTTTTTTAAGCTAACTTATAAATATAGAAACAAAAGGTAAATACCTTATATGGGAAGTGCATGAATATGATCAAAGCAGTGATTTTTGACTTAGATGGAACTTTGTTAAATCGAGATAAATCAGTAAAGATTTTTATTGCTAAGCAATATAAACGATTTAATAAATGGGTAAATCATGTGCCATTAGAAAAATACATAACAAGGTTTATAGAACTTGATAATAGAGGGTATGTTTGGAAGGATAAGGTCTATAAACAGTTAGTTGATGAGTTTGGTATTACTGGTTTGACTTGGGAAGAATTACTCCAAGACTATGTCAGTCAATTCCATGATAGCTGTGTTCCGCTTCCAAACCTTATTAGTACGCTAGAAAAATTAAAGGATTATAATATTGGCCTTGGATTGATCACGAATGGTAAAGGGCAGTTCCAAATGGATAACATAAAAGCTTTAGGTATCGATCAATACTTTAAAACAATTCTTATATCCGAATGGGAAGGTATAAAAAAGCCCGAACCTGAAATATTTCAAAAAGCCCTAGGTAATCTCAATGTTTCACCGTCAGAAAGTATATTTGTTGGCGACCACCCAGTAAAGGATGTACAGGCTTCTCAAAATGTAGGTATGAAAGGTGTATGGAAAAAAGATAACCAATGGGATAATGTTAAAGCAGATTTCATAGTGAAAGATTTGAGTGAAATACTTTTGATTGTGGAGAGCAATCGCTCTTAAGTTACATAAAGCAAAAAATGAGAGTTGAAGGGGATTGTGAACTGGTTTAAGTCTAGTGCGATTCCAGTACGATACCGAACTCAAACCAGCCAACCAGCTGCATAATCAAAACTCTAACTTTCGGGGTTCACTACCTTCAATATGAGTGAAAAATAGTTTAGAGGCAGGGTGTTCTAATCATGTTTACAGAAGTTTTGCTTTATATAATGATCCTAATTGCAATTTTTGTTGGTGTTGGAATTTCATTAGCTATGGTCATGTCGTATTATTTTAAAGATAAAAGAAAAGGGATAACATTATTAACTTTATACTAGCAATCAACCAAACAGTGAGCGGCTTTGAAGTGTCTACTTTATTTGGTGTTAGTATACTATTAGTTTTTGTTAGTTTATTGTTTGCAAGTGCTGTGACTATTAATAAGAAAAGTAGAGAATTATCTTTTAATTAGAAAAGTGGTGTTTTTACCAATTATTAGGCAATGCAGAAGAGCAGAAGAGGGGGGCGCCATTGTATAAGGTTGTAGGAAGAATTGGGGGCGTTTTGCTTTTAGGGTTGTTAATCTGGGTTATGATCAATTACCATATTATAAACCAAGAAGAGGTCGAAATTGATTTAGAAAACCGTATGAATTCTGAATTTGATGAGGAAATAGCTCCTAATTTTACATTAAATGCAATTGATGGTGATACCATTACGTTAGAAGATCTCCGTGGCCAAGCTGTGTTAGTGAATTTTTGGGCAAGTTGGTGTCAGCCGTGTCTCAATGAGATGCCTGCAATTCAATCAATTTATAATACATATGGAGATTCAGGTTTGGAAGTTTTAGCAGTGAATATTGGCGAATCAAGAAATACTATTGAAGATTTTCAAATTCAATTCCCAGAGCTTGAATTTCATTTATTACTTGAAGATGATATTATAGCTGATCAATATATGATTATAAACCTTCCAACTACATACTTTATTAATCCAGATGGAACTATTGAAACGCATTATAGAGGCGAATTAAGTGAGGAACAACTTGCTGTTTTAGTAAATGATATCTTACCAGAAGATTGAAAGATGTTAAGAAGTAAAATGAATACATATAAAGATACTTAATTAGTTTTATAATGGTAAATACTTATGAGATACTTATGATAAAGTATTTGCCATTATGAAATTTATATTTAGGTTTACATAACATTGATTATACCAAGTTATTGAATGGTTTAAATACTAGGATTAAATCTCATTAAAGCTACTCTAAATGTTGCTGTGTCAGTGTTTGTATCTTTTTAGTCGTTACTAACTTTGCTGCAATCTCAATAATTATTTATAAGTTACTTATTGTTATGAGAAAATTATTTTTTCATTTAACTCTATAATCTATTCTTATTTCATTTCCTATAGTTATCTTAGTTGCAGATCTTTAATATTCCTATTAATCTAATGATCTATATGTTGTCCTGTTTTATTCTTATCTTGTAACCGATTACACGTATCACCTTCTCACTCCTAATGTTCTACGTTATAATTGACTATAGATATTAAAATTTTCAAGCAAATTAATCTATATGAATCGGAGTGATCCCTTATATGACGAAAGCAGTTTGGTTTCCTAATGAAAACGCTTCAAAACAAACACGACTTTATCAATTTATGAGCCGTTTAGGTTTTGATCATTATAATGAGTTTCATAATTATAGTGTTAATGATATTGCTGAATTTTGGCATGAATCGATAAAGGAATTAGATATTAATTGGTTTACAGACTATGATCGAACGCTAGATTTATCGAATGGCGTGATGTACCCTGAGTGGTTTGTTAACGGCCAATTAAATGTAGCTTATAATGCTGTTGAAAAGTGGGCAATAGATCCCAAGTTTAAAGATCAAAATGCTCTTATATGGGAAAGTGACGCTGGTGAGACAGTAACATACACGTTTAAACAGCTAGATGAAGAAGTAAATCGTGTAGCTAATGGCTTAGTTAATCATGGTGCTAAACAAGGTGACATTTTTACAATTTATATGCCAATGATTCCAGAGACTACGATTGCAATGCTAGCAATCTCTAAAATTGGTGCGGTCTTCTCTCCTGCTTTTTCTGGTTATAAGTCAGAAGCAATTTCAACTCGAATGAATGCTGCAGAATCCAAGTATTTAATTACAGCAGATGGTTTTAATCGTGGTGGTAAGTCTGTCAACTTAAAAAATGAAGCTTCGTTAGCTGTTCAAAGTGCATCATCAATTGAAAAAGTATTTATGGTCGAGCATATAGGTGCTGAGGTGACGTGGGACGATTCAAAAGATGTCACGTGGTCAGAATTAGTTTCAACAAATGATGAGTTCCAATCAGTTAAAACAAATGGCAATGATCCTTATATGATCATTTACACATCTGGGACAACTGGTAAACCTAAAGGTGCATTGCATACGCATAACGGCTTTCCGTTAAAATCAGCATTTGATGCTGGAATTACTATGGATGTTAGTCCTGGTGATACTTTGTTCTGGTATACCGATATGGGTTGGATGATGGGCCCATTCCTAGTGTACGGTGGGCTTTTAAATGGCGCGACGATCTTAATGTTTGAAGGTACTCCTACCTTCCCTAAACCTAATCGTATTTGGGAAATTGTTGAGAAATACGAGGTGACACATTTAGGAATTGCACCAACGTTAATTCGTACTTTAATGACATTAGATGAATCGTATGTGACACAACATGATTTATCATCATTAAAACTGATTGGATCAACTGGCGAACCTTGGAATGAGGAGCCTTGGATGTGGCTGTTTGAAAAAGTATGTCGCAAAAAAATTCCGATTTTCAACTATTCGGGTGGTACGGAAATTTCCGGTGGTATTTTCGGAAACGTACTGGTTAAACCGATTGCTCCAGTCGGGTTCAATGCGGCTTTACCAGCTATGGATGTTGATGTGTTTGACCAGGAAGGGAATCGTGTTGAAAATGAAGTTGGTGAATTAGTCATTAAACAGCCTTGGGTCGGTATGACAAATGGTTTCTATAAAGAAAATGAACGTTATGAAAATACGTATTGGAGCCGATTTAAAGATACTTGGGTTCACGGAGACTGGGTTATCCATGATGATGAAGGTTTCTATACGATTACGGGGCGTTCAGATGATACCTTAAACGTAGCTGGTAAACGTTTAGGGCCAGCGGAAATTGAGTCTATTTTCGTAGAGCATGACTCTGTCGTTGAAGCTGGCGTTATTGGTATTCCGGATGAAGTTAAAGGTGAGAAGCCAATTGCATTTGTTGTGACGAAAGATGTTCCAAACAATGAAGAAGGCTTGAAGAACGAACTAATTGATCATGCCATTAATCGCCTAGGAAAAGCAATTGCACCGAGAACCGTGCATATTGTAGAAGACTTACCAAAAACACGAAATGCTAAAGTAATGCGTCGTGCGATTAAAGCAGCCTATTTAAACAAAGACGCTGGTGATTTATCAGCGTTAGAAAACCCACATGTTGTTGATCAAATTCGTGATATTGGAAAAGTGCAAAACTAATATTAACGAGGCTTGGATTAATTTGTAATCCAAGCCTCTTTTCTATTATTCACGATTACTTTCTATTACTTATAATTTGCTTTCTAAACCTTCAACGCGGTCTTCTAATTTATGAACTTTAGTAATAGCGACGATTGAAAAGACTAGAATTAAAATAAAAATGATAAGGGACCTCCATAAAAAACTTCTCTAGTAATGGGAGTAGAGCACTTGAATGAATTATCTTTTGATTTAGAAGGTAATAAGCATTGACCTTTAATTAATTCTGTTCTTCTAATAGGTCAGGAATCGGGGTTTTATCAGGTAAAGGTAGTAGTTCGTTTTCGAATGGCTCTTCACTTATCTTAGGTAAAGGTAATAGTGCATTTTCTTTTAGATTAGGATCTTCTAGCAGTTCAATTCTTGGTTTTTCATTATTATCAAAATTACGATTGTGGTCAAAGTTAAGATCTATGGATGATATTAAAACTATAGCTAAAATAGTATTCATTTGCATAGCTCCCTCCTTTACCGATAAAATTAAACTGTAACAATCTTGTTCCTATTTAGTCTATAGAGAACTTGATCAACTGATGTTTCAATATATCCAACGATTTGTTCAAATGTAAACACTTGAAGCTTTTCATCTATATTAACTTTGTCATAATTTAAATCATCTAATATATGTTTTGTAAAGTCGATAATATTTTGCTGTTTTACTTCTTCTATATTGATTATATGCGGAAGACTCGATTCAAAAGTATTGATTAACTCCTCTTGATAACCATAGTATTCTATTAATTTTGCATTTAATAACCAAAAATCTTGATGATACGATTTAAATAATTCTTCATCGGCTTCCATACGATTTTTTAACCATGGTAAATAAAACCCTTGTAATCAAAGATCATCAGCAATGAGATGTGTATAGTATCCTAAAATATAATTATAATCACTCAGAGCGTGATATTTGGTAAGGAAACCTTCATAATCAATTGCTCTTGTAAAGGCACTTTGATCGCCTATATAAAAATGTGAATCATCTTTTGGTGATACAGCATCAGGTGCAATTCCTCCAAGTAAAAACGACGTACTGTCCTTAACTTGTATTTCCTTTAAAATGCGGTTTGCTATGATTAAGTGCATAATTCGAGATCCCAATCACTTTGCTCCTCTCTATTTATAAAAAGAAATGGATGTAACCATGCTGAGAGTTGACCCGATTAAAATGATCATGCTAATTCCAAATAGTAAATGAAAATTAATCAATTCAAAATTAAAGACCATTCCTATGCCACCAATGATTACAGTAATTAAACTAATATAAAACAAGATGTTAAATATTATGAAGTTGTAATCATGATTAGTCTTAAGTATTGTTTGTAAAAGTATAAAGAAAAAAGAAATCAATACAAACGCTAAAATAATGAGTAATGAATCATAGTCCTCTATCCATTCTATAAATTTTCAAACTAAGTTTACATAACAAAAATATAGTTAACTATATTTTCCGATTGTTCTGCCTACCGTTTTACCTGTAAATAGACAACCACCGAGAAATGTTCCCTCTAATGCGCGATAACCATGCATACCACCGCCACCAAACCCTGATGCTTCACCTACTGCATATAAACCTTTAATTGGCTCATCATTTTGGCCTAACACCCTACCGGATAAGTCTGTTTGTAGACCGCCTAGTGTTTTTCGACTTAGTATGTTCAGGCGAACTGCGATGAGTGGTCCGTTTTTCGAATCTAATATTTTATGTGGTTTTGCTGTACGGATCAGCTTATCTCCTTTATTAAACCTTGAACCTCTAAGTGCGGTGATTTGTAAGTCTTTCGTAAATTTATTGTCAATTTCTCGATCACGTGCTTCTATTTGTTTACGTATATGTTCTTCATTAAGTAGCTCATCTCCTGTTAAGTCGTTCATTTTCTCAACTAAATCAGATAACTGATCAGCTACAATAAAGTCTTCTCCTTTAGTTTTAAATGCTTCAACTGGCTCTGGAGCTCCAGGTAGTACCCGTTTTAATAGTTGCTTAATACTTTTACCAGTTAGATCCGGATTTTGTTCTGAACCTGATAATGCAAATTCTTTTTCTATTATTTTTTGAGTCAGTATAAACCAAGAGTAGTCGTAGCCTGTTTTCAAAATTGTCTCTAGTGTACCTAATGTATCAAACCCAGGAAAGTTTGGTGCTGGAAAACGTCTACCTTCTGCATCTAACCAGATTGATGATGGCCCTGGTAAAATGCGTATGCCATGGTTGGACCATACTGGGTTCCAATTTTTAATCCCTTCAGTGTAATGCCACATGCGATCCTTATTCACCACTCTAGCCCCTGCATCTTCTGCAATTGTAACCATTCGACCATCAACATAATCGGGCACACCTGAAATCATATGTTTGGGTGGATTGCCTAAATGTTCTGGCCAATTTTCACGAATTAAATTAAAGTTGGCCCCTACTCCACCACTTGCAATGACTATATGTTCAGCATTGTACTCAAACTCTCCAACTACTTCTCGAGAGCTTTTTTCCCCACGTTTAACTCGATCGTCTTTTAAAACAGATCCTTTTACGCCAGTTATAGATTTGTTTTCGGTAATAAGTTCGTCTACTTGATGGCGTGGCTTATAAGTAATCATTCCGCCTTCTATAAATTTATTTACTAACTTCTCGAACGGTTCAACAACCCCAGGACCTGTCCCCCATACGATATGAAAACGAGGCACCGAGTTACCATGGCCTTCTGCTAAATAACCGCCTCGCTCTGCCCAACCGACTACAGGAAAAAGGCTAATCCCTAAACGCCTTAACCAATCTCTTTTTTCATTTGCTGCGAATTCTAAATAGGCTTTTGCCCATTGTTTCCCCCAGTAATCTTCAACTTCTCTTTCAAAACTAGCTGAGCCGAACCAGTCTTGTTCTGCTAATTCAAGTGAGTCTTTAATTCCCATTTTGCGTTGTTCGGGTGAATCTATTAGAAATAACCCACCGAATGACCACCAAGCTTGACCACCGAAGGAGCTTTCTGGTTCTTGGTCGAGTAGTAACACTGTTTTACCGTTATTAGCAATCTCAGCACTGGTTACTAATCCGGATAGTCCGGCACCTATGACTATCGCATCATATGTCATCAGTTCTCCTCCAATCATAAGTTTACATATTATTATTATATTAAACTCATTCCGTTTACTCATTAATAAATTCTAAACAAAACAGCATGACTTAGACAATATTGCTAAGCCATGCTGTACTTGAATCGTTACACAGGGTAAACACCGTGCTTTCTTTCGGTAAATGTTAAGTTTTTAGATTGGTAGATGTCTAGCCTTCGTGTCAGAACATCTCTTAAATCGTTTGGTTGTACAATATCATCGACAATCATCTCTGAAGCAAGTCGGTAAATATCAATGTTCTCTTTATACTCTTCATGTTTTTCTTTAATAAATGCTGGGCGGTCTTCTTCTGGTAGTTCAGCTATTTTATTAGCATATACTGCGTTAACGGCAGCTTCTGGCCCCATGACTGCAATTTGAGCTGTAGGAAGTGCAATTGTTACATCTGGTTCAAAAGCTGGTCCTGCCATGGCATATAATCCTGCACCATATGCTTTTCTCACAACAACACAAATCTTAGGTACAGTTACTTCGCTCATAGCTGAGATCATCTTAGCTCCATGTCGAATAATACCTGCACGTTCAACCTTTGTACCAATCATGAATCCTGGAATGTCAGCTAAGAATACGAGTGGAATATTAAACGCATCACATAGTTGAATGAACTTAGCTGCCTTATCAGCAGAATCATGGAACAAAACGCCACCTTTCATACGGGGTTGGTTAGCGATAATCCCAACTGACTTACCATCAATTCGTGCTAAGCCAGTAATCAATTCTTTTGCAAATTCGCGTTTAATTTCACAGAAGCTATCTTCATCAATCAAACGATTGATTAACTCGTACATATCAAATGGTGCGTTTTGATTTTCTGGAATTAAATCGCTAATTGTTTTATCAAATTGACCTGGATTAATTGTTTCTTTCTCTAGTGGTTGCGTTCTAAAGTTTTGCGGGAAGTACGTTAAATACTTTTGTGCATATTCAATTGCTTCTTGTTCACTTTTAACTAGAACGTCACCTACACCGGAAACTGAGCAGTGCATTTTTGCGCCACCCATTTCCTCTAGTGACACTTTTTCTCCGATTACTTTCTCTGCCATGCGCGGGGAACCTAAATACATCGATGCATTACCATCAACCATAATAACAATATCACAGAACGCTGGTATGTACGCACCGCCTGCAGCAGATGGCCCAAAGAGTAAGCAAACTTGAGGAACACGACCGGACATCTTAACTTGATTATAGAAAATGCGTCCTGCTCCCCGACGATTTGGGAACATTTCGATTTGGTCGGTAATTCGTGCACCTGCAGAATCGACTAAGTAAAGCATAGGCACTTCTAGTTTCATCGCTGTTTCTTGAATACGAATGATTTTTTCTACTGTACGTGCACCCCAGGAACCTGCTTTAACTGTTGAATCATTAGCCATAATCGCAACAGTCTCACCATTGATTTTACCTAAGCCTGTAACGACACCATCAGCCGGTAATGATTCATCTACACAGTTGGCGAAAAATGCATCTTCTACATTCAAATCATCGTCTAGTAGCCTATTTAAACGATCTCTAACAAACATTTTTCCTTTTTCAGCATTTTTTTCGTGGTATTTTTCAGCTCCACCCTTTTCAATTCGATCACGAATCGCTTGGTGTTGTTCTTCAAATGCCATGTTTATGTCATCCTTTCTACTTACCAGTAAAAGTCGGCTTACGTTTTTCTTTAAAGGCTTCTAATGCTTCTAACCTGTCAGCTGTTGGTATTGTGTTTAAATATCTGTCTCGTTCAATTTTTAAACCTGTATGAATATCGTGGTCAAATCCTTCTTCCATAGCTTTTTTAGCCATTTGAACACCAACCGGTGCATTAGATGCAATTTGATTTGCTATTTCAAGCGCTTTGTCTTCTAAATCTGTTAATTCAACAACTTCTTCAATTAAACCAACTTTTTCACCTTCAAAACTATCGAATCGTTTCGCTGTTAAAATGTAATACTTCGCTTTAGCAAGTCCAATCAGTCTAGCTAATCGTTGCGTCCCACCTGCTCCGGGAATAATGGCTAGTGATGTCTCGGTTAATCCCATTTTTGCATTTTTACTGGCGATGCGAATATCACAGCCTAGCGATAATTCTAATCCTCCTCCGAAAGCAGCTCCATTAATCGCAGCGATCGTCGGGACTTTTAAGTTAGCAACACGTGTGACTAACTCTCCAATTTGACGAACTGCATCTACAACTTGCTCTTGATTCATCGTACGGCGCTCTTTTAAATCAGCACCGGCACAAAATGCTTTTTCACCTTGTGCCTTAATAATGAGCACTCTTAATGATTGATGAATTTCAATTTGATCAAGCTGTTCATGAAAATCTTTCATCAATTGTTTTGAGAAAGCATTCGCCGCTTCAGGTCGATTTAAGGTAATTGTACCTATATGCTCATCAATCATCTCAAACTGTACTGTACTCAAAACATCACATCCTTTTTAAGCCTTTCTTGAAATGCCCATTTGCTTACTAGGTAATGGCTGACCTAAACTCGATTCAATAAAATGACCCGCTTCCAAAAGCTTATTTAAGTCAATTGACTGCTCAATCCCCATTTCCTGTAGCATATGAACTAAGTCATCTGTAGCAACATTACCGGATGCCCCTTTAGCATAAGGACATCCACCTAAGCCACCTAATGAACTATCAAAAGTATGATAACCTAATTGAAGTGCGATTAGTGTATTGGCTAACGCCATTCCTCTTGTATCATGGAAATGTAATGCTAGTTGTTCTTTACTAAAGTGAGCTTCCATTTTAGTTAAAACTTGATTGACTTGTACTGGGTTTGCTACTCCAATTGTGTCACCTAAAGATAATTCATCTATTCCCATATCAAATAGATTATGGCAAACATCAATGACTTGGTTTTCATCAACTGCTCCGTCATATGGACAGCCAAAAACCGTTGACACATAACCGCGAACACTCTTTCCTGCTTGTTTTGCTTCATCAACAACTTCACGAAGTACCGGATAAGTATCTGAAATTGATTTATTAATATTATTTTGATTATGACTTTCACTTGCTGACATAAAGATTGAAACCTCATCAACATCAGCTTCAAGCGCTCGCTCTAATCCTTTCATATTCGGAACCAAAGCTCCATAAGTGACGCCTTCTTTTCGTTTAATTGACTTGGCGACTTCAACAGCATCTTTAAGTTGTGGGATCCATTTTGGATGAACAAATGATGTGATCTCGATGTATGATAGACCACTTTCAGATAATTGATTAATCCAATTAATTTTATCCTCTGTATGAATAAGCTGCTTTTCATTTTGTAATCCATCTCGTGGACCTACTTCTTTGATTTGCACTTGTTTTGGTAGGTTCATAGAATCAGTGCTCCTTTTAAACATACTAAAGCGATCTTACTCAATAATCGCGATCACATCGCCTTCATTGACAAAATCCTCTTCTTTCACTTTTAATTCTTTCACTGTGCCGCTAACTTCTGCAGCAATCGGTATTTCCATTTTCATAGATTCTAAAATAACAACATCCTGACTTGAATCAATTGAATCCCCTTCATTAACTAGGACCTTCCATACGTTACCTGCCATATTTGCCTTAACTTCTGTCATGTTAATTCCTCCTATTGTTTAATCATAAATTCTTGTATGAATGATGTTCTTGTATCCCCTTCGTTAAAGGCTTTAGACTTTGCTACATCAATTAAAAATGGAATATTCGTTTTGATTCCTTCTACTTCATAGTCAATTAAAGCATCTATTAAATAATTAATAGCCTCACTTCGCGTTTCACCATAAGCGATTAACTTGGCAATCATTGGATCATAGTAAGGTGTCACTTTGTAGTCACTATTTACACCAACATCATGTCTGATGTTTGTCCCGATTGGTGGGTTAAATGCTGTAATTTGTCCTGGTGATGGAAAGAAAGTTTTAGGGTCTTCAGCATATATTCTTGCTTCAATCGCATGACCATTAATAGTTAAGTCTTTTTGAGAGAATGATAGTTTTTCACCATATGCAATCTTTAATTGCTCTTCAACTAAATCAATTCCTGTAATTTGCTCTGTAACAGGGTGCTCGACTTGTAATCGAGTATTCATCTCTAGAAAGTAAAAGTTTTGGCTTTCATCAACGAGAAATTCAATTGTTCCAGCATTTTTATAGTGAATGGCCTTTGCTGCTTTAATGGCAGCATCTCCCATATGTTGTCTTGTTGATTCACTTAACAACGGTGATGGTGCTTCTTCAATGATCTTTTGGTGTCGACGTTGAATAGAGCATTCTCTCTCAAAAAGGTGAACAGTATTACCGTATTGATCAGCTAGTATTTGTATTTCGACGTGATGGGCATCTTCTATTACTTTTTCAATAAACATCGTACCATTACCAAAAAATTGCTCAGCACGTCTTGAATTGCTTTCAAATGCTTTTTCTAATTCAGTTCCATCTTGAACGATTTGCATTCCAATACCACCACCACCATGTGAGGCTTTAACCATAATTGGATATCCAATATCATTGGCAATTTTCCTGGCTACTTCGACTGATTCAACCGGTTCATTAGTTCCTGGTATGATTGGAACCCCTGCATTTTCCATAGTTTGACGAGCAGTTAATTTACTCCCCATTTTATTAATAGCACCTGAATCAGGGCCTATAAATACAATACCTTCAGCTTCAAGCCTCTTGGCAAAATCGGTATTTTCACTTAATAATCCATAACCAGGATGAACTGCTTCAGCTCCAGTGTCCTTAGCTACTTTTACAATCTCATCAACATTTAAATAACTTTCATTTACTTTTGGACCACCTATTAAAAAACTCTCATCCGCTTCTTTAACAAACGGTGCTTCAAAATCTGCCTCAGAGTATATCGCTACTGTTTTAATGTTTAAATTATGACATGTACGAATCACTCTTGAAGCAATTTCTCCTCTGTTAGCGATGAGTATTTTAGTAAACACATTAAGCACCCCTTTATCGGTTTAATTGTTCTAGTGCTATTTCTTTTAATCTAATTTTTTGGATTTTCCCACTTGGTGTTGTTGGAAATTCATCAGTAAACAATACGTGATCTGGAGATTTGATTTCATTAGATTGTTGGCAATATTGAATGAGATCTTGTTCATTTACTGATTGGTCTTCTCTAATTACCCAAGCCACTATTAACTCGTTATGTTCTGGATGTGGGATCGTAATGACTTTTGCGTCAATAACTTGTTTATGATTAGTTATAAAACTTTCGATTTGATAAGTTTCAGGTACTTGTTCAAATGATTGCATGTTATCACCTTCACTCTTAATGTCTTGCCAATAATTCCTCAGATTGTTGACGTAATTTATACTTTTGAACTTTTCCACTTGCAGTCATCGGGTACTCGTGAGTAAATTGTATATATTTGGGTGTTTTATGATAGGCAATACTTCCTTCGCAAAATGCTTTTAAGTCTTCTTCAGTAATTTCAGAGCCTTCCTGCGTGATCACCCAAGCCACTAGCTCTTCACCATATTTAGCATCTGGTATACCAATAACTTGAACATCTACTACATCTGGGTGTTGATATAAGAATTCTTCAATTTCACGTGGATAAATATTTTCACCACCACGAATCACCATATCTTTAATACGTCCCGTTATTTGGACATATCCATCCTCATCTAAAATAGCGATATCTCCTGTGTGTAACCAACCATCTTGATCGATCGCTTCATTTGTCTCTTCCTCATTGTTGTAATAGCCTTTCATAACATGATAACCCCTTGTGCAAAGTTCACCTGGTTGATTAGACTTGACTTCTTTATTTGTACCCGGTTCTACTACTTTAATTTCGACATTAGGATGCTTTTTTCCTACTGTACTCACACGACGTTCAATTGGATCATCAGTTCTTGTCTGTGTGATTGCTGGTGATGATTCAGTTTGGCCGTAAGTTATGGTAATTTCTGAAATTCCCATTTTATTTATAACATCTTTCATGACTTCAATCGGGCAATTCGACCCAGCCATAATACCAGTTCTTAAATGTGATAAATCATATTGCTCAAAGTTAGGATGGTTCAGTTCAGCAATAAACATAGTTGGTACGCCGTGTAGTGCTGTACACTTCTCCCTAGATACTGCTTTTAATACTTTTTCTGGATCAAATTGCTCTAAAATAACCATAGTGGCGCCTTTTGATACAGCAGCTAATACACCTAGAACACAGCCGAAACAATGGAAAAAAGGTACCGGTATACATAGTCGGTCATCTTTTGTGAAGTTCATGCATTCAGCTATTTGCTTTCCGTTGTTGACTATATTGTAATGAGTTAACATGACGCCTTTAGGAAAACCAGTTGTACCAGAAGTATATTGCATATTAATCACTTCGTCGCACTGTAAAGAATCATACCTTTCTTGAAAACTCGAGTCAGGAATCATCTGTGAACCTAATTCGATCATCTCATTCCATGTATAACACCCATTATACTCTTCATCACTAAGTACAATTACATTTTTAAGCTTTGGTAACCTTGTTGAATTAAGCTCTCCTTTGTTGGAGTTTTCTAATTCAGGGCATAACTCTTTTAAAATTTCAATATAAGAAGTTCCTTTGAATGATTCTGCTAGTATTAAAGTTGTTGCATCTGATTGTTTTAATAGATATTCGAGTTCTGAAGCTTGATAGCTCGTATTAACAGTCACTAATACCGCTCCCATTTTACCTGATGCAAATTGAGATGTTAGCCATTCTGGTTTGTTATCTGACCAAATAGCGACATGTTCACCTTTTTCAATACCTAAAGCCATTAAACCTTTGGCTGCATCGTTTACTTTTTCGTTAAACTGTTCATAAGTCCAACGAATCCCCTTTTCAGGATACACAGCTGCTTCATGCTCTGGGTGTTTCTTTGCCTTTTCATCTAACAACTGACCGACAGTTAAATTCATTAATGGCATTCAAACGTCCCCCTTATAAAAATTAACAACCTAATTGTCTAGCAATAACTAACCTTTGAATCTCAGAAGTACCCTCTCCTATTTCAAGTAATTTAGCATCACGTAAATAACGCTCTACTTCATACTCACGCATATAACCATAGCCTCCAAGAATTTGGATCGCTTGGTTAGCTGAGCGGAAAGCAGCTTCTGTAGCAAATAACTTCGCCATCGCAGCTTCTTTTGAGAAGACTTTACCTTGGTCTTTTAACCAAGCAGCTTTTAACACGATATTACGTGCTAATTCAACTTCCATAGCCATATCCGCTAATTTAAATTGGATCGCTTGGAAATTAGAAATCGATTGACCAAATTGCTTGCGTTCTTTAGCATATGCTAATGCTCGGTCTAGAGATGCCTGAGCAATTCCAACTCCTAATGCACCAATTGAAATTCTCCCACCATCAAGTGTTTGTAAAAATTGCTTAAATCCTGCATTAGGGTCTCCAATAAGGTTCTCTTTGGGTACTCTTACATCTTCTAATACGATTTCTGCTGTATTAGAACCACGAACCCCCATCTTGTCATAGTTATCCGTAATTGTGACGCCGTTTGTATCTGTTGGAACTACGATAGCTGAAATGATATTTTTACCGCGGTCGTCTTTACCCGTGATAGCGGTTACAATGATTTGTTTAGCATAAGAGGCATTCGTAATAAAACATTTTTCACCGTTAATAATAAAGTCATCACCATCTGATTTAGCTGTCGTTTTAGTTCCTCCTGCATCTGAACCAGCGTTTGGTTCAGTTAAACCAAATGACCCGAGAGCCTTACCTTGAGCCAGCGGGACTAAATACTTCTTTTTTTGTTCTTCAGTTCCAAATTGGTAAATGGGTGATGAACCGAGTGATACTGAAGCGGCATAGCTTAACCCCGTACTTCCACATACACGCCCTATCTCTTCAACGGCAAGTGCATATGTCACAGTGTCACCACCAGAACCACCATACTCTTCTGGATAAGGAATACCTAAAAGACCTAACTCACCCATTTCTTTAAAAATATCTTCTGGAAATTCTGCCTTTACATCGATGTCAACAGCACGTGGTTGGATTTTTGCCTCAGCAAAATCGCGAACCATTTTTCTTGTCATTTCTTGTTCTTCATTTAGTGTGAAGTTCATTTAAAACTCCCCCTTTTATATTTAGACCGACTGGTTGGTCTGTGTTGGAGTAAATAAAAAAGCTTTTAACTAAAGCATTTAACAATAAACTATTTAATTGTGCAAAGTTGACTGATGATACTCTTGGGTCGCTTCGTCTGTTAAGACACCTTTAAACAAAATGTCAATATAGACTTCTGCAATGTCGTCAATCGAAAGCTCACCTTCTCGTTTATACCACTTATAAGTCCAGTTCACCATCCCAAGAATTGACATACTGGTTATGATGGTTGGCAACTCTTGACGAATTTCACCTTGTTTTTGTCCCTCCTCAATGATTTGAATGACGATTTGTTTAAATTGATCACGTTTAAATTTAATCTTTTCTTCAAAATGAGCTTTTAAGTATTTGTTTTCTTGATAAAAAACTGATATATGGTCATTGTATAAATCAAATACTCTAACGAAAGAATAGAGAATCTCATGGAGTTGATACATGGGGCGTTTGTGACGTTTTTTCGCTCGATTCGCTTCATTTAACACATATGATATAAACAAATCGTGAATGACATAAAGAAGTTCGTCTTTGGAATTGAAATAGTGATAAAACCCACCTTTTGATGTATCACAATACTCAACAATATCTTTTACTGATACACCGTGGAAGCCCTTTTCAGAGAAAAGAACTAAAGATGATTGAATAATTTTTTCCTTTAAATGTGACATATCACTCCTACCTTTTGTCAATATTTTATCACAATTTAGAAAACTAGCAAATAAATTTTCTGAATTTATTTAAAGTGGGTTAATCATTATGTAAAAAAATGAGCTTTTGGCAAAGTGTAACCTTGATTAATTGGCAAGTTAAACTTTCTTTAGTAGAAGTTCATTTGGGTTAAATCGTCCACCGTAAGCGATCAAAAACACCGTTTCATCCTCTATATTAAAGCAAAAAATCCGAACGATTCATCATTAATGAATTCGTTCGGATTTTTATTATTATAACTAATTTTGTCAAAGATTCTTCATGGTCTAAGATTCAGTTTCTTCACCAAACCACTTCTCATATTGTGCTTCTACATATGTTTCTGTTACTTGTCCTTGATGATCCGCATCTACTACAAAAGATCCGTTGTTTTGACGCGTTTGTTCTTTAAATTCAATTGGTAGCATAGAATGTGTTTCACTATTTTCAGTTTGTAGAACTACTGTTTTATCTTCATTAACAACATGGAACCCTACAATTCTGTGAGGTTGTCTTTTTAATTCTTTTAACATAACTAGTCCTCGTTTTGCTCTAGTACCTTGTTCAAACTGAGAAATATTCATTCTCTTACATGCCCCGCGTTGTGTCACGATAAATAAATTAGGGTTTGTTAACTCAGGAAAAATTTCTCCGTTTACAATGAGCTCTTCTTCCTTTAAGGTCATAGACTTAACTCCAGCAGTTTTAACACCAACTAGCTTTACTTCAGCTTCATGATACCAAAGTCCATAACCTGTATTCGATGCTAAGAAGACCTCTTGATGTCCATCTGTTAAATGAACATTAATAACTTCATCTTCACCTTTAAGCTTCATGCCTACAATTGGTCGGTTATATCTTTGCACTTTAAAATCAGCTAAAACTGATTTTTTAATCATACCGTTTTTTGTTAAAGCTAATATATATTGGTCATCTTGAAATTTACGTATTGGTATAGCTTTAATAATCCTTTCGTCTTGTCCAATTGAAATGATGCTCGCTATATGCTGTCCCATATCCTTCCATTTAATATCAGGTAATTCGTGGATTGGTATGTAAAGATAGTTACCTTTATTTGTAAAGAGAAGTAATGTATCGGTGGTGTTGACCTCATATAAACTCAATATATAATCCTCATCCTTCATTTGGAGGTCTTCGATGTTAGAAGCAATATATGACCTTAGGCTTGTTCGTTTAACATAGCCATCTTTAGTTACGGATACGACAACATCTTCTGAAGGAATCATCACTTCAAGGTTAATCTTTAGATCTTCTACTTCTGATTCAATTCTTGTTAAACGCTCACTCTTATAAGTCTTTTTAACACGTTTCAAGTCGTTTTTTATAACGTTTAATAATTTGCTTTCATTTCCTAGAATTTCTTCTAAATAGGCGATTCTCTCTCGTAGTTGTTCTGCTTCTTTTTGTAATTCAGTTACATCAGTATTCGTTAGACGATATAACTGGAGCATAACGATTGCCTCAGCTTGTGCTTCGGTAAATTCATATTGTTCTTGAAGCTTTACTTTAGCGTCCTTCTTATCTTTAGCACTTCTAATTGTAGCAATCACATCATCTAGAATCGATACAGCATAAATTAACCCTTCAACGATATGAGCACGGTTCTTAGCCTTTTTTAGGTCGTGTTCTGATTGCCTCTTGATGACTTCACGTTGATGTTCAATGTAAGCATCTAAAATACCTGTTAGAGTCATGACAGTAGGAGTTTTATTTGAAATAGCTACCATGTTGAAATGAAACGATACTTGTAAGTCGGTATTTTTGTACAAGTAATTTAATACACCTTGACTGTCGACATCTTTCTTTAACTCGATTACAATTCTTAAACCAGTTCGATCTGTTTCATCACGAACCTCAGCAATACCTTCAACCTTTCGTTCTAAACGGAGTTCATCCATTTTTTTAACCAGGTTTGCTTTGTTAACATCATAAGGTAACTCAGTGATGATTATTTGTTCTTTACCACCACGTAATGGTTCAATTGTTGCTAAACCGCGCACAACAACTTTCCCTTTCCCGGTTTCATAGGCCTTTCGAATACCGTCTTCACCTTGAATAATTCCACCAGTTGGAAAGTCTGGTCCAGGTAGTTTCTTCATCAGTTGATCAATCGAAGCATTTGGATGTTCAATTTTATATACAACAGCGTTGATTACTTCTTTTAAATTGTGTGGTGGTATGTCCGTTGCATAACCAGATGAAATACCTGTTGAACCATTGACTAGAAGGTTAGGGAATTTAGCTGGTAATACGATGGGCTCATAATCCGTATCATCAAAATTTGGAATAAAATCGACTGTGTCTTTATCAATGTCTTGTAAGAGTTCTGATGCTATTCCTGAAAGTCGTGCTTCTGTATAACGCATCGCTGCCGGCGGGTCACCATCAATACTACCATTATTACCATGCATCTCAACAAGCTCTTCTTTAACTTTCCACATTTGACTCATTCTAACTAGTGCTTCATAAACAGATGAATCCCCGTGTGGATGGTAGTTTCCAATTACAGTACCGACCGTTTTAGCCGATTTACGAAACGGTTTATCATGTGTATTCTTTTCTTGATGCATTGCATAAAGGATCCGTCTTTGTACCGGTTTTAAACCGTCTCTTACATCTGGTAAGGCACGGTCTTGAATAATATATTTACTATAGCGACCAAACCGGTCACCAATTACTTCTTCTAATGGTAAATCTAAATACTTTGCTTGTTCAGCCAAATCCATTCACTCCTAGCTAAGCAATCTATCATTGTCTAATATTGTATCGTCATCTTCCATACCAAATGCAACGTTTGATTCGATCCATTTACGTCTTGGCTCAACTTTATCGCCCATTAACGTTGCAACACGTCTTTCAGCTCGTGCTACATCATCTATTGTCACTCTAATTAACGTGCGTGACTCTGGATTCATCGTTGTTTCCCATAATTGATCAGCATTCATCTCACCTAAACCTTTGTAACGCTGAATGGTATAGCCGCTTTTGAATTCTTTTAATAAGCGGTCCATCCCATCTTCATCCCAGGCATAGGATTCTTTAGCGTTTTTGCCTTTTCCTTTAGAGACTTTAAACAATGGAGGTAAGGCAATATATATTTTACCTTGTTCGATTAATGGTTTCATATAACGATAGAAGAATGTTAACAACAAGACTTGAATGTGAGCACCGTCTGTATCGGCGTCTGTCATAATGATGACTTTATCATATTGTGAGTCTTCAATATTAAAGTCTGACCCTACACCAGCGTTAATTGTATGAATAATAGTTGCGATTTCTTCGTTCTTAAATATATCGTCAATTTTTGCTTTTTCTGTATTAATGACTTTACCACGTAAAGGGAGTACAGCTTGAAAACGTCGATCTCGCCCTTGTTTTGCTGAACCACCTGCTGAATCACCCTCAACTAAAAACAGTTCATTTTTTGAGGCGTTTTTAGACTGTGCCGGCGTTAGTTTTCCGCTCAATAAAGCATCTCTGCGTTTACGCTTTTTACCATTTCGGGCATCTTCTCTAGCTTTCCTGGCAGCTTCTCTTGCATCACGTGCTTTAACTGCTTTTTTAATTAGCATCTTTGATGTATCAGGGTTTTCCTCAAGAAAATAAGTTAGCTTCTCAGCAATGATGCTATCGACAGCACTTCTAGCTTCAGGTGTACCTAATTTACTTTTCGTTTGGCCTTCAAATTGTAAAAGTTGTTCAGGTATACGCGTTGAAACAATGGCTGTTAAACCTTCACGAATATCATTTCCGTCTAGATTTTTATCTTTTTCCTTTAGAAATTGCATCTTTCTGGCATATTCGTTAAATGCGCGAGTAATTGCTGTTTTCGCACCAGATTCATGTGTACCACCGTCTCTTGTACGAA
Organism: Alkalibacillus silvisoli; assembly: GCF_039521975.1. Taxonomy (NCBI): domain Bacteria; kingdom Bacillati; phylum Bacillota; class Bacilli; order Caryophanales; family Bacillaceae; genus Alkalibacillus; species Alkalibacillus silvisoli. The sequence continues at coordinate 243,295 of NZ_BAAACZ010000011.1, read as the reverse complement.
CATTGTTAACAAAAGATAAGATGTTCTCAGAATAGCCATCATTAAATTGCATGGCGAAATCAACTTCAATTTCCTTCACTTCACCTTCTAATGATACAACAGAATGTAAAGCATCCTTCTCTTCGTTTAAATAGTCGACAAACGATTCTAGTCCATCTGGGTATATATACTTTTCTTCTGTATCTTCACGCTCGTCCTTTAAGACAAATTCAATACCTTTTAATAAAAAGGCTGCTTCTCTTAAACGTTCTGATAATGTATCAAATTGAAATTGTGTTGTTGTGAACATGGATTCATCTGGTTTGAAGTGTATGGTTGTACCAGATTTGCGTGTATTACCAATTACTTGTAGGTCTGTTACAGGCTTTCCGCCATCTTCAAACTTTAATTCATGCTTTTTACCATCACGATAGATTGTTACTTTTAACCATTCAGATAGAGCATTTACAACTGATGCACCTACACCATGAAGGCCACCACTCGTTTTATAACCACCTTGGCCAAACTTACCACCTGCGTGTAAAATAGTGAAAATAATTTCAGGAGTTGGCTTACCCATTTTGTGCATTCCAGTAGGCATACCCCTTCCCTCGTCACTTACAGATATGGAGTTGTCTTTATGTATCGTTACTTTTATAGACTGTCCGTATCCTGCTAAAGCTTCATCTACTGAGTTATCCACGATTTCAAAGACTAAATGATGCAAACCACGATGGTCAGTACTTCCAATATACATTCCAGGTCTTTTACGAACGGCATCTAGTCCTTCTAATACTTGTATGGAATCATCGTTGTAAAGTTCTTTTGATTGAGTCACTATATTAGACCCCTTTCTCTATAAATCCTCGTATGAGATATACATTCGCTAAGACATGAGAAATCCCTGCTTAATAGCAGAGATTTTACTACAAATTATGACTTCTTAGACTGTTACAGCATGTACGACTTTAATGCATGAATCCATTATGACTGTGAATTGATTTTCTTTCAACAGCTCATTTGCTTTTTCATTAACGATTCCTTGTTGAGCCCAAAATACTTTACAATTAGTTTTTAAAGCATCTTCAGCAACTTCAACTAAATGTTCAGAACGTCTGAAAACATTAATAATATCAATGTTCTCTTCAATTTCAGCTAAAGATGGATAACTTTTTTCACCTAATACTTCATCAACTGTTGGGTTGACAGGGATAATTTTGTAACCTTTCTCCTGCATTGCTTTAGCTATTTGATAGGATGTACGACTCTCTTTATCTGAAAGTCCAACAACAGCGATTGTTTTAGAGTTCACTAAAATGTCTTTCATTGTTTCTTTAGAAGGGTTTTGCATGTCATCTCTCCTATTTTAAATGTTTTTGATAATTATTAGGATAGCGTTTTTATAGCGATTTCTCAACTTTGACGCTATTATATTAATGATTTTCTCTTGATCTTTAATATTAACTTCTTTATTCATGATACATTTGATAAAATAAGGTATATTCAAAGTCTTAGAAAAGGAGAATCATATGGAATATGTAACTTATGCAATAATCGCTTATTTAATAGGCTCTATTCCTAGTGCTTTAATTATAGGCAAGTTATTTTATAAGATTGATGTTAGAGAGCATGGGAGTGGAAACTTAGGTGCTACCAATACTTTTCGTGTTTTAGGTGTTAAAGCAGGATTAGTTGTAACAGTTTTAGATATATTAAAAGGTACAATCCCTGTTTTAATTGTCATAGTATTGGCATCTAACTTAGAGCCTTTAATTGTAGGTGCATTTGCAGTAATTGGTCATATTTATCCTATTTTTGCGAAGTTTAAAGGTGGAAAAGCTGTTGCGACATCAGGTGGAGTATTACTTGGTGTTAGTCCGCTATTATTTATTATTTTAGTTATTTCATTCTTTGTGTTTTTAAAGCTTTTTAAATACGTGTCGTTAGCATCCATTTTAACTGGTGTGACAGCCGTGATCACTTCTTTAATCATGCAAGATTTAGGGTTAATTATTGTTACTGTATTTTTAGCTTCATTTGTCATATACCGACATACCGACAATATTAAGCGCATTAAAAATAAAACAGAACCTAAAATAACGTGGTTTTAACGAGTCGTAATTAAGGGTGATTCTTTTGAGAAAAATAGCCGTATTATCTGGAATAAGTATCATTAGCCTCTTTGTTCTTATTATGGCTATGATCAACCCTGTAAATGAAACTGACCGCAGTAGTGTAAAAGTTAGCTCACATCAGGAAATAGCACATTCAGTGGTTGATGAGCGTACTGTTAATACCAGTTTAACATTAAATGCTGTTGGAGATATTTTAATTCATGACCGTGTTTATGATGGTGCTCATACTGATGATGGGTTTGATTTTAAATCCATGCTTGAACCCATTAAGCCTTATTTAGAAGGTGGAGACCTTATATTTGCGAACCAAGAAACAATACTTGGTGGTGAAGAAATAGGGTTATCTGGCTATCCAACATTTAATTCACCTTTTGAGGTTGGCGATGCATTAAAATATGCTGGGGTTGATATTGTTTCAATTGCTAACAACCATACACTTGACCGCGGTGAAGAAGCGGTTATGAATGCGACGAATTATTTAAACGATATCGGTATTGATTATGTAGGTGGTTATCAAAGTGATCAAGACCAACAAACAAAGCGTGTTATAAATAAAAACGGCATTTCTGTTGGGTTTTTAGCTTATACGTATGGAACAAATGGTATTCCTATTCCAGATGGTAAAGATTATTTAGTAAATTTAATTGATGAACAAAGAATAATTGAAGATATACACAACATGCAAGAAGAAACTGATTTTGTAATAGTAAGTATGCATTTTGGACAAGAGTATCAGCCACTTCCTAATGATGAACAGATCCATTTAACTGAATTACTAACAAGTGAAGGGGCAGATGTCATTCTCGGTCACCACCCCCATGTTTTGCAGCCGATTGATTGGTTTTCTTTCAATGATCAAAACCAGTTTGTCATTTATTCATTAGGTAACTTTTTATCAGGTCAAAGAGGGCTTGAGCGTAAAATAGGTGCTATTTCACAGGTTGAATTAACGAAAGAAATTACTAAAGAAACGATTTCTTATGATGTAGTTAATGCGAAGGTTATGCCTACTTATAACTATTATGAGGATCATGAAGATGTCTTAATTGACCTTCAAGTTATGCCACTTATAGAAGCAGATGAATTTGACTTAGATGAGGCGGAAAAGTTATTTGATGATACAGTTGACCATATTAAAAGCTTTTCTTCAGATGTTAAAATTGTACCTTATTTTGATTAAGTTTAAAAAATTGAATAGCTCTAATATAATCATGTATAATTTAAATGTAGTTATGTTCTTTTCTTTAGATTTGAAAGGAGTCTTTGATATGCACGAAACAGCAAAAAAACAGCTACCTAATAAACAAGAACGTCATAAATTATTCGGCTCTGTGGAACCTGGACCTAAACATAAGCCGATGGAAAAAAGTAAAATGAAGGATTTACAAAATACAAAGAAAGACTTTTTATTTGAACTTGACGTAGTTGGAATTTCAAATGTGAAACACCCAGTTGTGATCAATAGTTCCTTAACGCCAGAAACTCAGACAAGTGTTGGCACATTTTACTTCGCATCTTCTATTTCGCAAGGTTCAAAAGGAACTAATATGAGCCGTTTTACAGAGCAGCTGCAAAGTTATTATGAAGATGGATTCGTATTAGATTTAAAAACGTTAAAATCATTTGTATATCATTTACGTGAACGTTTAGAACAAAATGATGCTGAGATGACTGTATCATTTCCATGGTTTTTTGAACGTAAAGCACCGTATTCAGAAAAAGCTGGCTTAAACTATGCTGATGCGTGGATTAAAGTTCATTATGACCAAGAACAAGGCTATGATATAAAGGTTGGTTTAACGGGGAAAATTACAACACTATGCCCTTGTTCAAAGGAAATTAGTGAATATAGTGCACATAATCAGCGTGGAAATATTGAAATGGAAGTTACTTTGAGTGAAGATTTTAATGAAGAACAGCATGATTGGAAGTTTCTTTTGTTAGAAGCTGCTGAATCGAACGCAAGTGCTCGCATTCATCCGGTGCTAAAACGTCCAGATGAAAAGATGGTAACAGAACAAGCCTATGAGAACCCTCGATTTGTTGAGGATATGGTTAGGCTAGTCTCTTGTGATTTATATGAAATTGATGAAATTGTTCAATTCTCAGTTAAATGTTTAAATGAAGAGTCGATTCACTTACACGATGCCATTGCTTCAATAACTTATGATAAACGGACTGAATAGAGTGAGCGGATCATGCGATATTTATTTGTTTGGCCAATTAAATTATATCAAAACTTCATATCACCCCTATTAGGGCCTACATGTCGATTTCATCCTACTTGTTCACATTATAGTTTAATGGCATTTGAACGGTTTGGAGTGATTAAAGGGGTTTATTTATCGATTAGGCGGATATTAAAGTGTCACCCATTTCATGAAGGTGGATTTGATCCAATTCCAGAAAGAAAAAACAAAAAAGGTAAAAACAAGAGTGGTCAATAAGATTTAGGAATTACTGTGCTGGAGTGCTCTCTTTAGAAAGAGCACTCCTTTTAATCTACTTGTTCACGTGTTTTTTTGAATTGATAATACAGTAATACTTTTCAACAAAAAGAGATCGAACCGTCTAATATTGAATTCATACTTGAAACATTCAATTGTAACTGTGAAGACTTAATCTGAATCATACCTAGAACTAGGCATTACTTAAGTTCCTTTGACTCAATTCACCATCACATGAATAATTATAAATTTTAGTTTGAAATGTTTTTAAAACGTTTCAATTGTTCAATCTTACCTTCTGCAAATAAAATGTCTTCTTCAAATGAGCCGATTAAATCAAAATGTGGGTATCGTTCATCTTGATGAATCCATTTCGGTTTAAGTCCGTATTTCTTCCCCCATTGTTTTAACTTTCTAATGTCACTACACCCTACTTTTGTGACTGTATTCATTTTAGGAAAACGATCATCTGCCCAGTAATGTGTTAAAAATGCAATTTCTCCAGATTTAACATCTTTTTTCCATTGTTTTAATTCATCTCGTTTAATTCCGAATGCCATTGTCTTCACCCATCGCTTCAGTATATGCTTTATGCCAATCTGGGAACTTCTTTTTAATTGAAATTGGTCTAAAGTTGGATTTCTTTACACAAACATGTGACGAGGAACCAGTGACAGCTAATTCCCCTGTCTCAGTGTAAATCTCATATCTGTACACAACTCGAAATCCATCATACTCTTTTATGTATGTTTTAACGTTTGCTGTTTGGCCATATGTTAATGGTCGTTTATATTTAGCTTCAAGATCTATAACGGGCGAAACAATTCCTTCTTTTTCCATTTCAGCATATTTAAAGCCTAAATCTTCTATTAGGTGTGTACGTCCTATCTCAAACCAGACTAAATAATTGGCATGATAAACAACACCCATTTGATCGGTTTCTTGATATCGCACTTTGATTTCTGTTTCATTAAATACCATAATTGAGTACTTCCCCCTCTAGTTTGTTTGTCTATTTCTTTACTATATTTTATACCAAGTTAAAAAGGCTAGCAAAAGCTAGCCTTTTAAAGTAGTTACTTTTTCTTACGTTTTTGATGTGCGTGTTCATCACGAACTTCATCGCGCATGCCTTCAATTGATTCTCGTCGACGCTCATTTTTACGGCGGATCTCTTCTTCTTGGAATTCTGAAGCTGTCTCCACTGAGTGTTCAGCTTCTTGAATATTCTCAAGTGTATTTTCAATGTTTTCTTGAATTTTCTTTAAATTGTCACGACGATTGTCCGGTTTAGGCTTTTGATTATGATTAGGCATTCAACATCTCTCCTTAAACTTTTGATGGTGACAATCATTATTTTTTGATAACTAAACCGTCCTATGCATGCTTTTTCGGATTTCTAACTAATTCCATGCGCTGTTCAATTTTGTCATAAATCTTATCTAGTTCTTCTGGATTGTTTAAAATCTTCTCTTTTTCATTTCTCACCAAAGCCTGAAATGATAATCGTTCTTTCCTACGCATCATGATCGTCTCCTTTTTTAGTATAGGATTGCCATGATTCGTAAAAGTTATACTTAATCTAATTCTTCGATTTTTCTGATCATATCATCATATGAAAGAGGTCCAACATGTCTTGGTACTTGTAATTCTCCTTCTGTATTAACGAAATAAGTCGTCGGTAAACTTAGTGCTTGGTACCTAACATTAACCTCGCCACTTTCATCCATTAAGATTGGAAAAGTCAATTCAAGTTCATCAACAAATTCCTCTACTTGATCTGATGAAGTTTCTTGACTTGTAGCATTAACAGCAAGAATGACAACATCATCTTCGTATTCTTCATGTATTTCTTGCATATGTGGCATTTCCGCACGACAAGGCGGACACCATGTTGCCCAGAAATTAATAAATACTTTTTGGCCTCTGAAATCCGCTAATTCAACGTCCTCACCTTCTAGCGTTTCTAATTGAAAGTTAGGTGCTACATCTCCTACATCAACACCATCTGTATCAATATCTACTCCTTCAGGTTGGACAAACACTGCTTCTTCTGATGGGTCACCTTGGGCTGTATCATCATCAAACCATGTATTATAAACTATTATGCCAAGTAAAACTCCTATGATCGCTAACCCAATTAGACGTTTAATCATTATACTCATTTTGTATCTCCTTTCTGCTTAGCTACTATGTACCATTCAAAAATGAAGGTAATTAATGCAATGAATAATGCTAGCATTAATGGACCTGTATATAAGTGTATTTCGTCTGTGATGACCCTAAAAAGAGCCCAGGTGATTAAGAACCACCTAAATGCTTTAAAGACATTGAACCAAGTCGGTTTTGGGGTCTTCCAAACTAATACAACTATCAATAAACTATATGAAACAACCTCTAGAAAAATGTAAAGATCAAAGCCATATAAAAACAGTGATGCTCTTTCAAAAATTATAAATACAAATAAAGACTGTAGCATTAAGATCAGTTGAACATTAAATGAAACTTCATGCTTTTGTTTTTGGTAAAACGAATATAACAAAAGTGCACTAAAACCTAGAATCATACCAATTGTACCACCATCAAAATAAATAATGGCTAAAGGATTATTTAGTATGTCCATGGGATAATTAATAAAATAACTGATTTTCCATACAGCAATGAATACAACCCAATATTCAATAACTAAATCGGCTGGTTTTTTCCTTATTGGAAAATTAATCAAACGTTTGATTAATAAGTGTGCAATCACAGCAGATGCGATAATACCAGCAATATAGAATAAATAAGGGACAAATATATTTAAAGGCCCTATTTGAATCAAATCATTCATCTTACCACTCCTACTTATAAATCATATCAAATTTTTCTTTAAAATACGTATGTAACGATTTACGATTCAGTGAACTTAAAATTATTACTAAATTTAGGAATAAATATGGTTCCGATTGACAAACTAGATGATGAATTACATAGATCTAGGAGGTATAGTCATGTCAAATGATAAACAAAATCAGCAAGATGCTAAAAATCAACAGCTAAATGAGTATAAGAACAGTAATCAAGGTGAAAAAATGAGCACGGATCAAGGAATAAAGATTTCAAACAGCTCTGAGTCACTGAAAGTTGGTGATCGTGGTCCAACCATTATGGAGGATTTTCATTTCCGCGAGAAAATGACACATTTTGACCATGAACGTATTCCAGAACGAGTTGTTCATGCAAGAGGGTTTGGCGTTCATGGATATTTTGAGCCTTATGAGTCAATGCCTGAATTAACAAAGGCAAAATTTCTTCAAAATCCTTCCGTTAAGACACCTGTCTTTGTGCGATTTTCGACTGTAGTAGGTTCTAGAGGGTCTGCTGATACAGTTAGGGATGTTAGAGGTTTTGCTACAAAGTTTTTCACTGAAGACGGTAATTTTGACTTAGTTGCTAACAATATGCCTGTTTTCTTTATGCAGGATGGTATGAAATTTCCTGATTTCGTGCACGCCATTAAACCAGAACCTGATAATGAAATCCCACAAGCTTCAGCTGCCCATGATACACTTTGGGATTGGGTCGTTCATAATCGTGAGTCAGCTCACATGATGCTGTGGTTATTATCTGACAGAGCTATCCCTAGAAGTTTTCGAATGATGGAAGGCTTTGGCGTTCATACGTTTAGGTTTGTTAATGACCAAGGAAAAGCACGATTTATTAAATTTCATTGGAAGCCACTTTTAGGTGTACATTCTCTTACTTGGGATGAGTCACAAAAGTTAGCTGGTAAAAACCCTGATTTCCATAGACAAGACCTCTGGGATGCGATTAATAATGGAGAATATCCTGAGTATGAATTAGGCGTTCAAATTATTGAAGAGGAGCAAGAGTTTGATTTCGATTTTGATATTCTCGATTCAACTAAGTTATGGCCTGAAGAACAAGTGCCTGTAAAAATAATTGGTAAGATGACACTAAACCGAAATCAAGATAATTTCTTCTCTGAAACAGAACAAGTAGCATTTCATATGGGGAATATTGTACCTGGAATTGATTTTACAAATGATCCTCTGTTACAAGGAAGATTATTCTCCTATTTGGATACACAATTACTAAGGTTAGGCGGGCCTAACTTTAATGAAATTCCGATTAATCGACCGCTTGCTCCCATTCATAATAATCAAAGAGATGGCTTTCATCGCATGACGATTAATAAGGGTAAAGTGTCATATAGTCCAAACGGGATTTTAAACAATGACCCAGCTACCAGTAGCTTTATTGAGGGCGGGTTTGAGCATTATCAAGAAAAAGTTGATGGTCGAAAAGTAAGGATGCGAAGTGAGAGTTTTAAAGATCACTATACACAGGCAGCATTATTTTATAACAGCTTGTCAGAACCTGAAAAACGTCATCTTCATAAAGCATTTCATTTTGAGGTTGGTAGTGTGAAAGATCCTAACATTAAACAACAAGTTGTCGAGATGTTTAGTAATGTTAATCATACATTGGCAAATGAAATTGCTAAAGGTGTTGGAGTAGAGCCACCACAGTCAAACAATCAAGAGCCAAAGGTTGCCCCTTCCCCTGCTTTAAGCCAATTACAAACAAAATTTTCACCGAGTACGCGTAAAGTTGGCATAATATTAGCAGATGGATTTAAATTCTCAGAAGTACAGGAAATGATGAATGCATTACGAAACCAAGATGTTCATATAGAGATCATTAGTAAAACGTTAGGTAAAGTGCATAGTGATCAAAATGAACCGGTAAATGTCCAAAAAAACTATGCCACCACGCATTCTGTGATGTATGATGCATTATTTATTCCAGGTGGTAAACAACATGTCGATCAATTGACGACTCATAAAGAGGCTAAAGATTTCATTAAAGATACCTTTGCTCACGCAAAAACACTAGGAGCAAGTAATGAAGCAATAAACTTATTTTCAACTGTTTTACCCAAGCAAACACAATTAGCTAACGAACAATCCAAAAATGAATTATTTAATGACATGGGAGTTCTTACGATCCAATCTGATCAATTAACAGACTATAGTCAAAGTTTTATAGAACAGCTAGCCAATCATAGACATTGGGACCGGGAATTAAAGGATGAAAAACAAGCGTAACTATTAATAAAGCCACCGTTATATATAACGGTGGCTTTTGACTATAAGAAATTATTACTTTTCAACTGTTTGTAACTTTTTACGTAGTACCATTGGTAAGATTCCACCATGGCGGTAGTAATCAACCTCAACATCACTATCGAAACGAGCAACTACTTCAAATTCTTTAGTTTCACCTTTGTCGTCTGTTGCTGTTACCTTAATTAAGTCATGTGGTTTAACATCTTTAGTTACATGAACGTCAATTGCTTCTTCACCCGTTAAACCTAATGATTCAATCGTGTCACCCTTCTGGAATTGAAGTGGTAATACACCCATCATAACAAGGTTAGAACGGTGAATACGCTCAAAACTTTGGGCAATTACAGTTTTAATACCTAGTAGGTCAGTTCCCTTAGCAGCCCAGTCACGAGAGCTACCCATTCCATAATCATCACCGGCAATGACACATAAACCAGTGCCGTCTTCTTTATATTTCATTGCAGCATCGTAAATAGGCATTACATCACCAGTTGGCCAGTAAGTTGTAAATCCGCCTTCTTTACCTCCTGCAATTTCGTTACGAATCCGGATGTTACCAAATGTACCACGCATCATAACTTCATGGTTACCACGACGAGAACCATAAGAGTTAAAGTTACGAGGAGAAACATCTTTTCCAATTAAATATTGACCCGCAGGCATATCTTTAGGAATAGCACCTGCTGGAGAAATGTGGTCGGTTGTAACTGAGTCACCGAATTTACCAACGACCCGTAATCCATCAAGAGGTTGAACCTCTTTTGGATCTTTAGACATTTCTTCGAAGAATGGTGGGTTTTGGATATAAGTTGAATTTTCATCGAACTCATATAATGGCTCGTCAGTTGTTTGGATTTTATTCCATTCTTCATTAGAGTCAAATACATCTTCATATTCTTTACGGAAGATTTCTGGTGTTACAACTTTTTCGATTTCAGTCTTAATTTCATCAGAAGATGGCCAAATATCATTAAAGTAAACATGATTACCATCAGCATCTTGACCTAAAGGCTCATTTAAAATGTCGATATCTACTGTTCCAGCTAATGCATATGCTACTACGATCGGTGGTGAAGCTAAGTAGTTTGCACGCACTAATGGGTGAATACGACCTTCAAAGTTACGGTTACCTGAAAGCACTGATGATACTGTTAAATCAGCTTCAGCAATTGATTCCTCAATTTCAGGTAGTAAAGGTCCAGAGTTACCGATACAAGTCGTACAGCCATAACCAACTAAGTTGAAACCTAATTGATCAAGATATTCCATTAAACCTGAATTCTCAAGGTAGTTAGTAACAACTTTTGAACCAGGCGCTAATGACGTTTTAACATACGAAGGTACTTCTAAGCCTTTTTCGACAGCTTTCTTTGCAAGTAGTCCAGCACCTAACATAACGTGTGGGTTAGATGTGTTGGTACAAGATGTAATCGCCGCAATCGCTAATGCACCTGTTTTCATCGTTGTTTCGTCGCCATTGTTAAACTTAACAACAGCTTCTTTTTCTTTATCCTTCTCATCAAGACCAAAACCATGATTACCAGCAGGAGCTGTTAACGCTTTGTCAAATGATTCTTTCATATTTGAAAGTGGAATTAAGTCTTGTGGACGCTTTGGACCAGATAAGTTTGGTTCTAAATCAGAAAGATCAATTTCTACAAGTTCTGTGAATGCTGGGTCTTCTTGGTCAGACGTGTAGAATAAATCGTTCTTCTGTAAATATTCTTTAACTAACTGGATTTGCTCTTCAGTACGACCAGTTAAACGCATATAGTCTAATGTTTCCTCATCAACTGGGAAGAAACCACATGTTGCACCATATTCAGGCGCCATGTTTGAAATTGTTGCACGGTCTGCTAATGGCATTTCTGTAAGACCAGGACCGAAGAATTCAACAAACTTACCGACAACGTTCTTTTCACGTAGCACTTGTGTTACTTTTAATGCTAAGTCTGTTGCAGTCGTTGCATCTGGGAAGCTACCAGTTAATTTAACACCAATAACTTCTGGAGTTGGGAAGTATGAAGGCTGACCAAGCATACCTGCTTCTGCTTCAATACCACCTACACCCCAACCTAGAACACCTAAACCATTGATCATAGTTGTATGTGAGTCCGTACCAACAAGTGTATCTGGGAACGCATCATAAGTTCCATCTTCTTGTTGTTTTTCGTGAACAACATTTGCAATATATTCTAAGTTTACTTGGTGTACGATTCCTGTTGCTGGTGGTACAGCACGATAATTATCAAATGCTTTCTGTGCCCAGTGTAGGAACTCATAACGCTCTTTGTTACGCTCAAATTCCATTTCCATATTGAGACGTAATGCGTCTTTAGTACCATATTGATCTACCTGTACAGAGTGGTCGATTACTAAATCTACTGGTACTTCTGGGTTGATTTGATCTGGGCTACCACCCATATCAACCATTGCTTTACGAAGTGATGCCAAGTCTACTACTGCTGGTACACCTGTAAAGTCTTGCAAAATAACACGTGATGGTTTGAAAGGAACATCTACTTTTTCACCATCAGCCCATTTTGCTAGTTTTTCAATGTGTTCATCCTTAATAACATGACCGTCATATTGACGTAATACAGATTCTAAAAGCACGCGAATTGAATAAGGTAGGCGTGAAACGTTACCCAAGCCTTGCTCTTCAAGTGCTTTTAAATGGTAATAATTATACGTTTTACCATTAAGTTCGAATTGCTTTTTTGAGTTTGAAGCATGACTAGCTACCATGTTACTTTACCCCCTTAACTTATGTAATGTTTCGTTTCAATTATTAATTAGCGTTTTTCTACAGAAAAGCCAATAATTCTGCACGTATTCATTTTATATTAAAACGATATAGAAGTAAAACGTTAAAACTAAATTTCTTCTAGGAATTATTGTTATTTTAATTGTGTGTCAATAGCTTTAATAGCTTTTAGAATTTCTTCTTGTTCTTCTGTCTGTACGGTTCTAAAATCTACTAATACCTTCCCCTGTTCAATTCTAACGATGATTGGTTTAATATGTTTTCGGAATAACTCACTCAAGGATCTAGCTGTTAATAACCTTGAACTTACTTTAATACCATATGATTTTAATTTCACTTCCGGTAACGTTCCACCACCAACTTTTGATTCGGTTTCACACTGTTCAATTTTTAAATTTTGCACATTCCTACTAGATTCTAAAAGTGACTGCACGTCTTCTATTATTTGCTTTTGGCTTTTAAGTAAATCGTGTAATGTTGGGATTTCATCAACTTCACCCATACGTGTTAACCTTAACGTTTCTTCTAATGCTGCATAAGTCATTTTATCTACTCGCAGAACTCTAGCAAGTTGGTGTTTTTTAAGTTGATCAATATATTTCTTTTTTCCTGCAATGATGCCAGCTTGTGGCCCTCCTAAAAGTTTATCAACACTAAACGAGACTAGGCCTGCACCTTCGTCTAAAACAGTTCTCACTACAGGCTCATCACTTATGCCCGTTTGTTGTAAATCGTATAAAAGCCCGCTTCCTAAATCCTCATAGTATATTAAATTATTTTGTTGAGCTAAGTGTGCTAAAGCATTCCGTTCAACAGAGGAAGTAAAGCCACTAATATAAAAATTACTAGTATGCACTTTCATGATCATTTTAGTGTTTTCATTAATAGCTTGTTCGTAATCGAATAAATGCGTCTTATTTGTTGTTCCTACTTCTTTTAATTTTGTTCCACTTTCTTCCATGATCGAAGACACTCGAAAGCTTCCACCTATTTCTACTAGTTCTCCTCTAGAAACAATAGTTTCAGTATTTTGGGTAAAAGCAGAAAGTACCATATAAACAGCTGCAGCATTATTATTAACAACAATAGCTGCTTCAGCTCCTGTTAACTCGGTAATATAGCTTTCGATTAAGTCCTGTCTTGACCCTCTCCTTCCTGTATGAAGGTCATATTCTAAAGTAGAATATGACTTAGCCATGTCAACGACTCTCTTTACTGCCTTAGGTGCGATGCGAGCACGACCTAAGTTAGTATGTAAAATGGTGCCTGTACCATTAATTACAGGTTGAAGGTTGTACATTTTATATTGTGCAACTAGGAGTATAGTGGTTTCAACTATTTGATTCCGTATCTCATCTCGAGTAAAGGAGTGTGCTTGATTGTTATTAAGAATTTGTTCTCTTATTTGCTCTATACCTTCGTGTATTAGCTTTTTCGTTTGTTCATATGAAATCTGTCCATTTTGGAAGCTAGCTTGAATTCGTTCGTCTTTTAATAACTCGTGGATTGGGGGGATTTGTCTTAACAATTGCATATGACCGCCTCATTTTAAATCATTTATTTATCCATTATAACCTAACTATTGCAAAGTCATAAAGAAACCCACCGTGAAGGGACACAGGCGGGTTATGGGTTTTACGAGTTCATGTGCTTAATCACTTGTTGAGCTTCTGGAAAGACGCCTGTATCTAGTTTCGAGTAAACCAACTCATCATTTACCGTAACTTCAAACGCGCCACCAGATGCTGGTATTAGTTTCATTTCTTTAATGTCATGTCGGAATTCAGTAAATAACTCATCTGCGAAACTCGCAGCTTTTGGTGCATAGTTTCACTGCATACAAAATTCAATTGAAACTTTGTAACTCATCTAAATGCCCCCTTCTTTTCAATTACTAGCCTATAAAAGTATTTGATCTATTTCAACAATTAATACTTAATTTCTAGAAAATTTTGTTTTAGTGTAATATCCTTAAAATTGGAGGTGATTATGATGAGTCGAGAGCGAGATGAAATATTACGTTTAACTTCTCTTTCCTCTAAAGCAGGTTGAGGTTGTAAACTCGCACCAAGCGAGCTGGCTCAAGTGTTGAGTCAAGTAGAACGTCAATCTAATGATGACAAGGTCTTGTATAGTCAAAATAGCTCCGATGATGCCGGTGTATATCAAATAAGTGATGATTTAGCGATGGTTCAAACCGTTGATTATTTTACACCTGTGGTTGATGATGCTTATACCTTTGGGCAAATTGCTGCAGCTAATGCTTTAAGTGATGTATACGCTATGGGAGCAGATGTCAAAACGGCATTAAATATTGTTGGTTTTTCCGTCAAAAAATACGGTTCTGATGTCCTAGCGCGAATTCTTCAAGGTGCTGAGGATCAGGTTCATCAAGCAGGAGGTTCTATTGTAGGTGGGCATTCGATTGATGATGATGAACCGAAATTCGGACTTTCTGTTACAGGTTTTGTACACCCTGATAATCTATGGACTAATATCGGAGCGCAATTAGGTGATGCATTAGTGTTAACGAAGCCTATAGGCATTGGTATTGCGACAACAGCGATTAAAAAAGACTTAGCTTCGCCTAAAATTGTAGAAGAAGCGATTAAATGGATGACACAATTAAACAAAGAAACCGCTGAACAATTACGCAATTATAAACCGAATGCTGTGACTGATGTAACTGGTTTTGGCCTTTTAGGTCATGCATATGAACTAGCAAAAGGAAGTCAACAATCACTAACGATCTATAATGAGCAAGTTCCTGTTATGGATGGAATAAGCCCCCTTGTAGAACAAGGTGCTGTCCCTGGTGGTACAAAAGCTAACTTAAATTGGTTAAAAGATGTTGTATCGTTTGAAGAAAATGTTAACGAAGAATCCCAATTAATTTTGGCTGATGCAATTACCTCAGGTGGTTTATTAATATCTATGAATACAGATGAAGCTGTGCATTATGTTAATCGCGTCAACCAATTGAATGGTTATAAAGCACATATAATCGGAGAAGTTGTCGAAGTTGAAGGGCAAGAGTCACATATTAATGTAAAATAAACTGCACCGCCAAATGCTTAGAGTCACTGTCTATCATTTGGAAGTGCAGTTTTTATCTTTAGATTATTTTAAGCGTGACTATTTTAAAACCAGCTTCTTAAAGCCAACACCTGTACTCTTCTTCTCTTATGGTTATTTTCATTTCATCTAATTTATCTAGGAAAGGGATTAAATATTTCCGTGATAAATCTAGGCACTCCTTCGCATCCTTCAATGAAAATTGTCTTCCAGTATGAGACTTAAGTGTTTTAACAGCTTCATCAAACTGAACGCGATGAATGAATAAATCGTCTGTTATACTGACTAACTTGTTCTCATATAACAAATAATTTTTCAAATCAGAAATCGTCTCTGTATCTAAATCCGTAAAGTAAGCTGAAAATGGGTCAACTTTCAAATGATCTTTCCTTAGGTTGTCAACCCCTTCTTCAACTTCTCCTTTAATTCGATTTGGAATATAAGGGGTGAAGTCAGGTATTGAAATGAAATGTGCATTTTGCTTAAAGTATCCTTGCTCTATTAAATGATCTAATATAACTTTAGTGACCTTGGGCTTTACAGGTATTTGTTGGATGAGCTCAGATTTGTCATACCCTACTATTAATGGACGGGTATCATGGTAATCCTTCAAAGTTATTGATAGTGAATCGATTTGCTGATTGAACCATTCACGAGTCATAACTAGTCGATTTATAAAGATAATCGATTGGTTATCATATAATTGATTTAAGGTCGCTTTTACAAACTTTGGGTCGATATTCAATTGGTTTGTTATTTCTTCTTCTCTTGTCACATATTGCTGGTTGATAAAATCTAAAATGATCTCTTCCACTGTGAATTCAGCTTGCTGTTTTAATTGATTGACAGTATCCATTCCAAATCGATGCTTCTTGGCGGGGGCATTAATAACTTGTCCTCCACCAATTGTTTCGACTGGTGTCGCTCTTCTTAATATGAAATAATCATGCCTTATGACATAGGCGGGTTCAGTAAGTTCTATTTGTACATAGACATCTTCACCTGGTTGGTCTAATTCATTCCGGTCAAATAAAATTAACCGACCATAAATCTCACTCGTTCCTGTGTGAAGTTTAATAGGAGTTCTTTGTTTAATCGGCTGTTTTATATGAGGGCTTACGTTTAACTTTACATCAACTCTCTCGGATGAATTATATTGGCCGTTATTAGTCAATACATCTCCTCTTCTGATCAAAGCTTGATTCATTCCTTTTAATGCTATTGCTGTTCTGTTTCCTATGTAAGATTGAGTAACAGGTTCACCAAATTGTTGTAAGCTCTTGACTTCTGTTTCTCTCATTTCAGGTTGTAAGAGAAGTTTATCCCCTTCTTTAACAACACCTTCTGTAATCGTTCCACGAACAATCGTTCCAATTCCATGAACATGAAAAGACTGATCGACAGGCATCCTAAAATATCCTTTATCATCTTTTACAGGCATAGATTTTAAGGTTTCAATTAAGTCATATTTTAGTTTTTCTATCCCTTTACCACTTAGTGAATCAACTTGGTAGGTTGGAGCTTTTTTAAAAATAGTATTGTTTGTGTGAGCTTTTATATCATCTAAAACAAGTTGTAAGAGTTCTTCTTCTAGTAATTCAACTTTGGTTATAACTATAAAAGCGTTTTTAATCTCTAAGTAATTTAAAATCTCGATATGCTCAATCGTTTGTGGCATAACTCCTTCATCTGCTGCAATCACTAGTAAAGTAGCATCAACACCTGAAACACCAGCAATCATTTGACGAATGAATCGTTCATGGCCAGGAACGTCAATTATAGATAAAGATAAACCTTCTCCTACATATAAGGGTGCATAGCCTAGTTCGATTGAAATGTTTCTTTCTTTTTCTTCTTTTAATCGGTCAGTGTCAACACCAGTAAGAGCTTTTGTTAGTTCAGTTTTACCATGATCAATATGTCCAGCCATACCAATTGTGTAATTTTTATTTGTCATATTGTCACCAACTAAATTTATAAAAATTCAACTTGAAAAATACTACCTTTAGGTTCTCGGTCTTTAATAAGTAATTCGGCTTCATGATTTTTTAAAATGTCCATTGTGACCATTAACCCTAAACCTGTCCCTTTATCTTTAGTAGTTAAGAAAGGTTGGCCTAATCTTTCTTTTAACGAATCAGGCACCCCTTCTCCTTCATCCATGACCTCGATTGATAATGTCTCGTCATATGTAATTTTAACTGTAATAGTTCCAGCTTCACGCATCGCTTCAATCGCATTTTTGATCAAATTTATAAAAACTTGCTTGATCTGTGACCTGTCACATAAAACCATATGATGATCAAGGTCTGACTCTAATACCACTTCAACATCATCTAGTCTTGCTTGAGACCGCATTAACAAACATACATCTTCTAACATCTCTATAATATTAGCTTCTTCAAATTCATTAGGAGAAGGTTTTGCAATATATAATAGCTCTGAAGAAATGGATTCTATTTTTTCAATTTCATCTTTCATTATTTTTAAGTACGCTTCTTTTCCTTCAATTCCTGTCTCTAGTAATTGTAAAAAACCTTTTAAAGAAGTGATCGGGTTACGTATTTCATGTGCTACACTAGCTGCTAATTGCCCTGCAGTTGATAATTTTTCAGAGCTTACTAACATTTGTTGAGCTTGTTTATGTGCCATAATATCTTGCGTTACGCTAATATAGTAAATTTCCTTCGTCTTATGATCAATGATTTTTCCAGAGTGAGCTTGGCAATCAATATACCTTCCATCATGATGCAATACACGAAATTCATGAGCTTTTTTACTGTTGACATCTAAATCGATTAAACAATCTTGTACAGCTTGACGGTGCTCTGGGTGAATAAAATCTAAAATGGTTTGATTGATCATCTCTTCTTGAGTGTACCCAAATACATCCTTAACTGTTTTGCTAGTGTAAACAATATTAAATGAGTCGTCATAGATTGTTTTGACAGTCATAGAATTTTGGTCAACCCATAAATTAGCCGCTTCTATAATACCTTGGAATTTATCATTGTTTCTAAGTTCATCAACATCTGTAGAAGTTAAAGGTTCTCTCATAGACGGATTAACCCTCCCTAAAAAGGCGAATTTATTACAAAGTATGATGCGAGATAACAAAATATAACAGTTATATTCATTTTAACTAAATTAATTGTAATTGTCTAAAAAATATTAAACAAACATTCTATATTTAGAACAATTATACTAGATTTTTTTACCTATGAAAATAGACCTCACGAAATCTTTAAGTTGCTTGAGTCAATATTAACTTGTATAATAACTTTTGAGGTTTTTCTGGATCATTTGGGGCTGGTTACAACGCTGGTGCATGTCACGGTCTTCAAAACCGCATGGGAGGCGCGTGTCGTCTCCGGTGGGTTCGATTCCCACACAGTCCCGCCAATGTACAACTAAAAGAGAGTGAGAACTTATGTCGACAATTGTTGGTATATTATTAATGATTTGGTCTTTTATTATGTTAGGCTTACTATCTATAGGTGGCTATTTTATGTTTCGTAAATTCCTTAAAAAGCTGCCAAAAGAAGATGGTAAATCAATCATTGACTGGGAAGAATATTATGTAAATGAAACGATTGATTTATGGAGTGAAGAGAAAAAGGCGTTACTTAATGAATTGGTAGAGCCAGTTCCTGAGTTGTTTAGAGACGTTGCTAAACAAAAGATTGGTTCTAAGATTGGTCAATTAGCGTTAGAGCGAAAGGCTAAGACGATCACGTTGGATTTGCTGATTGAAGGTTATATATTAGCCACTCCAAAAAGAGACCATAAATTTTTAATTAAAAGACTGAATGAAAAAGAAATTGGTTTTTCGCAGTATGAGCATTTATTAGAAAGAGAAAAAGAAAGTGGAAGCTAGTGTGAACTAACTTCCACTTTCTTTTTAGTTTAAACGTTCTTTAAGCTTTAAAAATTTCATAAGCATAGCTATTCGCCATGTCACAAGCATCGCGAATGCTAGTAAGTAAAACATCGCACTCGTTTCTCCTACAGAAATGTCTTCGCCTATAATCGACTTCCATACAATCCTAACTAACAAGAGTCCTATTAAAATAAATCCAAGCGCCTTCGATGGTTTTAAATATATTTCATTTTCTTTAACCTCAAAATTCGATGTATAGATTAAAAGAATAGAAAACAGTAAACCAACTATAACAGCCTCTACTACTAGGATCCATTCAATTTGGAAGTATGGAACGAAAAACATTAACGCTCCTGTACTCATAAATAGTGGCGGTAATATAATTTTTTTTACGGATGCAGGTTTCTTTGAAGCACGGAGCCTAACAATAATCATACTTGTAGCCATTAATACTGCCATGACTGTGATAAAACCTGCCACTAATGGATGGTCTAATATTGAAAACATTACGCCTCTGCCTTTTCTTCGTCCTTTTCATCAGATGAATCCGTTGCAATCGTTAATATGATGGTCATAGTAACACCGACAACACCTAAATAAACACCGAGATCAAAAATTAACGCCGTCGCTAATTCTGTTTCTCCTAAGATCGGTAAGTTATAGTATTCAAATGTTTGTGATAAAAATGGAGCTCCGAAAACCATTGACCCAAGACCAGCCAATGTCGCAATACCAAGACCAACTACAAACATCGTAGTAAAGTTAATCGGCAAGATTTTTTCAATTTTTTCATAACCATAAGTAATATACATTAAAATAATGGCTGCTGCTGTCATTAACCCACCAATAAAACCACCACCAGGAGCGTTATGCCCAGCAAAGAATAAGTAAATAGAAAACCCTAATAAAATAAATGCAATTAACTGAGTCATTGTTTTAAGGATTATGTCATTTGTGTGTGCCATATAAAATCCCCTTTTTCTTTGTTTGCTAAATCAATATTATTATATGCTATTATGCTTTTTCGTTCAATGTTTAAAACCCTTGAAAACCAATTAAATTAGCTAAATATGCTGTGATTATTCGAAGCCAGTCAAAGAATAGCGCAATACCTAAGAAGATCAGGATATAACCACCGATTCGGACAATTTTCTGTGAATTACGCTTGATCCAATCCATTTTACCAATGAAAAATGACATGGCAAAGAATGGGACTGAAAATCCTAATGAGTAAGCTGTCATCATAATGACACCTGACTCTGGGTTCGTTGCGGCTAAAGCTAGGACAGCAGCTAATATTGGGCCAGTACAAGGTGTCCAACTCATCGAGAAAGCAGCACCAATAAATAATGTACCTAAATAACCAGCTGGGCGATTTTTAAAAGTCACTTTTCGTTCTTTCATGAGGAATTCAAAGTTTAAAACTCCAACCATAACTAAGCCAAAGAATACGATTAATATTGCACCGAGCTGTCTAATAAGGTCTCTATATGCATAAAGCGTTTCGCCAATATAATAGGTTGAGAAACCTAACATAATAAAGATGGATGAAAACCCGATCAGGAAAAATAAAGTATGTAATAAACTTCTTTTTCTTAACATAGCATTGTCATTTTTCAGCTCTTCTACACTCATTCCTGTTACATATGAAAGAAAAACTGGATACAATGGTAATACACATGGTGAGATAAAAGATAAAAAGCCAGCTCCAAAGGCTAAAAATAGATTAACATCAGCCATTATTACACTCCTAACTATAATCAATGTTTATATTACCATGGTATCAGAAAGTCTGTTAAGTAATAGGTCTTATCATTGACGGTTTTATGAAAAATGAAAAAGGGGCAAGCTTTATAAATAGCTCCCCCCTTCTTGTTTTATTTTTTCTTCTTGTCATTGTCCATTTGTTGAGACATAGACTTCATCATTTGATTGATCTTCTTTTGTGAAGGCTTTTGTCCCATTTGCATCATCATTGTACGTAACATTTGCTCATTAATTGGTGGGTTCTTCTTTAAGTAACTCATCATTGTTTTACGAGCAATGAGGAATCCTAAAAGTAAACCTGCCACCAACGTACCAAAAGCAATTAATACAACCCATAGTATGTCCATTGCTTCTATATCCTCCTATCTCGTTGTCTTTATACAGTATAGTAAAACATTCGAATAATGACAATAGTCTTATATATGATAATTAGCTTTTTTTGCTAAAGGTAGAATCCAACCACATTCCCTTGAGGCAAAGTTTACAACAAAGACATATGGATGGTATTCCTTAATGTACTGGAAAAATAATTCATCAGCATCGATTAATGAATCTGTATATATATCAACGGCAAACCCGTTTTGAACTACTTTCATATTCAATTTTTCACTATCAATCAGAAGCTCTTTATTTTCCACTCTAATATCTAAATCATTTATAAATTTCGGATTAGATAAGTGTTTGTGTATGTCTTCAATATGGAATTCTTCTAAGACAGAATTAACTTGTTTTAACGTCGATGTATCTGTGTTATTACCGTTATGGTATTGCCATAAGAAACGATAAATTACATCAACTTTATAGTAAAAATGAATCGCATAGATTGGTTTGAAAAAATATAAGGAATATTGATACATGTCTTAGCCCTCCCTTTAGGACAAGCGTATCAATATTCCGCAAAAAAGTTTGTCATATTTTAAATACAATCAAGTGAAAACAATGTCAATTCCTGCATTTCTTTGTTATTTCGTATTACTTATTTAACAGAGCCTTAGCTCGTGCAATGACATTGTCTACTGTAAAGCCATATTTTTCGATGACTTCATCACCAGGAGCTGATGCACCAAAAGTATCAATACCTAATACATCACCATCTAAGCCGACATAACGTTCCCAACCAAATGGAGATGCCATTTCAACTGCTAAACGATTTTTGACTGCTGATGGTAATACAGATTCTTTATAGGCATCTGACTGTTGTTCAAAACGGTACCAAGAAGGCATGCTTACAACTTGTGCATCGATTCCTTCTACCTTTAACGCCTCACTTGCCTGGTGAACTAAGTGGACTTCAGAACCTGTTGCTAAGAGAATAAGATCAGGTTGCTTTTTTTCAGCTTGCTTTAATACATAAGCACCTTTTTTAACACCATCATGAGCGATGGAATCAGTGTTAGGTAGTACCGGTAAACCTTGGCGTGTTAACACTAATGCTGTTGGGTGGTCAGTTGCTTGTACAGCTAACTCCCAAGCCGCTTTTGTTTCATTTGCATCAGCTGGTCTGATTAAATCTAGATGTGGCATAGCACGTAAAGAAGGCAATTGCTCAATTGGTTCGTGTGTTGGGCCATCTTCACCTACAGCAACAGAGTCGTGTGTTAAAACATAAGTTACTGGCGTTCCCATTAATGCAGAAAGCCTTAATGCTGGGCGTAAGTAATCACTAAATACGAAGAACGTACCACCGAACACTTTAACTCCACCGTGAAGTGACATACCATTTAAAGCAGAGGCCATGGCAAATTCACGTACTCCAAACCAAACGTTTCTTCCACTGTAATCAGTCGGTTTGAAATCGTCTTCGCCTTTAAGTGTCGTTTTATTTGAACCGGCTAAGTCTGCACTTCCGCCAATTAAGTTTGGGAGATTATGAGCGATTGCATTTAGAACCTCACCAGAAGCAGCGCGTGTTGCTAATGCTTTAGAATGCTCGTCATATGTTGGTAAATCAGCGTTCCATTCAACAGGTAATTCCCCATTGATTGCTTTTTCGAATTCATCTGCTAATTCAGGATTAGCTTCTTTATATTGAGCGAAAAGTTCTTTCCACTTGTTTTCAGTTGCTTCACCACGTTGTTGTACTTTAGTCTTAAAGTCTTCTTTAACTTCTTCTGGAATGAAGAAATCGTCTTCATAATCCCAACCGTAGTGTTCTTTAGCTAATTTAAGCTCATCTTCACCAAGTGGTGCACCATGAGAATCTGCTTTACCTGATTTGTTTGGTGAACCATAACCAATAACTGTTTTAACTTCAATCATCGTTGGCTGTTCAGTATTAGCTTTTGCTTCCTCTAAAGCACGTTCGATTGCTGCAGTATCATTTCCATCTTCAATACGGATGACTTGCCAACCGTATGACTTATAACGATCCTCTATACTTTCAGAAAATGAACGGTTTAAATCACCATCTAATGAAATATCATTAGAGTCATATAATACAATTAGCTTTCCAAGTTTTAAGTGACCTGCTAAAGATGCTGATTCCTGTGATACACCTTCCATCAAGTCACCATCACCACAAATAGAGTAAGTATAATGGTCAACTAGCTGATAGTCATCAGTATTATATTTTGATGCTAAGAAGCGTTCTGCCATAGCCTTACCAGTTGCCATTGCTAAGCCTTGGCCTAATGGTCCAGTTGTCGCCTCTACACCATCTGTATGTCCGAATTCTGGGTGTCCAGGTGTATTAGATCCCCATTGACGGAAGTTTTTAATGTCATCAAGACTAACATTATAGCCAGATAAGTGTAATAAAGCATATAAAAGCATTGATCCATGACCTGCTGAAAGTACAAAGCGATCACGGTTAAACCATGAGGAATTACTAGGGTTATGGTTCATCACTTTAGACCAAAGTGTGTAAGCCATTGGCGCAGCACCCATCGGCATGCCTGGGTGACCAGAGTTAGCTTTTTCTACCGCATCGATTGTAAGTGTTCGAATGGTATTAATAGATAGTTCTTCTGTTGTTTTATTCATTGAATAAATCTCCCTTCAACTTCCACTTGTCATTGTTAATATTTCAGGCTTTAATTAAACTCGTTTCTATTTTAACAAAAACCGACAATGAATATTGATGTTTATTTAATGTTTTTTATTTTTTTCTTGTTCATCTTTAAGTTTTTGTGGTGTTACATCTTCTCCTTCTGGGTCAACAACCTTCATTGAGTGTAGTTGGTTTTTGAATGAGTTACGAAATGAAGCTAAGTATTCTTCTCTTAAATCTTTTTGCTCTTTTTCCTCTTTTTTCGTTAAACTTTTTGTTTTCTTTTTGTTTGCCAGTTCATTAATACGGTCAATTTTGTCTTGCGATAGCATTTTAAAACTCCTTTAAATTCTATACTGTTGGTTTTGTTAAAGCTCGTTGTTGTTATTGTGGGTGCTTTAAGGTTGCCTAGACTCTCTAACAGAAGGAGATAAAAATCTGCCGAGAGAGGGTCAGATCCTTCGTTCATCATAATACAACAACTTAGTACAAATATTTAAATACCCACTATATAAAATACCCTTATACGCTAAGTCCAAACTATATTCTATAATCTATGTAGTAGAAAAACAAGAATCGTGTTTGAAATACGAACGAACGTTTGTTTTTTGTGGCAATTCTTGCTATAATATTTATAAAGGTTATTAATTCCATGAGGTGAGAAGAGTGACAAAATTATCAAAGAGACAAAAAGAAATCTATGAATTCATTATTGGTGAGGTTAAAGCGAAAGGATATCCACCATCAGTTCGGGAAATAGCTGAAGCGGTTGGATTAGCTTCTAGCTCGACTGTTCACGGCCATTTATCTCGTCTTGAGGAAAAAGGCTATATTCGTCGTGATCCTACGAAACCACGTGCGATCGAAATTACGTATGAGGATAATCAAACTGTTCACGAGCGTACTGCTATGTATGCGCCATTAATTGGTAAAGTAACAGCTGGTGAACCGATTACAGCGGTTGAAAATGTTGAGGAATATATACCAGTTCCTAATACATTCTCCGCTATTGAAGAAGATGTTTTTGTCTTATCTATTGAAGGAGATAGTATGGTTGAAGCTGGCATTTTAGACCAAGATTTAGTGATCGTAAGAAAGCAGTCTACTGCTTCAAATGGAGATATTGTAGTCGCTATGACTGATGAAGACGAAGCCACTGTTAAACGCTTCTTTAAAGATGCTAATCAGTATCGTTTAGAACCTGAAAACTCTACAATGGAGCCGATTGTTTTAGACCACGTAACTGTTTTAGGCAAAGTAATCGGTCTATATCGTGATATTCATTAAAAAAAGATTGTTCCTTCTACCTTGAAGGGACAATCTTTTTTCATTCATAATGCCCGCCAATTTTCTTGCCACGGTCGACCGCAATCCCGCCAGGTGTATAGCTACTAGCTCTTAGAATGGCCGTTGAACCGAATCGTTCTCGTATGTGGTCAACAGCGTAGGCGAGTTGCTTTTGTTGTACTCGTTGGTCAAAAAGACTTAACTGAGTTCCTACCTCATCTTCTAAATTCGTTAGTGTGACTGAAGCTTTACGAATATGGCATTTTTCTGTATAAAATTGCTGGAAGAGTTGTAAACACACTTGATACATCTCCCATGTATCATTTGTTGGAGTATCAATAGAAGTTGATCGGCTAAATCCTGTTCCATGTTCACTTGAATACCCAATGGAAAGGTGGATCGTCCTTCCTTCTTTCCCATCTTTCCTTGCTCTTTGGCATGCTTCTTCGCATAAATCTAATAAGCAAGCATTAATCTCACCTTTTGTATAGTCACGTAAAAGTGTAACCCCGTGCCCATAGCCTTTTTGTTCCATTTTTGTGAAGTTTCCAATAACAGGGCTTAAATCAATCCCCCAAGCGTGCCAGTATAATTGTTCTCCTATCACACCGAAACGCTTTTTTAAATAGGGTTTTGAATAACGCGCTAAATCCCCTAAGGTTCTAATACCCATTCGGTTTAAATGGTGTTTCATTCGCGAGCCGATCCCCCATATTTTTTCAACTGGGATTGGCCACAATAAATCACTCACATTTTCATACCGACATTCACTAATGCCATCAGAAGCTTTTTTAGCATGAATATCCATGACAACTTTAGCTAAAAATTTATTATCACCAATCCCAATTACAGATTCAATACCAAATTGTTCGCGAATGCTGGCTTGAACTTTTTTAGCAATTTGCTTTACAGAACCGTATAAACGCTCTAAGCCATCGATAGTTAACCACAATTCATCAACCGAATAAATATGAATCGCTTCCTTTGGTACAAAGCGCATCATTAGCTTGGTGATCTCAAGTGAAATGGATAAGTAGTTTCCCATATGTGCACTTGCAATAATTAAATTCGCATCATTTGGAAGCTCAAAGTAACGGCTGACATTACTAATACCATGCTTTCTTTTTAAAGCAGGAGAAGCTGCTAATACAATACTTCCGCTACGATTTGGATCTCCAACGACAGCGAGTAATGCAGTGTGTGGATCGAGCCCTCTTTTCATACATTCAACACTCGCATAAAACGAACGCATGTCAATACAGAGAACATCGTGTCTTGGGTAAGGAGTGTAGTCCATTTAATTCACTCCTTTTATAATGTTATTTGTTTAATATGTTTTAATTTGATCCATTCACGCTCATCATCATGATCGGTTTGTAAACGAATAGATTGCTGCTCATGACTCCAATACATTACGTTCCCCGTTACTTCTTTATATTGTCTGTTTTTAAAGTAATTAATTTTAACTGTTAATTGTTCTTCGTAGGCTTGAGATAAATAAAAAAGGTGTTCTTCTAATTGTTGTTCATCAAGTGTTGGCGGTTGTTCACGTTCACTTTCTTGCCAGATATGTTGTAGAGCTTCGACGTGTTCAGGGAGCATAAGTGATGCCCATTTAACACTTCCGCGATCATGATGCATTTATTAAGCCTCCATTTCAAAGTGATTTTGTTGAACAGGATAAATCGCTAAAATATTTTCTTTTTTAAATGACCTTACCTTCTTTTTCAGGTAACAAAAGCCGAGCATTCGGTCATCGTAGATCTTCACAATACGTACGGTGCGCTGCGTCATATTGTTTTTCGAATCTATATAAACCATCTCAAGTTTACATCTGTTACTTAACGACTTTTGCAACATGTGGTTCATATCAATCAGCCCTTCCATTTAAAAAGAACATTTGTTCGTATTATACCACAAAAAGAAGAAAAATAACAAGGTTGTTTAAAATGGTTAAATAAACCAAAAAAATACCCTAAGCCAAATCTTTGACTATAGGATAGAGTTCCATTATTTCGTTAGACCTTTAGAACAAATGATCACATATTTTTATATTCTATTGTTAATTAATATTCATAAACAGCAATAAAAGCATCAAACCCATCAGCTTTAAGCTCATCTACACGATTCTTAGCATTCTCTCTAGTTTGGAATGAACCAACAATCACACGGTAAAAAGTTTGATCATTATGAGTGAATATGCCTATAAAGCCATCGTAACCATATTCACTTAAACTATCTAGTAAGTTTTCAGCATTCCTTCTTGAAGTAAACGAACCTGCAATAACACGGTAATATACACCATTTCCACCGTCTTTTCTATCTAAATGAAAAGCTTCCGCTAATCCTTCAGCGTGTCCTCTTGCAATACGATTCAAATAATCATCTGATTTTAACTTTTCAGCATCAGCTGCATTGTCGATAAATCCATTTTCAGTTAATGATGCTGACGTGTTCGATTCTCTTAAAACATGGAAGTTTGCTGATTTCTTACCTCGGTCAAACCAGTCTACATGAATCATAATAGTATCGTGTAGGATATTACGTAAACTTGGTGTATCAGGTAAGGTTGAACCATTGTAAATAAACGACTCAAAACCTGTACCTCCACCTGCATTAACGTGAATGGATAAGAAATAATCAGCTCCCCAATTATTTGCTTCATTTGTTCTAGCAGATAACGACTTTGTGACATCTGTTGTTCTTGACATCATAATTTCATGACCTTCATACTCATTGTTTAAAATATCTCTTGTTTTTAAAGCGATATCTAGTGTTAAATCTTTCTCCATTAACCCATTACCAACTGCTCCAGAGTCGTTACCACCATGACCTGCATCGATATAAATCCTAGTCATCATGAACCTCTCCATTTCCTATTATTTTTCTACAATATTAGCTAATGCAAAAACTAGAATAATTGTTTTGGCGTTTGAACTAGCATAATCTTTTTTCAATATTTGTCCTCTTGCCAGATGTTTATGAATATTAATCAACCTCCCTCGATTAAATGAATGCTTAGCCTCATTGCAAGCCGCTTCTTTTACTATAAACCTATTAATAATCAAAGGAGGAAAATATGAGTAATATTGCCCCTCCCTAAATTGGACTGAAGAAGTTCTGCTACGTTATCACGAAGCATCACCAATGCTCACATCATACTTAATCGCCATTTCTTTGATGATAGATAAATAGATTTCAGTTAAACTCTTGTCCGATTGAATAACGTCCATTTTGTTAGCTTTTTGTACTTTGCTCTTTGAAGCTCCTTCATAAGTCATGTTCCGCTTCAAATTTTTAACCGAATGTTCAAGTCACATCTACCAGGTGACTCTAATGCTTTATAGCTTTCATTACGTATATCTTTAAAGTCCTTACCAGTTGTTTCTAACGTGATCTTCTTAATGATTTTATTAACTTCTTGTCGCCAGTCTTTAGGATTAAGCTTCATGATGTATGTAATGCTGTCAACTTTTTGATTAGTCGTCTCTAATTCATTTGATAAGCCAATGATTTAACCATGCGATCCATGATATGAGGTTATCAATTCCGTTAAAAGATCCTGTTTTTCTTATAGATGGAACCACATCTTCTGCAATCCAATCTGTAAACTTTGCCGCTTCTTCTTTACGAGAAGTGAATACTAATTTGTAAAGACCAGCTTCATTGATCACATTCATTTCTTGCATTCCACCAGGGGTGCTCATAGTATGAAGACCCTTTTGTTTGTCGCTTAACCTTTCCAATGATCGATTTACTTTTGTTAACCCCAGTATGTTGCAAACATCTTTGGCAACGAACCAAGGTTCACTGTCCTTCTCAATAATCCTTAACTGGTCCCCTTTAAACATTTTTTCTGTTAATTGTTCCATTGTTTTTTTATCCTCCTTTATAGGAATTTCCTCTTTCCTGTCGAATTGCATAATTAGGAAGGAAGTGACATATCTAATCAAGCTTTACTTTAAAGGCGATAAAGAGCGTATTGATAGGCGAAAAATTCAATCAACGCTTACTTTAATGAACTCCTCCCTTTATAAGATACTAAAGATGCTACATGATCAAGACGACATTTATTCTTTAGCGTTAAACCATGATTATCGAATCTGTCAACTGAAGTTAGATAACACTTATAAGCCATTCTCTAAAAAACGAAAACACCGAGCTCACAGTGGGGGTAAAAGCCTAAACGCTACAGATATAACAACAGAATTATCAGGGTTCGATGAGGATCATTTATGTTTTAACAGCTCTTTTGTTTTTACTGGAACTTTAGAATCTATGGTTAGAAGAGGTGCGATGCAAAAAGTTGTTGATCATGGAGGAAGTTGTGAAAACAACGTAACAAAAACACGAATTATCTTGTTATAGGGGTCCAGGATTACTCAAGGTTTAAAGGGGGTAAAAAGAGCAGCAAAATGAAAAAAGCAGAGAAATATTCTACAGAGGGATTGGACATAGAGATTGTTACAGAAGATGATTTTATGAAAATACTAAAATAGGAGGAGTTGTCATGGAACTTATTTTTATCCTGCTGTTATTTGCCTTTTCTATCTTTTGTTTTGTCAAAGCATTTACTCTCATAAAGAAGAGGTTAAAAGAAGCAGAGAATCAAAAGAGAAACTCATACAAAGGAACAAAAGCCCCTGAAATGTCTATTAGATTCGAAACTACACGCCATCAACCTAAAAGACATAGAGCTAATGAAAAACCAGAGCATTTAAAATACACCAAAGCGAGGAAGCTATCGGAAGATTACACAGTACTAGACTTTGAAACATCTGGCTTTAAAGCAAAAGAGGCAAAAGTCATCCAAGTTGCGGCGGTCAAATACCGTAATCATGAAATAACCGACCGATACACCACGAACGTCAACCCACAAAAGAAATTATCACCACGGATTAAAAAGATAACAGGTTTAACTGACGACGATGTAAAAGACGCCCCGTTAATAGAAGAAGTGTTGCCTGAATTAGTTTCATTCATTGGTAATGATACAGTCATAGCCCATAATGCACCTTTCGATATGAAATTTTTACTTCACAACATGAACTTACATAACATGGACTATAAACGTTTTCGTGTCATTTGCACTTTATCATTAGCACGGAAAAATATCCTCGATTCTGAAAACCATAAACTAGAAACATTAAAAAGTTATCTCGACTTAAATCACTACGACTCTCACAATGCTCTTGATGATTGCTATGTGACAGGAGCGCTGTACAAGCACTGTTACGAGAAATCTTTAGTAACAAATTAAGGAGGTTTGATTAATGGCTATAAACTACCGAAAACACAATGGTAAATGGGAGTATCGGATAAGGTATCACGACCCTATTACGAAAAAATTAAAATGTGTCTCTACCCCAACAAATATTGTAGAGCCATTAATTTTGAGAGGTTATCAATAAATCACAAAACCCCTTAAACCATTGAGGTTCAAGGGGTTAAACATTTTAATAAGAGCTTAAATACTGCTCGCGCTCCCACGGGTGTACTTGCGTTCTGAACATGTCCCATTCGATTTCTTTTGCTTCTAGGAAGTGTTCTAATAAGTGTTCACCTAATGCTTCTTTAATCACGTCATCTTTTTTAAGGTGTTGTAATGCATCATATAAAGTTGCTGGTAAGTCTTGGACGCCATTTGCTTCACGTTCTTCTTTGTCCATGACATAAATATTACGATCAACTGGTTCTGGAGCGGTTAATTCATTCTCAATTCCATCTAGTCCAGCAGCAAGCATGACAGACATTGCCATGTATGGGTTAGCTGCTGGGTCAACACTGCGCACCTCAATACGTGTACTTAATCCTCTTGAAGAAGGGACACGTACTAATGGGCTACGGTTTTGACCAGACCAAGCGACATAACAAGGCGCTTCATAACCAGGAACTAAACGTTTATATGAGTTAACAGTTGGGTTTGTTACGGCTGTGAAATTCACAGCATGCTTAATAATACCAGCTGTAAACTGATGTGCTACTTCACTTAATTGTTCATCGGCTTTTTCATCAAAGAATGCATTAACACCATTTGAGAATAATGACATATTAGCGTGCATTCCAGAACCGTTTACGCCGAATAATGGCTTTGGCATGAACGTTGCGTGTAAGCCGTGTTTACGGGCAATCGTTTTTACGACAAGTTTGAAAGTTTGAATATCATCACAATGCTTAATGGCATCAGAATATTTAAAGTCAATCTCATGCTGACCAGGTGCTACTTCGTGGTGAGATGCTTCGATTTCAAAGCCCATTTCCTCTAATTCTAATACAATGTCGCGGCGGCAATTCTCACCTAGGTCTGTTGGAGCTAGGTCAAAATAGCCACCTTTATCATTGAGCTCCATAGTTGGTTCGCCACGCTCATCTAACTTGAATAAGAAAAACTCAGGTTCTGTTCCGATGTTAAAGTCAGTAAAGCCTAACTTCTCCATTCGCTCTAAGTTACGCTTCAAGTTATAACGAGGGCACCCTTCAAATGGTGTTCCATCTGGATTGTAAATATCACAAATAAAACGGGCTACTTTACCTTTTTCTGAAGTCCATGGAAACACTACAAATGACTCTAGGTCTGGGTGTAATAACATATCAGATTCTTCAATACGAACGAACCCTTCAATTGAAGAACCATCAAACATCATTTGGTTATCTAATGCTTTATTGAGCTGGCTAAGTGGGATTTCAACGTTTTTGATTGTTCCTAAAAGATCGGTAAACTGTAGTCGGATGAATCTAACATTTTCTTCCTCAATACGTTTGTAAATTTCTTCTTTAGTGAACTTTGGCAAAATAATTCCTCCTAAAAATTTATGATCATTAATGGTAGAACCTTGAAAGCTCTCCTTTAACGATAGATGAGCTGTTTAAGTAACCTGATTCCATCAGTTCGCGTCGAAGCATTTTGTGAAGTTGTTTTTCTGATAAGTCTTCTTTTACTTCTTGAGCTTCTTCTTTATGTGATACCTTCTCTTGTTGTTCAGTTTTGACTTTTAATACTTGTTTGATGCCGGCTAAGTTAACGCCTTGATCGATTAATTCCTTGATCTCTAATAAACGATCAACATCATAAAAGGAAAATAACCGCCGATTTCCTTTTGATCGGACAGGCATAACGAGATCTTTCTCCTCATAGTAACGAACTTGGCGAGCAGTTAACTCAGTTAATTCTGTTACAACGCTAATCGGAAATAAGGGTAAGGCTTTACGATCGCGATTTGTCATAACCAACACCTCCTAATATGTCATTAATTATATGGTATGTAACGTTAGCTGTCAACTGATGTAAGGAAAGTTAACATAAAATAAAAAGCTGAGACAAAACTAAGCATTAATACATAAAACCCGAACGAAATTATAATTTCGTTCGGGTTTTATTTTCTAATCATCGCTCCATCAAAATGCTTCGCTTTCCTCAGGCGGCGGGTGAGACCCCTTGCCTTTGCACCCGCAGGAGCCTACACATTTTGATTCCGCTAAGTAACTGGTTAACTAAGGTAAAATACTAAACGTTCGGGTTTTCACCACATCAATCCTTTTGCCCCAACCTCTAAGCTTATTAAACTAATTTTTCTAATTTTAATGACGCCAAGGCCTCTACAATCGCAATTTTGACATGCTCATAAGTTAGGCCACCTTGAACATATAACGTATAAGGCTCTCTGATTGGTCCATCAGCCGTTAATTCTAAGCTTGCCCCTTGAACAAATGTACCTGCTGCCATAATCACATCATGATCGTAACCTGGCATATAACTCGGCTCTGGCGTTACATAAGCGTTAACAGGTGATTGTTGTTGGATGATTTGAGCAAACCGGACCATCTCCTCTTTTGTAGAAAAAGTAATCGATTGAATTAAATCTGTTCGCTCCTCACGAGGTGAAGGTGTTGTCTGAAAACCAAGTTTACATAATAATGTTGCGGTAAAGTAAGAGCCTTTTAATGCTTCTCCCACTGTATGAGGAGCTAAAAATAAGCCTTGAAACATTTCTTGTAAGCTATTTAATGTTGCACCGGTTTCCTTGCCTAATCCAGGTGCTGTTAAACGATTGGCGCATTTTTCTATTAGATCTTTCTTCCCAACGATGTAGCCACCAGTTCTGACAATACCAGCACCAGGATTCTTAATTAAAGAACCAGCCATAACATCACAACCAACATCAGTAGGCTCTAATGACTCAACAAATTCACCATAGCAATTATCAACAAAAACCGTTACATCAGGTTTGATTGATTTAACGAATTCAATCATTTCTTTAATTTCATTAACGGTAAAAGAAGGGCGATTAGCATATCCTTTAGATCGTTGGATTGCAATAACTTTAGTGCTTTCATTTATCTTATTTTCAATTTCTTGATATTGAATATGACCTTCATCATTCAAATCAGCCTCATCATAAGAAACACCAAAGTCAACCAATGAGCCATCAACATGTTCTTTAAAGCCAATCACACTTTCCAATGTATCATAGGGTGTTCCTGTAATACTCAATAGCTGATCGTTAGGTCTTAGTAAACCAAACAAGGCTGTTGAGATTGCATGCGTACCTGATACAATTTGTGGTCTGACTAAAGCGTCTTCTGTATTAAAAACATCAGCATATAAAGCTTCAAGCTTTTCGCGACCTAGATCATCGTAACCATAACCAGTAGTCGGACTAAAGTGAACATCGCTTATTTGTTGATTTTGAAAGGATTTTAACACTTTATTTTGATTAATCATCACTAAGTCCAGAATTTGTTTAAAGCGTGTTTCTAATTCTTTTTCTGTCTCATGAATCATGTTTAGTTGTTGTTGCTCCATGTTGTTCCCTCACCTTTTAGTTAATCTTAAGTAGAATGGGGAGTGTTCTGATACATACCCCTTTACTAAATACAGCTCTTCTTCTTCAATAAATTGTTCTTCTACTAAGATCGTATCTTGTTTTAATTGGTTAATAAGTTTTCCCTCATCACTTGATAATCTAATATCATAAGGTTCCCATTCTGACTTTAGTGATTGTTCTATAGAATCTTGTAGGCGTGTATAATCTAATTCTCTTAAAGCGCTCATAAAAATATGTGGTGTTGAATAAGGAATAACTTCATCAGTTAATAAATCAGATTTGTTATAAACGGTTAAAGTCGGAATGTCTACAGCACCAAGTTCATCCAGGATTTTATATACTGTTTTCTCTTGTTCAACAGATTGCTCATTTAATGCATCAACAACATGCAAAATAAAATCCGCTTCTACAACCTCTTCTAAAGTTGAACGGAATGCAGCAATCAATGTTGTCGGTAGTTCTTGAATAAATCCAACCGTGTCTGAAATTAAAGGTTGAAATCCACTAGGTAGCGTAATTTTACGTGTCATAGGATCCAATGTTGCAAACAGCTTATCCTCAGCTAATGATTGTGTATTACTCAAATAGTTAAAGATTGTCGATTTTCCAGCATTGGTATAACCTACAATTGAAATTTGAAAAGCTGCATTCTTTTTCCGACGTTCACGATATTGATTACGCTGTTTGACAACTTGGTCTAATGAACGTTTTATCTCAGTAATGCGTCGTCTAATGTGGCGTTGGTCTGTTTCAAGTTTCGTTTCACCAGGACCACGAGTACCAATTCCACCACCAAGCCTTGAAAGGGCCAGACCTTGTCCGTGTAATCTTGGTAATAAATATTGCAATTGTGCTAATTCTACTTGTAACTTACCTTCTTTCGTACTTGCGCGCATCGCAAAGATATCGAGAATGAGCTGGGTTCGATCTAATACTTTAACATCCCAGTGTTCTTCTAAGTTTCGCGCTTGAGATGGTGATAATTCATGATTCATAATCGCTACACTTATATCATGATGATCAATATATTCTTTAATTTCTTCTACTTTACCTTTCCCGATATAAAGTGAAGAATGGACTTTATCCCGCTTTTGAACAAATATCTCATTCACATCTACATCTACAGTTAAAGCAAGTGATTGTAATTCTTCAATTGAAGATTCAAATGTAAAATCGTCTTGCCCACCTTGATGGCATCCGACTAATATAGCTTGTTCTTTCATGAAGTCGCTCCTTTATAAATTTGTAAATTAATGGTGATATGTAGTGTTATTGTTGACTAAAAATTTAATGAAGTCAACTTAAAGGAATGAACAAATTAAATAAGCCTATCACCTCTTATTGTGATAGGCTTAAATAATTATAATAAGTGACTATGAATCCAAATCAATATTTTTGACAGGTGCAAAAGTTGAAATCGCATGCTTAAAGATCAATTGCTGGCGACCTTCTGTTTCAATTAAGATCGTAAAATTATCAAAAGACTTGATAATCCCTCTTAATTGGAACCCATTAGTAAGAAACACAGTTAATTGAACTTTCTCTTTTCTTAATTTGTTTAAATAGGCATCTTGTACATTTGCTGAATTCGCCATACAAATCCTCCTCTATCTATCTAATACTATAACTATTCGTTTGTATTTTCTAAAAATCCTGCTAAATCTGAGAAAATTGTTTCAAAAGTTTCAAAATAATCATCAGGGTCAATCATGTACCAATGAACACCTTGGAATTTATTGCGATAATAGGTTAATTGCCTTTTCGCGAATTTCCTAGTGTTTTGCTTGATTTGTTCCACTGCCTGATCAAAAGATAGCTCGTTATTTAAGTATGGAATCCATTCCTTATAACCAATCCCTTGCATTGCTTGTGATGATGCACCGTAAGTTAGATAAAGCTTATTTACTTCATCTAACAAACCTTCTTCCAACATTTGGTCAACTCGCTTATTAATACGATCATAAAGCACATCGCGTTTCATATCAAGAGCTATGATAAATGGAGAGTAAGGAGATTCACTTGATTGACTTGCTTCATATTCAGACATTGGCGTTTTAGTTCGTTCATAAACTTCTAAAGCTCTAACGACCCTTCTAATATTATTAGGGTGGATCTTGTTTGCTTGCTTAGGGTCGACTTGTTGAAGCTTGCTATAATAAGATTCTACACCATTTACTTCAATATCTTCTATAGCTTTTTTTACAAAGTCATCATCGCGTTTGGCACTTGAAAAGTTAAAATTATATATAGCTGACTGAATATAAAACCCTGTACCTCCAACTAGTACAGGTAGGTTTCCTCTACTTGTGATTCTCTCTACTTGTTGAGCTAGATCTTCTTTAAATCTAGCAGCTGAATAACGATCAAGCGGTGATAAAAGGTCGATTAAATGATGTGGTACACCTTCAGCTTCTTCTTCTGTAACTTTTGCTGAACCTATGTCAAAGTGTTCATAGACCTGCATAGAATCACCGTTAATTACTTCACCACTAAACCGTTTACTAATCTCTATACCTAGTTTGGTTTTCCCGACTGCTGTAGGACCAACAACACTCACTAAGGTTGGTTTCAAGACCATCTCCTCGCTTTACATAATTCGTTTAAACATTTTTTGTAATTCGTATTCACTAAAATGGACAACAATGGGTCTTCCATGTGGGCACGTAAATGGGTCATGGCACGTTCTTAATTCATCAATTAAATATGACATCTCTTGATGGTTTAAATAATGATTTGCTTTAATTGAACGTTTACATGACATTAGGATTGCCGCTTCTTCACGGATTTTTTCAAGATCAATTATTTTACCATTTATTAATTCTTCTACCATATCTCTTATGATCGATTCTTCTTCACCATTCGGAAACCAACTCGGATAAGATCGAACTAAAAAGCTATTATCACCAAAATGTTCTAAAAATAAACCTACTTTTTCAAATTGTTCCTGGTTCTCTTCAATCGTAATCACTTCTTGTTGAGTAAATTCAAAAGTGAGTGGGATTGATAATTCTTGCACTTCTTTAATTGGGTTTCCAAGTTTCTTTTTGTATAACTCGTATTTAATACGCTCTTGCGCCGCATGTTGATCGATCATATATAACCCTTTTTCGTTTTGAGCTAAAATATATGTCCCATGTAATTGGCCAATCGGACTTAGAAAAGGCATTCTCTCTTCTGATGTTGGTTCACTTACTTTCTCTTCATTTATTTCAGGTTCATACTCTATACTTTCTAAGTCACTGGTATTGATGGGTGTTTCTTGATGAATTGCCCCCTCCTCTTTCACTTCTTCTCGCACAACTGAAGCCGTTTCTTTAAAAACAGGTTTAGTTACTGATTTTGAATGAGCCGGTATGAATTCAT
Organism: Alkalibacillus silvisoli; assembly: GCF_039521975.1. Classification (NCBI taxonomy): domain Bacteria; kingdom Bacillati; phylum Bacillota; class Bacilli; order Caryophanales; family Bacillaceae; genus Alkalibacillus; species Alkalibacillus silvisoli. Next base: position 205,646 of record NZ_BAAACZ010000011.1, on the reverse strand, counting down.
TTTCTTTTTTAGTTGCTGATGTAAAATCAAGTTTTGTTTGTTCAGATTTTGGCTTATCTTTCTTCGTACCAGATGGAATCAATCTTTCGTGGTGCAGGACTTCATAGACGGCTTGTTTAATGACATCAAATAATTCTTTTTCCTTACTAAATCTGACTTCTGTTTTAGCTGGGTGCACGTTTACATCAACTAAATATGGATCCATTTCGATCTGTAGGGCGATAATCGGATAACGTCCGATCGGTAAAAATGTGTGGTATCCATCTAAAATTGCTTTATTAATCATATAGTTTTTGACAAAGCGACCATTCACAATTAAAGAGATATAATTGCGGTTTGACCGTGTTATTTCAGGTTTTCCGATATAGCCTTTAACCTTGTAATCTAGAGAGCTTGTATTGACCTCTAACATATTTTTAGCGATATGATTTCCATAAATTTGTTGGACTGCATGTAGAAGTTGACCATCACCAGGTGTGAAAAAGATCTTTTTCTTATTATGTTCACATTCAAAGCGAATATCAGGATGTGATAGAGCCATACGATTGATCACATCAGTTAAATGACCAAGCTCTGTATGAACAGTCTTTAAATATTTTAATCTTGCAGGTGTATTGAAAAATAAGTTCTCAACCACTATTTCCGTACCCTTACGCTTTGTATGCTTGTTATGCTCAACTAGCGAACCACCATGAATTATAATTTCTGCACCAGCACTCTCACCTGTAGAAGTTCTTAATGTTAGTTGGCTTACAGAGGCGATACTGGCTAACGCTTCTCCTCTAAAACCTAATGAATGGACACGAAATAAATCTTGTTCATTAGAAATCTTACTCGTTGCATGACGGCCGAAAGCTTTTGGGGCATCTTCGTTGTTGATTCCGTCTCCATTATCAATGACTTTAATTGAACGAAGACCTGCTTCTTTAAGTTCAACTTTAATCCATGTACTATTAGCATCAATACTATTTTCTATTAACTCTTTTATAACAGATGCAGGCCTTTCGACTACTTCTCCTGCAGCAATTTTATTTGATAAGGATTCTGGTAATTCAATAATCTTCCCCATAAGCGTCCTCCTTTAGTTCAGTTTCTTTTGTAGTTCATACAATTTATTCATAGCATCCATCGGTGTCATATTCAAAAGGTTTAAATCGCGTAAAGTTTTGGCTACTTCAACCTCTTTAGTTGCAGGTGCTTCTGATTGTTCTTTAAACAATGTTAACTGTTGTTCTTTGACGTATTCATCTTTAATAGACTGTGTACTTTCATATGTTTCTAGTAAGTAATGAGCCCTCTCAATAATTTCATTAGGTAAATCAGCTAACTTGGCAACATGAACACCATAACTTTTATCAGCTTTACCAGGTTTAATGTGGTGTAAAAAGACGACTTCTCCATCTTGTTCAACAACCTCGACATGAACATTTTGCAATTGCTCTAATGATTCTTCTAAAGAGGTTAATTCATGATAGTGTGTAGCAAATAACGTTTTAGCCCCTACTTGGTCATGTAAATGTTCGACAATTGATTGAGCTAGAGCCATTCCGTCGTAAGTGCTTGTACCTCTACCAATCTCATCGAATAATATTAAACTATTTTCCGTTGCGTGACTGACAGCATGTTGCGCTTCTAACATTTCAACCATAAACGTACTTTGACCTGAAACAAGGTCATCAGCTGCACCGATACGTGTAAAAATTTGATCAAAGACAGGTAACTCAGCTTGTGTAGCCGGAATAAAACAACCAATCTGAGCCATAACCGCCATTAAACCGAGTTGGCGCATGTATGTGCTTTTACCCGCCATGTTCGGACCCGTAATAAGTAAAATACTCGTATCTGATTTCATTTTAAAGTTATTTGGAACGAACTCCTCTTGCATGACTTGCTCTACAACTGGATGTCTTCCTTCTTGGACATCTAAAGTATAGTTTTCATTTAAGGTGGGCTTTACGTAGTTATTTTCCTCACTGACATTCGCAAAGCTAACGAGTACGTCGATTTCACTTACTTGTTCAGCTAACTTTTGTAATAGCGGGATATATTGTTTCATTTGTTCACGAATGCCAACAAATAATTCATACTCTAAAGCAACACTCTTATCTTTAGCTTCTAAAATTAAACGCTCTTTTTCTTTCAACTCAGGGGTTATAAAACGCTCAGCATTAGCTAATGTTTGTTTTCGTTCAAACCGATCTAAATCAACTTGTGGAAGATTAGCTTTTGTTACTTCAATGTAGTAACCGAACACTTTATTAAAACCAACTTTTAATGACTTTATCCCAGTATTTTCTCTCTCTTTTGCCTCAAGTTGTGCTACCCATGCTTTACCATTCCTTGAGGCTTCACGATACTCATCAAGCTTTGAGTCATAACCATCTATAATAATATCCCCCTCAGTAATGGAAATTGGGGGTTCATCATGAATGCTTTGGTCTAATAGGTCATAAATGTCACGATAAACATCAATGTCACCTAATAGTTGTGTAATCAAATCAGAATCAAATTGACTTAGTACTTGTTTTAAATGGGGAACAGCACCTAGTGATTTCTTCAACTGAAGTAAATCTCTAGCATTCACATTCCCGTATGAAACTCTTCCAGCCAAGCGTTCTAAATCATACACTTGTTTTAAATACTCTCGTAATTCCCCTCGTTCAAAAAAGTAATCTAGGAAAGTTTGAACTTGATCGTGACGCTTGTCAATCGTAGCTTTTGATAGCAATGGGCGGTCAAGCCACTTTTTTAAACGTCTTGCACCCATTGCAGTCGTGGTTTGATCTAAAACTGATAATAAAGTACCTTTTTGACTTTGATCACGAATCGATTCCATTAACTCCAAATTCCGCTTTGAATATAAATCAAGCTTCATATATTGTTCAACAGGAACATATTCAACTTGTTGTAGATGAGTTAAAAAGCGCTTTTGTGAATGATAAATATACTGAAATAAGCGTCCGAATGCTTCAGCCAATTTCGAATCGTTTAGATCATCGATTAGGTAATGAAACTCCTCTGGAATGTCAAACGTATCTTGATATGAAATCGTGACATTAAGATAAGCCACCGTTGACTGTTCATCTTCTTTAGAAAAATTTGAAGGTATGACGACTTCTTTCACCGGGCGATTATATAATTCACTCAACACATCTTTAAAACTATTGATTGAACTAACAAAGCATTCACCCGTTGATAAATCAATGTATGCTATAACATAATAATCTGTATAAGCTGTAATTGAAGCGATAAAGTTGTTTTGTGCTTCATCTAACATATTGCCTTCCATAATTGTTCCAGGTGTTACGATCTGGACAACTTCACGTTTTACAACACCTTTTGAAGCTTGTGGGTCCTCTACTTGTTCACATATTGCCACTTTGTAGCCTTTATCGATTAATGTTTTGATATAGTTTTCAGCTGAATGGAAAGGAACACCACACATAGGGATTTTTTCTCCCCCGGCATCTCTTTGTGTCAATGTGATCTCCAATACTTTAGCTGCTTTTAGAGCATCATCAAAAAACAACTCATAAAAGTCACCTAATCGAAAGAACAGAAAAGCATCTTTGTTTGCATCTTTTATTTTTAAATATTGTTCAATCATCGGCGTATATTTAGCCATGTTATGTATCCCCCAATAGTCAATCTCTAATCGCCATTATAGCATAGATTGTCTAATCAATTAATATAACCATACAGCTGAAAAAAGCTGTATGGTTATCGCATATCACATTATTCACGATCAATTTCAATTTCGGCTAATTCAGATTCTAATTCATCTAAATCAACTTCATCCTCATCGAAGCCATCTGGTTCAATTTTGGCCCAAACCTTTGTTTCACCAATTAAGTCTACAACAAATTCACGCTCAAGTTCTACTTTAATGTTTTTATTCGCTTCATCAATCACACACTCTAACGTGTTCGGCTGTTGTGTTGATCTTGCGACTACATCAAATTTAGTTGATAAGCACTTATTATCTTTCATAGCAATAGGCACTTTATCAACGTATTGTTTTCGCTCTGTAATCACTTCTGTTTTAGTGTTGTCTGCATAGGAATACCATACATTAATGTCATATGCACCTGAAACTTCAACAACATGATCGCGCTTTTTTGCTTGATATTGATGATTAATAATCCAACAACCTAGTATACTTGTCGGTTTATAGTTAGGTGAAACAGTGTGAGAGGTTTCTGTGAACTTCTTACCCTTACCACAAACTGCTTTCGTAATTATTTCACGATAATCTCGACCCGCCATATAACTTTCCTCCTCTTTAATTAGCCACTGTATATTATGGCAGTTAGGCATTTATTGTGATTCAAATCTATAGCTTAATAGATGTATACTCATTCATATGCTGATGCCTATAAAAACGTTCATATGGCAGGAACGATAAAAGCGTCCTTCATTTTGAAGAACGCTTTTAATTGATGTTATTCTTTTAATTCTTTACCTGTTTCACCTTTTAGAACATTTCCGCCTGTTGCACGAATTATTTCGTTTGTGACTTCTTCTGCGATCGTTTGAGTGACACGTTGTAAAATGTCATTAACAACGATTTGAGAGTCTTTGAATTCTTGAACGATTGGAATTTCATCTAATTCTTGCTGTAAGCGGTCTAATTCTTCTTCAACACGTTTTTGTGCCTCATGCTTATCATAGTGCTGTAAATTAACTGCCTGCTTTTGTAAAGCTTTGATCTTCTTAATATAGCTTTGAACTTTATTACTTTGATTAATTTTCACTTCTAATTGTTTAAAACGATCAATCTCTTCAATGTTTGCAAGCTTTTGCGCTAACTCATTTGCTTCTTTAATGACTTCTTGTCTTGTATAATTTTCCATATTAACTCACCTCAACTGACTCTTCAACCATGACGCCATCTAACGTCCATGTTTTAGCTTCTGTTATTTTCACATCAACAATTTGACCAACTGCTGACTTTGGTCCGATAAAGTTAACTAATTTACTGTGTTCAGTATAACCAGCTAATACTTCAGGATTATTTTTACTTTCGCCTTCTACTAGTACCTTAACAGTCTCACCTTCGTACTTCTTCATTGCTGCTTTAGAGTATGCATTTACTTTTTGGTTTAACCGTTGTAAACGTTCCTTTTTCTCATCCATTGAAATTTTGTCGTTAAATTTCGCTGCTGGCGTACCATCTCTTGGTGAGAAAATAAATGTATAGGCACCCTCGAATCCTACCTCATCGTATAACGATAATGTATCTTCAAATTGCTCTTCTGTTTCATTTGGGAAACCAACTATAATGTCGGTTGAGAATGAAGCATGTGGAATAGCTTCATTAATTTTTCGTACTAATTCTAAATATTGCTCACGCGTATACTTACGCCCCATTAACTTCAATACATTTGAATTACCTGATTGAACGGGTAAGTGAATGTATGGCATTAAGTTGCCACCTTTTGCTAAAACTTCGATTAAGCGATCATCAAAGTCTCTAGGATGTGAAGTCGTAAAACGTACTCGTGGAATGTCAATTTTACGGATTTCGTCCATTAAATCACCAAGACCATAATCAATACCTTCTAAATCTTTACCATAAGCGTTAACATTTTGACCTAATAATGTCACTTCTTTATAGCCTTGTGCTGCTAAATGACGAACTTCTTGGATAATATCTTCTGGAAGGCGGCTGCGCTCTTTACCACGTGTATATGGAACAATACAGTAAGTACAGAACTTGTCGCATCCGTACATAATGTTAACCCAAGCTTTGATTTTACCTTGACGGCGCTTTGGAAGGTTTTCAATAACGTCTCCTTCTTTAGACCATACTTCAACAACACGCTCTTTACTTAAGTGTGCGTTTTGTACTAATTGAGGTAGGCGATGAATATTATGCGTTCCAAAGATTAAATCAACTTGATGATGCTTTTCTAAAATACGGTTAACAACAGCCTCTTCTTGAGACATACAACCACAAACACCAATGATTAAGTCAGGATTCTCCACTTTTAACGGTTTTAAGTGACCAATTTCACCAAACACTTTATTTTCTGCGTTTTCGCGAATCGCACAAGTGTTAAGCAAAATAAAATCTGCCTCTTTAGTATCTGTTGTTGCTTCATATCCCATCTCTTCTAGTAATCCAGACATGACTTCTGTATCATGTTCATTCATTTGACATCCGTACGTACGAATTAAATATTTTTTACCTACACCAATCCCTTTAAACTGTTCCTCAATTTTGAAGTCATCATGGTATTTAACTTCTTGTTTACCACGTTTTTGTGCTTTTCTAAGGTTAGGTGGTTCATACGTTGCTTCAAAATATTTCACAAAGTCGTCTGACGTTTTGTCTTTTAGGCGTGTTAAATTATCCGTATCGGATTTTATGTCCGATGGATTAGATTGTTTTATTTGATTTTGCTCTTTCTTTTGCTCTTCGTTCATGACAAAGCTCCTTTCCTTAGGTCTCAAATATACGACATACAGATACCTCTTAACAGTATAATTGCTAAGCATGATTTTAACAATAAACTTAATAAAAATACAAATTTAAACCCAAAAGTTGTCATAAATAAGACAAACTTTTGGGTTTTTCTAAAATTAGTCTAAATGTCTAACGAAATTATCATAACTAAACTTATAAACGTCTTCTTCAGAATAACGCTTTTTAATCTGGTCAATTAGATTGTTATAATGGCCTATATGCTCTAAGTTTTTAATTGTTTTAGAAATCCCATCAAAATCTGAACCGAACGCAATCGAATCTTCTCCACCTAAATGATATAAATGATCTAAATGTTTGATTAGATCCTCTATGGCAACAGAGTCCTTGTCAGCTGTGAAATAAGGAACAAACGTTAAACCTACTGGTGCTTTCTTCGCAAAAAACTGAGTTAATTGGTCATCTGAGATGTTTCTGGCATGGTCATATACGGCTTTAACGTTAGAATGCGATAACATTGGATAATCAGCATGCTCTAATACATCATCAATCCCTTTAGGTGATAAGTGAGAGCAGTCTGTAAATACTTTAAACTCATTTAAGACTTCAACAACTTGTTTCCCGAAATTTGTTAATCCTTTTTCTGGTGCTTCAACACATGTACCAGCGGACACAGCATTCACATTATTCCAAGTTAACCCTACTGCTTTAATGCCTAGTCTTAATAATGTTCTCAGTTTATGAATATCATCACCAATCACATGACAACCTTCTAACGTTAACATCGCCCCTTTTTCATGAGGCTGTAAGGCTTCAATGTCTTCCTTTGATTGTACCCATTTAATATTTTCATAAGGTTTTATAACTCTCTCATGGAATAGGTCTATCATTTCTAAAGAAGCATTGAAATAATCAACCTCAGCCTCTGGTGGCACAAAGATCGCAAAACATTGAACTTTAACTGGGCTATCTACCCATTTTGAATAAGAAATATGTAAATCCTCATCATCAAAAGACTTTGATCTGTCTTCCCATAGTTTTAATAGAACGTCACAGTGAATATCTATAACCATAACGTATCCCCCTCTCCCAACTTTCCTAAATTTATAGGCCCGTATAATTCCATTTTACAAATAATATCGGATAATACAATGAATTATTCGAAAAAAAGACGATGAGAATGATTTCCATAAACAAATAACACTTGCGACTTAATCCGAACAAAAAAGTACAAAGCAATTTTGCTTTGCACTTTTTGATAGATAAGAATGTATTAATTTTGTCTTACCTACATAAATCCAACTCGTTTTTTGATTTTAAATAAAAGGAATGCCCGCCAAGTTTCTTTACTTTACTGTTATCTTGGCTCAACGATTAATTTAATCGCCGTACGTTCTTCTTGCTCGATCATAATGTCTGTAAATGCTGGAATACAAATCAAGTCAACACCACTAGGAGCAACAAAACCTCGTGCAATGGCTACTGCCTTAACAGCTTGGTTAAGTGCACCTGCACCAATCGCTTGAATTTCGGCAGAACCACGCTCTCTTAAAACATTTGCTAACGCACCTGCCACTGAATTTGGGTTTGATTTTGATGATACCTTTAGTATTTCCATCCCTAGTTCCTCCTTCAATTACTATAGTGATTTCATAAATAATCTATTCAGCATATCTACGACCTATTCCTATTATTATGAACTAATTATCGGAAAAATTCAAATAATTTGTCTATTCGAAGTTAAGATGGTCATCATTTATTAAAATTCTTTTAATCTGTTTTGCTTCTCCAGTTTTAGAATCTACTTTAACGACAACTCCGCTTAATACTGTTTGATCAGTTTCTGGAATATCGAAGCGAACAGGCAAGCCTGTTTTAAACTTACGAATAACAGCTTCTTTCTCAACACCTAATATACTATTGTATGGGCCAGTCATCCCTACATCTGTAATATATGCAGTTTTATTCGGTAAAATTCGTTCATCTGAAGTTTGAATATGTGTATGTGTCCCAACGACAACGGAAGCTTTACCGTCCAAGTACCACCCCATTGCTTGCTTTTCACTTGTAGCCTCCGCATGAAAATCGACAAATATGATATCTGTTTCCTTTTTGGCTCGCTCAATTAAACCATCCACGATCGTAAAAGGGTCATCAATTGGGGTCATAAACGTTCTTCCTTGAATATTAATAACAGCTACTTTCTTATTCCCGATTTTTATGAATTGCAAACCTGTTCCAGGCGTGCCTTCTGGGTAGTTTGCTGGTCTTACTAAATTTGAGACTTCGTCAATAAAATCAAAGATCTCTCTTTTATCCCAAGCATGATTACCTAATGTAACCATATCTGCGCCCCAATCAAGAATTTGCTGATAGATTTTTTTAGTTATGCCTTTACCATGTGCAGCATTTTCACCGTTTACAATGGTTAAGTCTGCATTGTGTTGTTTTTTTAGATTAGATAGTTGGCTTTCGAGTGCTGTTCGACCAGGCCTACCTACAATATCGCCAATAAATAGAATATTCATAACTAATTCCTTTCTAAAACCTATTTTCTTTTATATTTTTCTTTTATCCTTACATAATTATTATTTGTCGTCAAAATAAAAGACGGCTATTCGCCGTCTTTTATTACTTAGCATATTCTACTGCTCTTGTTTCTCGAATGACTGTTACTTTAATGTGGCCCGGATATTCTAAACCTTCTTCAATCTTTTGTCGAATATCGCGTGATAGAGTGACAGCAGTCGAGTCATCAATATCATCTGGTCGCACCATAATACGAACTTCACGTCCCGCTTGAATAGCAAATGATTTTTCAACACCTTCATATGCATCCGCTATTTCTTCAAGCTTTTCGAGTCGTTTAATATAATTCTCTAATGACTCACTTCTAGCACCAGGTCTTGCAGCTGATAGAGCATCGGCAGCAGCTACAATAACAGATATAATACTAGTTGCTTCTTCATCACCATGGTGTGAAGCAATAGCATTAACAACAGTTTTATTCTCTTTATATTTTTGACCTAACTCTTTACCGATCTCAACGTGACTGCCCTCAACTTCGTGGTCAACGGCTTTTCCGATATCATGTAGTAAGCCAGCTCGTCTTGCTAACTGCTCATCTTCACCTAATTCACCAGCTAAAAGCCCTGATAAGTAAGCAACTTCTAATGAGTGTTTTAACACATTTTGACCATAGCTTGTACGATACTTTAGGCGTCCAATAATTTTAACTAAATCAGGATGGATGCCATGTGCACCGATATCAAAGGTCGCTTCTTCCCCAACTTCTCGAATGTACTCATCAACTTCGCGACGAGATTTTTCGACCATTTCTTCAATGCGAGCTGGGTGAATTCTACCGTCTTGAACTAGGTTCTCTAATGCAATACGAGCAATTTCACGACGTATCGGATCAAAGCCAGAAAGAATGACTGCTTCTGGTGTGTCATCGATAATTAAATCAATTCCTGTTAATGTCTCTAAAGTACGGATATTACGACCTTCTCTACCAATAATACGACCTTTCATTTCATCGTTTGGTAAGTTAACAACAGATACAGTTGTTTCAGATACGTGTTCAGCTGCTAAACGTTGAATGGCTAGGGATAAGATGTTTTTAGCTTTCTTATCAGCTTCTTCTTTCGCACGAGATTCTTCACGTTTTATAATCATCGCAGTTTCATGTGACATTTCATTCTCTACGCGTTCAAGAATAACTTGTCTAGCTTGTTCTTCTGTATAGCCTGAAATTTTCTCTAGTTCTGCCTGCTGTGTCGATAACAATTCTTCCACTTTGCTTTCAGCTTTATTAAGTTGTTGTTGTTTTTCGTTTAATGACTCCTCTTTGTTTTCTAATGTTAGCTCACGTTTATCCAACGTTTCACTTTTACGATCGAGCGTTTCTTCTTTTTGCATGAGACGATTCTCTTGTTTTTGAATCTCATTTCGGCGCTCACGTAACTCTTTTTCTTGTTCTTGTCGTAAACGATGGTTCTCATCTTGAGCTTCTAAAAGAGCTTCCTTTTTGGCAGCATCAGCATTTCGTCTGCCTTCCTCTTCTATTTTACGAGCAAAATCTTCAGCACTAGAAATTTTAGCTTCTGCAATCGAACGACGAATCAGATAACCAACAACAGTACCGACAACTAAAGCTAGCAAAATGGAGATGATTAAAATTGCCATACTATCCATACATTCACCTCCTCTTGCTATTCATTTGTTTCAACATTCATTTTCATTTCAGTCGGTAATGTACAATCATTCATCATAAGCTCATAGTATAAAATGAAAATTATACATATTAATTTTAAGCTTGTCTATTGTTCATGTCAAGGAATTGTCAAACTATTTACGTATTTGTCACTAAAAAATTCCCTTTTTATACGCTGTTTTGAAAGTGTTTATTTTTTTCTATGAATCTGATATCCATTATAGGTATTCAACGATATAACCACTAACCGAATGAAAAAGACTCTAAAATAATAGTTGGCCTAAAGCGTTACAATCGGTTAATTAACGTGCCTACCTGGTCTGATATAACTAGATGAGTAAGTGGTGTAAATAAAAATCCGAACAAATCATCAGTATGAATGAATTTGTTCGGATTTTGTATACCTTAACACTAACCGTTAGGAGTCTATGCATTTTGATTCAGCTTGGGTAGCTCTCAAATAACACAAGCTACTGTCTTTATCCATAACTCTTTGGATCTTTTGTACTAATGTCAATGTTTTTACTCTAATTCAAGTTTTTCCTGATTTTCTGATTCATCCGAAGCTTCATCATCAATATTATAATGAGCGCGGATTTGGTTGTGGATCTGTTCATGAACATCAAGGTTATCTTTTAAGAATTGTTTGGCATTTTCTCTACCTTGTCCTAGCTTTTCACCATTATAAGAGAACCACGCGCCACTCTTTTGAACAACATCAAGGTTAGCCCCGATATCTAAAATTTCACCTTCTTTAGAAATACCTTCACCATACATGATATCAACTTCTGCCTGCTTAAATGGTGGTGCTACCTTATTTTTAACAACTTTTAAGCGCGTTTTATTACCCACCATATCATTACCTTGCTTTAACGTTTCAGCACGGCGAACTTCTAAACGAACAGAAGAGTAGAATTTTAATGCTCGTCCACCAGGAGTCGTTTCAGGATTACCAAACATTACTCCCACTTTTTCACGGATTTGGTTAATAAATACTGCAGTTGTATTCGATTTATTAATAGCACCAGATAATTTCCTTAGTGCTTGTGACATTAATCGAGCTTGTAAACCAACGTGAGCATCACCCATCTCACCTTCTATTTCTGCTTTTGGTACCAATGCAGCTACAGAGTCAACGATAATAATATCGACCGCACCACTACGAACTAATGCCTCAGCTATCTCTAATGCTTGTTCACCTGTGTCGGGTTGTGAAAGTAATAATTCTTCTATATTAACGCCTAAATTTCTAGCGTATACAGGGTCTAAAGCATGTTCCGCGTCAATAAATGCTGCTTGTCCCCCTTGACGTTGCGCCTCAGCAATTGCATGAAGTGCTACAGTGGTTTTACCTGATGATTCCGGTCCATAGATTTCAACAATTCGCCCTCTTGGATACCCACCAACACCTAATGCTACATCAAGTCCTATAGAGCCACTTGATACAGTTGAAATAGCTTGACCTTCCTGTTCACCTAGTTTCATGATAGATCCTTTACCAAATTGTTTTTCTATTTGTTTTAATGCCATATCTAATGCTTGTTTTCGGTCGCTCATAAATTCATTCCCCTTTCTTTCATCTATATCTATCATACTATGAAAATCTTTATTTGCCAAGAAAAAAGCGAATATTTGTTCTGTTATTTTATTTATTACTTAGCCCACTAATAAACTCAATCAGCATTTTAAAGCCTGACTGTACAGCTTCTTCTCTAATTTGATTACGACCTCCAGAGAGATGAAATTTATTACAAACTGTATTAGTTTGATGACTTACCGCAATAAATACTGTCCCAGGCTGATGAAGGCCAACACTCTCTGGTCCTGCTACTCCTGTAAAACTAATAGCTAAATCAGAACCCATCATGTGTAATGCATGCTCTGCCATAAAGACAGCACAATCCTGACTGACTGCCCCTTCTTCTTTTAACACCGATTCTGAAATGCCTACAACATTAGATTTCATATCATTAGTGTAAGAAACAAGACTCCCTTTAAATATCTCTGAGACGCCTTCGTTTGCTACAAGGGTTGAAGCAAAAGCACCACCAGTAATACTTTCACATGCAGAAATGGATAACCTGTGTTCTTTTAGTAATTGAATTAATTGTCGGTCTAGTGGTTGGTCACCATAACCAAAGAAAAAATCTCCCACTCGCGATTTAATTTCTTCCTCTGTTCTTTCCAGTAAACCATTCGCTTCTAACTCTTCGTTGGCTTTAGCCGTTAACCGAATCGTCACATAACCATTCCCTGCTAAAGGGGCAATAGTGGGATTAGTTTGCTTTTGAATTAAATCAATTAACTTTGTTTCTAAAGTAGATTCTCCAATACCTTGAAAGGTTAAAGTTCGATGAAACAATTTTCCTTCAGTCAGTCCTTTATTATTTAGAAAGGGTAAAACTTTTTCACTCACTAACCACTTCATTTCTTTTGCTACCCCTGGTAAGAAAAACCATAAAACACCTTCATGTTCAAAGTGAAGACCAGGAGCCATACCAACTTCATTATGAAAAATATACCCACCTTCAAAATATAACGCTTGTTTTCGGTTGTTTTCAGTCATATGAATATTTCGCAATTCAAAGAAATTTTGAACTTTATTATAAGTATGTTCATCTAGTGATAATGACGTTTGAAATAGCTGTGCAGCGACTTCTTTAGTCAAGTCATCCTCAGTAGGACCTAATCCCCCTGTAACAAATATAATATTTGAACGGTTTTGTGCTTGGTTAAACACATTTAGCAAACGATTGTAATTATCTCCAACTGTTTGATGATAGTAAACATTCATTCCTACATCATTCAATTTTTCAGATAACCAGCTTACATTCGTATCAACAATTTGTCCTAACAACAACTCTGTTCCAACTGATATGATTTCACATTTACTTGTCATTACTTCGAATCCCTCATCACGTGCCAATTCTTTTTAAAGTAGTCAATACCAGATATAACTGTTACAAGGGCTGCTAAGTATAATAGAATCGTACCGATCGGTAAGCCGATATATGAGAACGGAAAGTGGTGTAGTAGGAGAAATGCAGCCGCTCCAATCTGTAAAATCGTTTTTAATTTCCCCATTTGACTAGCTGCCAACACGATTCCTTCACCTGCTGCAACTAATCGTAAGCCTGTAACAGCAAACTCCCTACTAATAATAATGATGACGACCCAAGCAGGTGCCATCCCTAATTCAACTAAGCAAATTAAGGCGGCAGAAACTAATAATTTATCTGCTAAAGGGTCTAAAAACTTCCCTAGATTGGTTACTAAATTATACTTACGCGCATAATACCCATCTAACCAATCCGTTAATGAAGCAATAATAAAAATAATACCCGCTATTAAGTGCGCTACTGGCAATTCATAAGCACCAATATCAACTGTTCCCCAATTTAACGGTGCAACTAACAAAATAATGAAAATCGGAATCAAAAACAATCTCGATATTGTTATTTTATTTGGTATGTTCATACTGTATCCTCCAATTAAACCTGTACAATGTTTACTGTTATATATTTTACCCGAAAAAGAAATCCTTTGCGATTAAAAGGCAAAGGATTAATCTTCTTCCATTTCATTTTCCCATTCAATGATTACTCTTTGGTGGACATTTTCATCCGGGTCTAGTTCATACTCAAGTTCGATTCCATTGACTTCTATGTCAAAATTGCTTGCTAGACCAATATTTAATTCCACCTCAAAAGATTCACCTTCAAGCTCGATTTCTAATGGTGCATCACTAGTGCTAAACATCCCTGTAAAAGGCTGATTGGGTTCACCACCATTTTCTATTGTAGTTACTTCTAAATACGTTTCATCAGTTGTATCTAATGTAAGTTCAAACGAATCAGCATCAATCAGCTCATAAACCGTTCTTGGTGTACCATCTTCATTAACATCTTGTACAACTAAGCTCGGGTTAATTTCTTCAACCTCTTCTTCATTCTCGTTCTCTTCCTCTTCTGAAGCCCCGTTGTCCTCGTCTTCATCAGTCGCCTCATCGTCTTCTTCCTCTTCTTGTTCAGGTGCACTGATAATTTCTTGTGTGTCTTCTTCACCGTTTCCACTCATGGCTGGTTGAATAAAATTAACAACAGAATACCAAATAGCAAATCCAATTCCAATGACTAGTAGAAATACTAATAATTTAGGTAAAAACGCAAAGATTTTATTACCTGTTCTTGAGGCTTTGCTGTTTTTACGAGATGGCGTCATATACTCATAAGACCGATCATCACCAGATGGTAGATCATTAGCGTATTCATCTATTAATTCTTCACCATTTAACCCGACAGCTTCTGCATACTCCCTAATAAAAGCTCTAACATAAAAGTTACCAGGAATTTTTGACCAGTCATGTTCCTCGATCGCGATTAAGTAACGCTTTTGGATTTTAGTTTGTTCTGATATTTCTTCAATCGAAAAGCTTCTTGATTCTCTTTCTTCCTTAAGTCTTTGTCCTAGTTCCATTAATTAACACCGTCCATTTAAAAGTCAAACATAGAAAATCCATCCTGTTCATCAAATTGTGGCCGTTGAATTTTTTCATACTTAATCTCTTCATCAACGCTATTTCTAAGTTCAATAAAATAATCGAAATCATCTAGTGAATATTCTGACTGCTGCACAAAAACATCTGGATGTTCAACTACTTTTACAGCTGGAACACTCATCACTTCACGAATAAGTTGCCAATGTTTTTCAGTTGAACGTTTCATTGAAACAACACCATCAATTATAAATAAATTATCTGCACTATATTCATCTTTTATCAACTGACTACGAACTGTTTGTTTTAGCAAAGTGCTTGATAAAAATAACCAACGTTTATTCGCGCAAACGCTTGCAGCTACAATTGATTCTGTTTTACCAACTCTAGGCATACCTCTAATGCCAATCAGTACATGACCTTCTTTTTTATATAGTTCAGCCATAAAATCAACAAGCAGCCCTAGCTCATCACGCACAAATCGGAACGTCTTCTTATCATCCGAATCACTCTTTATGTAACGACCATGCATAACAGCTAATTTATCTCTTAACTTAGGCCTTCTAATCTTAGTGACACGAATAGGGTCCATTGTATTAAGGATACTAATTAGCCGTTCAATTTGACGGTCATCTTTACTAAGTAACAACATTCCACGACGGTGGTCTTCTACCCCGTTAATCATGATGATATTAATCGATAACATGCCGAGTAAAGATGAAATATCACCTAATAGACCTGGCCGATTATACTTTATTTCATATTCTAAATACCAATCTTTTCGATCATCCATTACAATCAGCCTTTCGCCTCGCTATAATCCCATATAATTCAATGTGTTATATCTATGATAAATTATTTTAATATTAATGAAAAGGTATAAAGGAATAATTTATAAATTTTAATCCAATCGTAATATAAACTTTGTGGACAAACGTGAAGACTCTTTTAAATTATCTGTTACTAAACCTTAACAGAGCTAAACATAAAACAAAAAATCCGCAAAGTGGTTGTTGCACTTCACGGATTTAATCCCTACTATCTGTCAGTACCTTCATTTTGAACCAGTTTAACCATCATGCTTGAAATGGTATGACGCTCTTGTTCGGAAGCAACATTCCATAGATCTCTTAAAATGGCTTCTTCATCATTTTTAGCATCTACCTTGGTTGCAAGATGTTCACCTACTTGATAAGCTAAATTATTTATCGCTTCTTGGTCAACACCTTGGTCTTGAGCTTGGTGTAACCGGTCTCCAAGAAAGTCTTTCCACTGCTCGAAGTTATCTAAAACGGACATCGTTCATCCTCCTTTTTGTAAAGTCAGTTATATTTTAAACTGAAAGATGAACTTTATACATAAGTTAGGTTATTCCACCGTTTACTTTTAAAATATGACCATTTACATAACTTGCCTGCTTCGAAACAAGAAACTGGATACAACTAGCTACTTCATTAACGTCACCAACGCGGTTAAGGGGGACTTCATTGACCCAAAGAGCTAATTCCTCTTCCGTTAGAGCGTGATTCATTTTCGTTTTTATAAGACCGGGTGTGACTCCATTCACTCGAATTCCTGAAGGCCCAATTTCTTTAGCTAACGATTTTACAAAGTTGATTTGAGCGCTTTTCATCATCGAGTACCATACTTCACAACTAGCTCCTTCCTCCCCCCATATAGACGATACGACAACAATCGTTCCATATTGTTTTTTAAGCATTGCCGGAAGTAAGGCTTGTGTAATGAGAGTTGTTGATTTCACGTGCACGTTATATAATTCATCCATTGATTGCTCTTTAGTTTCAATCAATAGCTGTGATAGAGCTTGTCCTTGCGTGAATATAATCGTATCAACATCAAATGGAATGGAGTCAATTAACGAATAAATTTGTTCAGAATCGTTTAAGTCGGCCTGAACCGTCATTAACACTTGATCTTCATGTAAAGTTTGCACGAGTTTTTCTACAATTTGTTTATTTTGACTATAATGTAAAATAAATCGTTTGTTTAAATTCGTTTTTGCTAATAATTCAACGGTTGCCTTACCAGTTTCCCCACTTGATCCAACAACTAATACAATCTCCTCTTCCACGACTCTACTCTCCTTCAGGCAAAACCATACAAACAGCTATTTGCTCTTCACTTACCCAATCAGAAACATTATTCTTAAACCGCTCTAAAGTTAAGCTTTCTAATGTTTCAAATATCTCTCTAAAGTCAATTCCCATTTGGTTATATTGCATGAAGTTATTAGCAGTACCTTCAAGGTTATTGAATTCGCGAATTAGTTCACCATATTTTTTCTTCTTTGCGCGGTTAAACTCTTCTTCACTAATAGTCTCATCCTTTATTTGAAGGAGCATTTCTTTAATTCTTTTACCAAACTCCTCTGGTTTCATAGTGCTAGCCCCAACTGCAGTAAAACCAAATGATTCTTCTAAGACAAATTCCAAGCGTAATGCATCAATCATTAAACCTTCTTGATATAATTGTTCATAAAAACGGCCACTTTTAGAGAAATACAAGTCTAAGGCAATATCACGTACTAAGTCATTTTCTAACATGACATCTTTCTCTAATGCTTCTGGCTTCTCTTTAATACCCACCATACATTTAGGTGTACTAATTGGCATATTTATGACTTCTTCTTGTTTGTATACTTCAACAGGCTCTACTCCAAAGTCACGTTCGATTTCATTTTGGGCTTCAAATGACTTATTTTCTTGGTTTTGACGTATTAATTCACTTATTTCATCAAGTTCAAAGTTACCAATCACAAACATTTGCATATTTGAAGGGTGATAAAACGTTTCGTAACATGTGTAGAGGTCTTCATGTGTAATCTCATTAATTGATTCAACAGTCCCTGCAATATCAATTCTTACAGGGTGGTTTTCAAACATCGCACCTAGAGTTCCGAAAAATAAGCGCCAGTCTGCTTGATCATCGTACATACGAATTTCTTGCTCAATTATTCCCTTTTCTTTCTCGACACTTTCTTCAGTAAAGTAAGGGTCTTGTACAAAATCTAACAACGTTTCAACATTTTCTTTCACATCGCTTGTACTAGAAAATAAATAAGCGGTTTGCGTGAAAGATGTAAAAGCATTAGCAGATGCCCCGCGCTCAGAGAAGTGCTGAAAGACATCTCCATCCTCTTTTTCGAACATTTTATGCTCTAAAAAGTGTGCAATACCATCCGGCACAGTGACCATGTCTTGTTCGTCTAAAGGGGTGAATTTTTGATCAATTGAACCGTACTTTGTAGAAAAAATCGCGAAAGTCTTTTCCATTTCTAACTTAGGGTATAAAAAGACATCAAGTCCATTATTTAACGTTTCATGATAGATTGATTCATTGATACGAGGTATTTTTAATTCATTCATGATTAGCACCTCCATCTTCTGCAGTTAGGAAATATACAGTATCTAATTGTACTTGTTTAGAAACGGCTATGACTTGTTCTTTTGTGACAGCCTGGATTTCATCAACCATCTCTTGGTTTGTGAGTTCTCTATCACCGATTACTTGTTGATAATACCAATCAATAATTCCACGTGAACGATCAACTGTTTCTTTGAGAGAATGAATAACAGTCCTTTTTGTTTGTTCTAGTTCTTCATCAGATACTTCTCCGTTTTGAATTGTTTCATGTTGCTCTATAATAATTTCTTTTGCTTGTTCATATTTTTCTGGTGCAATTCCACTAAAGACAAATAATAAGCCTTTGTGACTTTCAAAACGAGAAGCTGCATAGTAAGCTAATGAATGTTTTTCACGTACGTTTAAAAACAGTTTAGAATGAGGAAAGCCACCAAAAATTCCATTAAATACTTGTAAGGCTGGATATTGTTCATCACGATAAGTAATACCAGTACGATATCCTAAATGAAGCTTTCCTTGTTGAATTTTTTGTGCTTCGGTAAGATCTTTTATTTCACTTGGCTTGATCACTTCAGGTCGATTGATTGTTACATTTGGCTGACGATTAATTTGAAATGTTGATTCCAATTCACTCTTTACTTTTTCTTCATCTACATCACCAACAATATAAATATCTAGTCTGTCTTCATTAATCATCTTTTTGTAAGTATGGTATAAACCTTGAGCATCAATTTTTTCTAAATCTTCTAAATACCCATGAGAACGAATTCCAAACAACTCATCAGCACACATTTCGTCTATTAAGCGCATATTAGCGTACTGCATTTTCTCATCGATTATAGATTTAATTTTATTTTCTAACGTTTCTTTTTCTTTTGTAACAATATCCGAATCAAATCCATTCCCATCTAACTTAGGGTTATTGGCTATTTCATATAAAAAACTAAGCCCTTTACGGAATAGGTCACTTTCACCTTCAATAAACTTTTCATTAGGTAAATCTAAAGTAAAGCTTATAATATGGTTTTCGCCTTTTTTGGCACTGTTAATCGAAAATTTCGCTCCATACAATTCATCAAGTTCTAATCTTAAATCTCTTTCTTTCGGGTACTTGGCAGATCCTTTTTGTAATATAAATGGAATTAATGCCCTGCCAGTCACTTCTTCACGATTAATTGGTCGTGCGAACTTAAGTGAAATCGTATTTGTTTTAAATTTTTTAGATTGAATTACATGTAGTTGATAGTCATCGTAATCGACTTTGTGATCAATTAACGTCTGCATGTCAGTCCTCCTTAGTTTTTTCTTACTATATATTTTACCTTTATACTATAAAACATACTATTTAACTAAAGGCTGGTTTAAATAATCCAACTTGAGTTCAGTTTACATTAAGAAGTTTACATGAACTTTAAGAAGATTGTTCTTCTTGCTGACTATTAGGAGATGCTAAAACTTTTCTTGGTTTACTGCCCTCATATGGTCCAACAATTCCTCTTTCTTCCATGGCATCTATTAATCGGGCTGCTCTTGTATAACCAATTCTAAATTTACGTTGAAGCATGGATACACTAGCACTTTGCATTTCTACAATTAATTGAACAGCATCTTCGTATAATTCATCATCGACTTCTTCGTGTTGTTCGTTAGATTCACTTGGAATCATCTCTTCTTGATACTGTGCTTTTTGTTGCTCTATACAGAAGTCAACAACTGATTCAACTTCTTCATCAGATAAAAAAGCACCTTGAATTCTTGTTGGTTTTGATGCGCCAACTGGTAAGAAAAGCATATCCCCTTTACCTAGTAATTTTTCAGCACCGCCACTATCTAAAATGGTTCTAGAATCTGTTTGTGATGATACGCTAAATGCAATTCTCGATGGAATATTGGCTTTAATAACGCCAGTAATAACATCGACTGATGGCCTTTGTGTTGCGATGATTAGATGTATACCTGCTGCACGAGCCATTTGTGCTAACCGTGTAATCGCATCTTCAACTTCATTAGAGGCTACCATCATTAAGTCTGCAAGCTCATCAATTAATACAACAATAAAAGGTAAATGAGGATGATTCTCACCTTCTTGTTCATTGACACGATTGATATACTCATTGTAACCTTCGATATTACGCGTTCCTGTATCTGAAAATAATTCATATCGCCTCTCCATTTCCGAAACAATTTTCTTTAAAGCTTGTGAGGCTTTTTTCGGATCGGTTACGACAGGCGCCAATAAATGAGGGATCCCATTATAAACATTTAACTCTACTTTTTTAGGGTCAATCATCATCATTTTTACTTCATGTGGTTTTGCACGTAATAAAATACTCGTAATAATCCCATTTACACATACACTTTTACCACTACCAGTTGCACCGGCAATAAGCATGTGAGGCATCTTATTTAACTCAGCAGTAATGGCGTCACCTGCGATATCCCTGCCTAAACCGAATAATAACCTAGAAGAGTTTTGCAAAATAGGTTGCATAACTTCTCTCATTGATACTTGGGCAACTTCAGTATTCGGTACTTCTATTCCAATTGCAGATTTACCTGGGATTGGTGCTTCAATTCTAATGTCCCTTGCAGCTAAAGCTAGCGCTAAATCATCGTGTAAGTTAACAATTTTACTAACTTTAACCCCTACATCTGGATAAACTTCATACTTCGTTACGGCAGGTCCAACGTGTACTTTAGTGACTTTTGCTTTTACACCAAAGCTATGAAAAGTTTGTTCTAACTTTTTAACTGTTGATTGAATTTGCGACTTTTCATGTTGTTGAGAGTGCGTAATTGGATTAGCTAGTAAATTTAAAGATGGTAATTTATAATCTTCATTCTCCACCTCTGTTAAAGGTAAAGTCCCATCATTTTCTGTGTATTCGTCTGTTTCATTGCCGATATTTTCAGTCCACTCATTAGTTTCAATATCTGACATTTCAGGTTCAGGGACGTATTCATCAAAACTTTCTATAACAGGTTCGTCCTGTGGTGTTGAATCTTGTATTTCAACTGTAACGGTGTCAGGCTCTTCTTGGACAGGCTTGTCTTTTTGTTTTCGTTCTTTTTCTGTTTGTCTTTTCTCTTTCCAATTTTCTAACTTCGTCTTAATGTATGTAATGACTTGATTAACGACATCAGTTAAAGACTTCTCAGAAAGCAACATAATTCCAATAATAACACCGAATAAAGCTAACACTTTAGCACCAGCTGATGATAATAGATAAAAACTTAAGAAAAATAGTAATGCACCAACCATCCCTCCACCTATTTCCGCATAATCAATAAGGCCATTTTGATAAGCATCAAAATAATCCCAAGTTAAAGTAAAAATAGATTGATCGCTACTAGCAAGTACAACTTGTTCAAAAGCTTGTACATGTGTATAAAGGAAAATCGAACTCACTAATACATAAAATCCAATCCACCTCATTGATGTAAATGTTGGCCAAGTACGCTTAATTAGCAAGTAAATCCCTAGAGCGAACATAAACCCACTAGCAATGGCATACCAAAAACCAAATGACCATTGTAATAATGTAGTCAATAAGTTAGGGATAACACCTTCAGAGATCGGTGTGATCCCACTAGAAAAAATAGCTGCTAAAATTAATAACAGCCCAATTAATTCAAACTTCAATAATGGTTTGCGTTTATTATTTCGTTTTTTTGTTTTTCGTTTCTTTTTTGCCATTATAATCACCTCAAAAATGAGTGAAGCAGCCTATAATTGGCTGCTTCTAACGTTCATTATATCATAGACTTACCTCATTTTGGATGATTATAAGTAATAAATTGAGCCTGGTTGAAGGTGTTTTTTTAAGTAATCAGCTGGATTTGTAGAGGTCATGTGAACAATTTCATATCCATTAGATTCCTCATCACGCCTCATTTTAACTGTTGCATGATCTACATTTAACCAATAAAAGTTATCATGCTGTTGTTCTTCATCAAAAATCTCCTGCTCCAGTAAGGGTGTATAAATAATCATTGAATCACCTGGTGATCATCATCACCATTATTACCAGTCAATTCATTTAACTTAGCCATTGCTTCTTTAACTCCACCAATTGAGTCAATTAATCCATAGTCAACTGCATCTTGGCCGACTACATTAGTTCCGATATCCCTTGTTAAATTCCCTTTAGCAAACATTAAATCCTTAAACTGTTCTTCTTCAATATTAGAATGATGCGTTACGAAATTAATGACCCGCTCTTGCATTTTATCCAAGTATTCAAACGTTTGAGGAACACCGACAACAAGTCCAGTCAAACGAATTGGGTGTATGGTCATCGTTGCTGTTTCTGTTATGAAAGAATGACTCGCTGCAACAGCAATTGGAACACCAATTGAATGACCGCCACCTAAAACGATTGACACACTTGGTTTAGAGAGTGAAGAAATCATTTCAGAAATCGCTAATCCTGCTTCAACATCTCCTCCAACTGTATTTAACAAAATAATAACCCCCTCAATATTAGGGTTTTGCTCAATGGCAATAATTTGTGGAATGAGATGTTCGTACTTAGTCGTTTTGTTTTTAGCTGGTAATTGCAGGTGGCCTTCAACTTGTCCAATAATAGGCAATACGTGAATATTAGAATCTGGCGCTTGTGGGATATTGGTTGATCCTAATTGCTTAATCTTTTCCATTAAAGAGTCTTGTTGACCTTGACCTTGGTCACCTTGCTTTTTCTCATCATTATTTGGTTGATCTTGATTCATATAACTAACACCTACCTTTACTCGATATTGTTAACGTTTTAAGGGTGTTCATACCCATACTCATGAAAAAGTTCATAATAAAACGATTTCTTAACAAAGTGGTAGTTTTATACGCGATAAAGGAGGTAGTTGATTATCTATAAAGGCTTACTTACCAAAAAGATGAGACAAATAATAGCCTCTCACAAAGACGAAGCTTGGAACGAAGATAGTTGTAATAACAAAAATCCGAACGAATTCATCATGAATGAACTCATTCGGATTTTTATAATTCGATACAGCATGATCAAAAATTATTGATCAAGTATACCTTTTAATGTATTAAATTCATCTAAAGTTAAATCAACTAAGGGTAAGCGAACTGACCCTACATCAACTCCATAATAATTTAAAGCTGCTTTTACTGGAGCTGGTGAAGGCGCCATAAAGCATGCCTTCATTTTCGGTAATATTGAGCGATGGATTTTTGCTGCTTTTTTCGATTCACCATTAATAAATGATTGAACCATATCTTGCATTTCATTACCAATCACATGAGAAGAAACCGAAACAACACCATGAGAACCAACAGCTAGTGATGGTAAAGTCATGCTGTCATCACCAACATATAAGCTAAATGACTCATCTGTCCTTTCAATAATTTCACTCATCATATCAATGTCACCACTAGCATCTTTAGTCGATACAATATTCGGAACCTTTGAAAGCTCAACTGTTGTATCAACTGACATATTCACAACAGAGCGTCCTGGCACATTATAGAGCATAATTGGCAACTTAGTATTTTCAGCAATTGATTTAAAATGCTGATATAAGCCTGCTTCATTCGGTTTATTATAATACGGGGTGACAAGCATAATTCCGTTAACACCCGTTAACTCAGCTTCTTTAGTTAATTGAATAGTAGCTTCTGTATTGTTACTCCCAGCCCCTGCAAGTACTGGAATACGATCGTTCACTACTTCACTTACAAACTTAAACAACTTGAGCTTCTCATCATCAGAGAGCGTTGGTGATTCTCCGGTAGTACCACCTAAAACTAACCCATCTGATCCGTTTGCAATGAGATGTTCAACTAACATTTCAGTCTTGTTTAAATCGAGTTTTCCTTCAGAGTCAAAGGGCGTTACCATCGCTGTCAAAACTTTACCAAAATCCACTGTCAAAACCCCTTCCAAAGATTAACGATCTTCAAGAAATTCTTGGTGTAATGCGTTAACCGCATTTTCTAAATCCTGCTCTTTAACTAATACCCAAATAGTAGTATGGCTATCTGCCGACTGTAATATTTGTATATTATATTTGGATAAAGCAGAAACGACTTTTGAAGCAACTCCTGGAACACCTTGAATCCCTGCACCAACAGTAGATACTTTTGCACACTTTTCAACGATGTCATATTGGTAATTTAAAGATTCAATAATGGATGTTGTTAATTTTAGTTTATCTGTAGGGACAGTGAATGTTATGCCATCTGTTGAAATATTGAAGAAATCAACTGAAATATGTTCACTTGCAAGCTTCGTTAAAACATCATTATGCAAACGTATTGACTCTTCACTCGTTACGACTTTTATTTGGGTTATGCCAGAAACATGAGCAATGCCAGTCACGAGGCGATCCTTAAATCCTTGGTCAATCGTATGATCTTTTTTGGCTGTTACTAATGTTCCAGCATCATCAGAGTACGTAGAACGAACTCGAATTGGGATTTTCTCTTGCATAGCAATTTCGACAGCTCTAGGATGAATTACTTTAGAGCCTTGATAAGCTAGGTGAACAATTTCGTTATAAGTCATCACTTTAAGTGTTCTTGCATTTTCTACAATTGCAGGGTCTGCTGTTTTTATTCCATCAACATCAGTAAAAATATCTACATAATCTGAATGTAAAGCAGCACCTAATGCAACTGCTGAGGTATCAGAACCACCACGGCCAAGCGTTGTAACATCGCCATCTTCATCTTGACCTTGGAAACCCGCTACGACAATGACATCATTTGTTTTTAAGTACTTATGAATTTCTGTCGGATCAACTTTGTTAATTTTTGAATCCATATGATCATTTGTCGTTAAAAATCCAGCACTAGGTCCTGTCAGAGCTGTTGCCGTAACACCTTGTTTTTTTAATTCATGAGCGAAAACGACAGAGGAGATCGTTTCGCCACATGACATAATTAAATCGATTTCTCTTTTAGTTACATTCGTGTCTGGATAGTCAATTAAACCTAGTAAAGAATCTGTTGCATAAGGTTCCCCTTTACGCCCCATAGCTGAGACAACTACTACTACTTGGAAACCTTCATTAAGAGCATCTTTTATATGTTGAATTGCACGACCTCTGGCTTCCGGATTACGAACAGAGGTCCCTCCAAACTTTTGAACTAACGTTTTCATCTTTGCACCTCGACTTATGCTTCGGAATTCATTTCGATTAATGCTTGAGCTATTTGTACAGAGTTCCAAGCTGCACCTTTTAATACATTATCTGCAACTACCCATAGATGGAATCCATTTTCTACATCTAAGTCTTTACGAATACGGCCTACAAAAATGTCTAATTTACCTTCTGCTGAAAGTGGTGTCGGATAACCTTGATTCACGATATCATCTTCTAACACGACACCCGGTGCATCTTTAATAACACCTTGTAATTGTGGTACGGTAATATTTTCATCATCAATTTCAATATAAATGCTTTCAGCGTGTGAATAAAAGAATGGTAAACGAACACAAGTCGCAGCAACATTTAATTCAGGTAAGTTCATAATTTTTTTCGTTTCATTAATCATTTTCATCTCTTCAAATGTATAATGATTCTCTTCAAATGTATCAATTTGCGGTAAAGCATTAAATGCAATTGGAAAATGCTTTGCCTCAGATTTAACTGGCATGATTTCTGTATATACTGTTTCGCCTTCTAACATTGCCTTAGTTTGATGTTTAAGCTCTTCTACTGCATCATTACCTGAACCAGAGACAGATTGATAAGTTGAAACGATTATACGATTTAAGCCATACTTCTCACGTACAGGTTCTAAAGCTGCAACCATTTGGATTGTTGAGCAATTCGGGTTTGCAATGATACCTTTATGATTTTTAATATCTTCTTTATTGACCTCTGGTACTATTAATGGTACATCTTCATACATTCTGAAGGCACTCGTATTATCGATAACAACTGCACCACGATCAACAGCTTCTTGTGCTAACTGTTTTGACACCGAACCACCAGCTGAAAATAGCGCAATATCAATACCTTCAAAGGCTTCTGGGGTTGCTTCTTGAATTGGTAAATCAGCGCCTTTATATTGGATCATCTTTCCAACTGAACGCTTTGATGCTAACGGTCGTAGTTCATCAATAGGGAACTCAACTTTTTCTAGCATCTCTAGCATTTTTTCTCCTACTGCTCCTGTTACTCCTACAATTGCTACATTGTATCTACTTTTTGCTTCCATTTTTATTCCCTCCATAACTACGTTTATATTTTCTATTAATAGTCTATCATATTTTTCTGTGAATAACACCACCTGTTAGTATTGCTTTAACATTGGCTGTAATTGTTCACCGTCCATTGCATTTTCAACTGTTTCTGTTAATAACGACATATGTGCAACAAGTGATGTTGGCTTTTTAACCGGATCATCTTGACCATATGGCACAAAATAGACATGCTTTGCTGGTAATAGTTTTGCGATATTTGCAGCATTTAACCCTAATGCATCATTTGTTGAAATCGCTAATACGACAGGCTTACGATTACGTAAAGTAGCTTTTGCAGCCATTAAGACAGGACTATCTGTTAAAGCGTTAGCAAACTTGCTTAAAGATGCACCTGTCATTGGTGCAATGACCATACAATCTAGTGGCTCTTTAGGTCCTAAAGGCTCTGCTAATGGAATTGCATTGACTAAAGGTTTATTTGTAATTTCTTTGATCTTAGCTATATGTTTCTCTGCTTCACCGAATTTTGTGTCCGTTGATTGTACCGTATAAGACACAATCGGTACCACTTCTGCACCACGATCAACTAATTCTTGTAAAACTGGAAAGGTCTCATCATACGTACAATGTGATCCTGTTAGACCAAACCCTATTCTTTTACCTTTTAAATCCAATTAAACCGAACTCCTTCCGCTATTCATGATTATGCATAACGGTTTGAATGACATGGGCTAAAATTTTACCTGCTGTTTTGGGCGCTACCATGCCAGGTAAACTAGGTGCTAACATAGCATCGACGCCACGCTTTTTTGCATAACGGAAATCGACACCACCAGGTTTTGAAGCAAGGTCAATAATTAAACAATCTTCTGGTAATGCTCTAATAACATTAGGTGTTACGATCAAATCTGGTACCGTGTTAATTAATATATTGCAGCCTTTAACTGCTTCTATTAATTGACCTTCTTCGATTGTAGTTGCATGTGATTCGTATATTCTTGCCAAGTCATCGTTTCGCCTAGCATAAACTGACACCTTAGCTCCTAAACCTTGAAACGGTCTAACTAGTGTCTTACCAACCCGACCAAAACCTAAAATTGTTACATTGGAACTATGGATAGTGAAGTCCGTATGTTGTATTGCTAGCATAATGGCACCTTCAACTGTGGGGATCGAATTATAGATTGCCACATCATCTCGGTCCATAAATGCAATAATACGTCCTGTAAATTCACTTAATTCGCTTAAGTATGGAGTCATGATTCCTGTAAATAGTAAGCAATGGTCTGGAAATTCATTTAACCATTCTTCTGTTAAATGAATAGAAGAATCATTAAAGTGCGCATCAGCATACCCATCTTGATCTAAACCAGTAATTGGTAAGATGATTGCATCAATATGATCTTTAACTAACCTTTTTTGATTCGTTAAGATTACATTATCTAAATTCTCCTCAGCCTCTTCAAAACCAATTGCATAGACTGTTGCATCAAATAAAGACAATTGGTTTATCAACTCTATATAACGTGCATCTCCACCTACTATTAAAACCGACTTTCCTGTTAACATTCAATTCACCCACCCATTATCATTCAATCCAATATATACTATGTAAACGTCTAAAAAAAGTGAAAACTGACTTCCTACAATTTTGGAAGTCAGTTTCTTATTACGTTACGCGTTTTATGACAATCATATCATCACCAATTACTTCTATATCGGTCCACTTAATCGTTGCACTTGATTCTCCCTTCTTAAACCCTAACATGGAATAATCCTGGACAACGATTTGTTCAATTTGACCTGTTGTTTCGTTAATTTGCAAATCAGTTTGGCCTAATACACCTAGACGTTCGCCACGGTCAGCATCAATTAACTCTTTACCTGATAAGTCTTTATAACGCATCTGCATCTACCTTTCCAACATCAGTTTTTATACCACTATATGCTTTTTAGGTGAAATCAATGCACGAGCTGGCTGACTATTAAAAAGTTCTTTCGCTGAGTTTATAATTTGTTCATGTGAAACCGTATCAAGATTATTCATTAATTCATTCAACGATAAATGTGTTTGATTTAATAACTCATTTCTACCGTTTCGGTTCATCCGACTGCTGGGGTTCTCTAAACCTAACACTAATTGGCCTTTTAATTGTTGGATTGTATTGGTTAATTCTTCATCAGTAATACCATTTTCTTTAACATCGTCAATGATCGTATTAATAATACCTTCCATTTCCTCTAATTGATCAGGAGCTGTTGCACTATAAATTGTTAATATACCATTATCTCTAAAAGGATTATGATATGAGAATATTGAATAAGATAACCCTTTATCCTCTCTTACTTGTTGAAACATCCTTGAACTCATACTTCCACCTAACACACTGTTTAAAATAGAAACACTGTACACTGAATCACTGCCAATCGGATATCCATTATATCCAAGACATAAATGAGATTGACTAATATCATCTGTTTTTACAGTAGTACCAGGAGAAAAAGAAAAGGTAAGTTGATCATCGTAGTCTGTTGATGTCTTTAGTCCTCCAAAATACACTGAAACTTTACGATCAAAGTCCTGTGGCACATTACCAGCAATGGAAACAACCATTCGCTTAGCCGTGTAGTAGTGATTCATATATTTTAATATTTGCTCTCTTGTTAAATTATGTAAAACCTCTCGAGTACCTAATATTGTTTGAGATAAAGGGTGGTTTTTAAAACTAACTTCATGTAAATAATCATGAATAATATCATCTGGTGTATCTTCAGTCATTAATATTTCTTCAAGAACTACTTTTTTCTCCCTTTCTAACTCCTCTTCGTCAAAAACAGAATTTAAGATCATATCAGATAGCACCTCTAATGCTTCTTCAGCATGTTGGTCCATAACCCTAGCATATAAACAAGTATACTCTTTTGAAGTAAAGGCATTTACTTGTCCACCAATTCGGTCAAATGCTTCTGCTATATCTTTGGCTGAACGATTTTTTGTTCCTTTAAACAACATATGCTCAATCAAGTGTGAAACGCCGTTAATATATTCAGATTCATTTCTCGAACCTGTTAAAATCCAAACACCGATTGATATTGAACGTACCCCATCCATTTGTTCTTCTACAACTTTTAACCCATTTTCGAGACTATATTTTTGTAACACGGTTAAACCTCTCCTATAAGTTCTTAAAAATTCTAAGTCTTGGACAAACGAAAAAAGTGAAGTATCTAAGTGTCCAAGCTTATACTTACTTAATCTAAGTTTAATTATCTTTCTACCAAAAAAAGAACTGGTAAGTAACCAGCTCCATTTTTATTTGGTGTTCTTTACATAGATTGTTGTTCTGATTCTTGCTCTTTTAAAGCTGCTTTACGTGATAAATTAACGCGTCCTTGTTGGTCAATTTCTTTGACTTTCACTAACATTTCATCCCCAATATCAGCAACGTCAGTCACGTTTTTAATATGTTTTTCATCTAACTCACTAATGTGTACTAAGCCATCTTTACCTTTGAATAATTCAACAAATGCGCCGAACTTTTCAATTCGCTTTACTTTACCTAAGTAAATCTGGCCAACTTCAACTTCTCGCACTAAATCTTCTATAATTCCTTTAGCGTGATTGATTTTGTCACGGTTAGGTGAAGAAATGTAAATGCGTCCATCTTGTTCAATATCGATTTTAACATCTGTTTCTTCAATAATTTTATTAATTTGCTTACCGCTTGGACCGATCACATCACGAATTTTATCTGGATTAATCGTCATTGACTCAATCTTTGGAGCATATTCAGATAATTCTTCACGAGGTTCTGGAATTGTTTCTAACATATGGTCTAATATCTCCATACGGCCTTTCTTCGCTTGATTTAAAGCTTCTTCTAAAATGTCTCTAGATAATCCATCGACCTTAATGTCCATTTGTAATGCTGTTACACCTTCACTTGTTCCAGCTACTTTAAAATCCATGTCACCTAAAGCGTCTTCCATACCTTGTATATCGGTCAGCACTGTATAATTCTCACCAGATTTTACTAAGCCCATTGCAATACCAGCTACTGGTTTCTTAAGTGGTACACCAGCATCCATCATCGCCATCGTCCCAGCACAAATACTAGCTTGAGATGTCGAACCATTGGATTCTAAAATTTCAGAAACAACACGAATAGTGTAAGGGAATTCATTTTCATCTGGAATTACGGCTTCTAAAGCTCGTTCACCTAAAGCACCATGTCCAATTTCACGACGACCTGGCCCTCTAACTGGTCCTGTTTCACCAACACTATACTGCGGAAAGTTATAGTGGTGCATAAAACGCTTTTCTTCCTCTAAATCAAGGCCATCTAAAACTTGTACATCTCCTAAAGGTCCTAATGTACACACACTCAGTGCCTGTGTTTGACCTCTTGTAAACATGGCAGAACCATGAGTTCTAGGTAAGACTTTAGTTCTGGAAGTTAGTTGACGGATTACATCAACACCCCTTCCATCAGGACGGATCTTATCTACAGTAATCAATCGACGAACTTCTTCTTTAACGATGGAGTCCAATACTGACTTGACTTGGTTAATGACTTCACTTTCAGCTTCTTTCTCTTCATACTGTTCAACTACTTGTTTTTTAACAGCATCAATTGCTTCTTCTCGAGCAAGCTTCTCTTCAGTTTTGATAGCAGAAACAAGTTGGTCTTTAGCTAAACTTTCCACTTCCTGAGCTATAGATCCTTCTGGTGTAAACAGTTTAACTTCCATTTTCTCTTTACCAACTTCTGCTACAATCTCTTCTTGAAATGCAACAATTCGCTTAATTTCTTCATGCCCAAACATAATAGCCTCTAACATCACATCCTCAGGAACTTCAGATGCACCTGCTTCAACCATATTAATGGCATCTTTTGTACCAGCGACAGTCAGTTCAATATCACTTTCTTTCATTTGTTCAATTGTTGGGTTTATAATAAATTCACCATTTATTCTTCCAACATGAACACCTGCAATTGGGCCATCAAAAGGAATGTCAGAAATGCATAATGCGAGGGAAGAACCAATCATAGCGGCAATTTCAGAAGAACAGTCTTGCTCAACACTCATGACTGTGCTCATCACTTGTACTTCATTTCTAAATCCATCAGCAAATAATGGGCGAATTGGTCGGTCAATTAAACGGGAAGTTAAAACAGCCTTATCACTCGGCCTTCCTTCTCGTTTAATAAATCCACCTGGAATTTTACCTACTGCATATAACTTCTCTTCATAATTAATAGTTAGCGGGAAGAAGGGTAGGTCTTTGGGTTCACTTGATGCAGTAGCAGCTACTAGTACTGCTGTATCACCATACCGAACCATTGTTGCCCCATTAGCTTGTTTAGCCACTTCTCCTATTTCAAACGTTAACTGTCTACCTGCGATATCAATTGAATATGTTTTCATGTCATTCGCCATAAATTTTACTACTCCTTCCAAATTTGTTGCTTATGTAATCACAAGAACACTATTTATTATTAATTTTAATACGTTAAGTTATGCTTGTAAAAGCTCCTTTTATAGATACTCGAAAAGGCTAATAAAAGGCTTATGGATAAAGAAAAAGCGGGTATTACCCCGCTTTTTGTGACAATCCTATCGACGTAGACCAAGTTTATTGATCAAATCACGGTAACGATGAATGTCATTGTTACGTAAATAGTTTAACAAATGACGACGTCTACCGACCATTTTCATTAAACCACGACGAGAATGGTGGTCATTTTTGTGCTCACGTAAGTGATCATTTAAAGTAGTAATCTGTTCTGTTAGGATAGCTACTTGAACCTCAGTAGAACCAGTATCGTTCTCATGTTGTTTAAATTCTTTAATAAGTTCGCTTTTACGCTCTTGTGTAATTGCCATCCTATTCACCTCCTAAAATTATTGTAATCCCCTTCTTCCTAGCATTCGGCGGAGAGACGTTATGCCAAGAACAAGGTTATATTCGATACATTAAATACAATACACGTTATATGCTATAAATGCAAGGGTTAACTACCTTAAGGAAAGAAAATTTTTAACTTCAACTTCATCTTTTTTTATTCGGTCAATTAATTGATCAACACCATCAAATTTTTCTTCATTTCGAATGTATTTTAGAAATGCTACTTCAATTAATTCACCGTATATATCATCATCAAAGTCAAATATATTCACTTCTACAATTGGTTTTTCATGCTGATCATCAAATGTCGGGTTATAACCCACACTTGCCATCCCTTCGTAATTCTTACCGTTTATCTTAACGTAAACAGCATAAACACCCAGCTTAGGTACTTTATGATCAGTGCTAACTTCTAAGTTAGCAGTCGGAAATCCAATTTCTCTACCTCTTTTATAGCCTTCTTTTACTTTCGCATGAATCGAAAAAGGACGCCCTAATAACTTTTCTGTATACTGTAAATGGCCTAATGATAATTGTTCTCTAATTAAAGTAGAGCTAATCTTTTCGTCTTTTAACGATACTTGGCCAACTACAGAATGAGTGAATGCACCATTTGCATAAGAGTCCATATTTTGAATCTTACCAGCACCTTTATGTCCAAATGAAAAGTCAAAACCACCTACTACATGTTTAACATTTAAACCAATAAAAAACTGATTCACAAAATTTTGAGGCGATAATTGAGCTAAATCATAATCAAAAGTAACGATGATGACATAATCCAAATTCATCTGTTTAAAAAGCGCTAATTTCTCTTCTAGTGATGTGATTAAGTAATCTGTTAAAGGTTGATTTTTTATAACAGTTAATGGATGTGGGTTAAATGTCATAACCCCAGATTTTAAGCCTCGATGATTCGCTTGGTTAACAGCCTCTTGAATGACGGCCTGATGCCCTTTATGTACCCCATCAAAATAACCAACAGCAATACTGACATCATCTAATGCTGTTAATTGATCTTTTAAATTAAGTTCAATTACTTTCATTACTCTTCACCTTCTTTATACTTGCAATACCTTAAACGGCTTAACTAAACTTTCTTTATTTGGATGTTTTTGATATAACGCAATTAGTTCGGAGTTTTCATCTTCTACTCGAAAAAGTTCAACTTCTTTTAGTTTAGATGGAACAGGTAGTACTTGTCCATGCTTAAATCGAATAATTTCATCAAAATTCGCCGTGTATAATGGTAAAAACGATAAAGCTTTAGAAGGATTAACTAAATACTTTGAGAAATCACCATGTTCTTTAGCTTTTTCTAATTCTGAAATCGTGACTGCATCATCGCTAGTAAATGAGCCAGCTTCTTCTCTAATTAGGTGTGACATGTAAGCTGGAAACCCGATTTCCTTTCCTATATCAACACAAAGCGTTCTAATATAAGTTCCACTTGAGCAAGTTACACGAAATGAAAACCGAACATCATTTGGTGCTTTTCGCACTAATTGATCACTAACTAACTCATTAGAATGAATGGTCACATCTCTTCTTGGGCGTTCAACTTCTAATCCTTCTCTTGCGTATTCATACAATTTCATACCGTTGACCTTAACTGCTGAATACATAGGTGGAATTTGAGTGATCGTTCCTTCAAATCTTTTTAATGTTTCTTGGCATTTGGTGATTGTTAATGACTGAGGAACTTCTTTTTCATCAACTACATCACCCGTATGATCTTCAGTTTTTGTTTGTTTACCTAGTGAAATTTCAGCTAGATAAGTTTTAGGTCGATCTGTAATTAATGTTGTTAGTTTAGTAGACTTTCCAACAGTAATTGGCAATACACCTTCTACTTCAGGGTCTAAAGTTCCTGTATGACCAATCTTTTTCGTTTTAAGTATTCCTCTTAGTTGCATAACACAATCATGTGAAGTCATACCTTTTGGCTTCCATAACGGTATAATACCATTCATATACTAGCACCTCTTTATTATTCTGTAACACGCAAATGATGAAGATTTAACTTTTAAAGTCAATTAAGTCTTTA
The DNA here is from genome assembly GCF_039521975.1 of Alkalibacillus silvisoli. NCBI lineage: Bacteria > Bacillati > Bacillota > Bacilli > Caryophanales > Bacillaceae > Alkalibacillus > Alkalibacillus silvisoli. The sequence continues at coordinate 170,989 of NZ_BAAACZ010000011.1, read as the reverse complement.
TATTCCCCGGCCCTTGACGTATTACATGCTAAAAGGATAGACGAATGTCTATCCTTAACATGTTAATAATGGTTATTCTTTATTTAAATCACTTAAAATCCGTTCAATCTTATTGCCATATTGAATCGCTTCATCGATTTCAAAAGATATTTCGGGCGTTTTGCGTAATCTAATGCGTTTACCGATTTCAGTACGTATAAACCCTTTAGATTTTGCTAAGCCAACTAAAGTGTCTTCTTTTTGTTGATCTTCACCAAAAATGGAAATAAACACTTTAGCCTGTTGTAAATCTCCACTGACTTGAACATCTGTAACTGTCACAAATCCAACTCGTGGATCTTTAATTTTTCTAGAAAGAATATCGCCGAGCTCTTTTTTCATTTGTTCAGATACTCGATTAGCTCGTAGATTACTCATTTGATCACCTCAGTTTACAACCATTCATATTCAATAATAGTTGTGTCCAAATCTGTACTTGAATCAATTAAGCGAACAGCTTGTTGTAAAATCTGCTCAGCCTTTACTTTTTCCCTAGAGACAACAGCGACCCCAAAAGCTGCACGCTGCCAAGTATCATGATATTCAATTTCAGTCATACTAACATTAAACTTTTTCGTGACTTGATTTGTCACTTGTTTAATAATCGAACGCTTTTCTTTTAATGAATGAACATCGTATAAAAAACATTCTATATAGACATAACCGATCATGAACGTTTGATTTCCTCCATAACATAGGCTTCAATGATGTCGCCTTCTTTAATATCGTTGAAGTTTTTAATCGTAATTCCGCACTCATAGTTTTGTTGTACTTCTTTAACATCATCTTTGAAACGTTTTAAAGAATCAATTTCACCTTCAAACTGTACAACTCCATCACGAATGACACGAATACCAGAATTACGTGTAATCTTACCATCTGTTACATAAGAACCAGCAATTGTACCAATTTTAGAAACTTTAAATGTTTCTCGCACTTCAATTTGGCCGATTACTTTCTCTTCATATTCAGGGTCTAGCATACCCTTCATTGCTGCTTCCATTTCTTCAATTACTTTATAGATGATTCTGTGTAAACGAATTTCAATTCCTTCAGATTCAGCTGATCGCTTAGCATTGTTATCTGGACGAACGTTAAAGCCTATAACAATTGCATTAGAAGCAGATGCTAAAATAATATCTGATTCTGTAATAGCACCAACACCTGTGTGGATAATGTTAATTTTAGCGCCTTCCACTTCAATTTTACGTAGTGATGATGCAACTGCTTCAACTGATCCTTGCACATCAGCTTTTACAATGGCATTAATTTCTTTTATCTCACCTTGTTTAATTTGGTCAAACAATTCATCTAAACTAACTTTACCAGTTGATTCTCTTTGTTCTTCTAGGTCTTTTTGTTCGCGCAATGAAGCGATTTGTTTAGCTTTTTTCTCATTTTCAAATACTAAGAACTGATCTCCGGCTTTAGGAACTGAATTCAAGCCAATTACTTCAACAGGTGTTGATGGAGATGCAGATTCTACACGTTTACCTAAATCATCGCTCATAGCACGAACCTTACCATAAGTATTCCCAATTACTAAGGAATCACCCATCTTTAAGGTTCCATTTTGTACTAATAAAGTAGCTACACTTCCACGACCTTTTTCTAGCTGTGCTTCAATCACTGTACCATTTGCAAGCTTTAAAGGATTAGCTTTAAGCTCTTCTACTTCTGCTACTAAATTAATCATTTCAACGAGGTCATCGATCCCTTCACCTTTTAAAGCAGATAATGGTACAAAGATTGTATCGCCACCCCAGTCTTCAGGAACTAATTCGTATTCTGTTAATTCCTGCATAACACGACTTGAGTCTGCGCCTTCTTTATCTACCTTGTTTACTGCGACGATAATTGGAACTTCTGCTGCTTTAGCATGATTGATCGCTTCAACTGTTTGAGGCATCACCCCATCATCAGCTGCAACAACTAAGATAGCAATATCAGTTACTTGAGCACCGCGTGAGCGCATGCTTGTGAACGCTGCGTGACCTGGCGTGTCTAAGAAAGTGATTTTCTTATCATCATCTTCAATTTGGTAAGCACCAATATGTTGAGTAATACCACCAGCTTCACCTTCTGTTACCTTGGTGTGACGGATTGAATCTAATAGTGTTGTCTTACCATGGTCAACGTGTCCCATGATCGTAACGATCGCTGGACGAATTTCTAAATCATTGTCTTGGTCTTCTTGAATAAAATTATTTAAATCTGTTTGGTCTACAACGACTTCCTCTTCAACTTCTACACCGAAATCATCACAAATAAGCTCAATTGATTCTGCGTCTAATTGCTGGTTGATCGTTGCCATAACACCGATTATCATTAACTTCTTAATAATTTCAGAAGAATCTTTGTTTAATTTCTCAGCAAGTTCTCCAACCGTTAATGAGCCTTGATACGTAATTTTGTCTGGTGTTGATTGCGCATTCTGTTGGTTTTTTGGACGTTTGTTTTGTTTATTGTGATTTTGCTTTTTCTGTTGGCCTTTATTCTTTTTATGTTGATTACCTTGGTTTTTATTAGGTTCATTTTTGTTATGGTGGTTTTGCTTTTTATTTGGTTGCTTTTGTTGTTTTTGACTTTCTTGTTTTGGTTCTTGTTTCGGTTCTTGTTTTGATTCTTGTTTCGGTTCTTGTTTTGATTCTTGTTTTGATTTTGCTTCAGTCTTTGGTTGATATATTTTATCTAACTGCCTAATTGTATTTTCAGTAATCGTAGACATGTGGTTTGAAATTTCAACGTCTAATTCCTTTAATTTATTGATAACATCTTTACTAGAAACGTTTTGTTTTTTGGCATATTCATATACGCGCATTTTTTTCATACATTCACCCCCGAGTATTATTCCGATAACAACTGCTTAAGTTTGTTAGCGAAACCTTCATCATTAACCGCTACTGCCACTCGTCCTTGCTTGCCTATGGCTTTAGATAACGTTTGGCGATCATCGTCAACAATGTAATACGATACATTAAAGCTTTTACATTTATCCGTAAGCTTTTTAACAGTATTATTTGATGCATCTTTTGAAAGTAACACCAATTTAGCTTCGTTTGTACGAACGCTTTCTACAATAGCTTCTTCTCCTAATGTTAACTTCCTTGCTCGAAATGCTAGACCAAGTAAGTTTAGATAACTTTGTCCCATTGTTATTCACTCACTCTTTGCATCAGTTCGTCATATATATCATCACTAATTGTTGCATTTAAGTGTTTTTGTAGGATGTTAGATTTTTTCGCTTTTTCGATAGTTGACGGATCTTTACTTAAATAGGCACCACGACCGTTCTTCTTACCGGTCTCATCAATAAAGACCTCACCCTCTTTATTACGAACCACTCTTATTAAATCCTTCTTAGGAAACATCTCTTGTGTCACAACACACTTGCGTAAAGGTTCTTTCTTTTTGGTAGCCATTTTAAACTCCCCCTTTACTGTTCGTCGTCATGAACAAGATCGTCATCATTTCGAGAGGCAGTGTTACTACTTAGAAGCCCATCTTCCTCTGCTTCTGATTCACTTTTAATATCAATCTTCCATCCTGTCAATTTAGCTGCTAACCTGGCATTCTGTCCTCTCTTACCAATAGCAAGTGATAATTGATTGTCAGGAACGATCACAGTCGTTGCATGCTCGTCTTCATCTACTAAAACATCAATGACTTTCGATGGACTCAAAGCATTGGATATATACACAACTGGGTCTTCTGAATAGTGAACAATGTCAATCTTCTCACCATTTAATTCATCTACTACAGTTTGGACACGCTGGCCGCGTTGACCAACACAAGAACCAACTGGATCGATTTCTGGGTCTTCAGCATGCACACTAATCTTAGAACGATCACCCGCTTCACGTGATACTGACATAATTTCAACGATTCCTTCATAAATTTCAGGAACTTCAATTTCAAATAAACGTTTTAATAAACCAGGATGGGTACGAGATACGTATACTTGTGGTCCTTTACTCGTATTTTCCACCTTAGTAACATACACTTTAATTCTGTCGTGTACATTGTAGGTCTCAGCAGGCATCACTTCGTTTATTGGTAGCTTCCCTTCAATCTTACCAAGATGAATATATAAATAGCGTGGGTCCATTCTTTGAACAGTACCAATTAAAATATCATCTAAACGGTCGACAAAATCGTTATAAATAACGCCCCGCTCAGCTTCACGTACACGTTGAGTAACGACTTGCTTCGCTGCTTGAGCTGCTATACGGCCAAAGTTACGCGGTGTTACTTCGTTCTCAACAACATCATCAACTTCATAGCTAGGGTCAATCCCTTGAGCTTCCTCTAAAGCAATCTCTAAATCTCGGTCTTCTACTTCCTCTACAATTTTAAGTCGTGAATAGACTTTTAATTCACCATCACTTGGGTCTAATTCAACTCTAACATTAGTCTTAGAGTTGAAGTTTTTCTTATAAGCAGATACTAACGCCGCATCCAACGCCTCATATAACACTTCACGATCAATGCCTTTCTCATCTGCTAAGTTTTCCATCGCTTCAAAAAGATCTGTATTCACCAGTTAAACCTCCCTTTATTAAAATGACACAGCTAAGTGAGCATTCGCAATTTTGTTATAAGGAATCACTACTTCTTTGGTTTGTGTTTTTACTTTCACAACGAGTGTGACTTCACCATCTTCAAAGCTTTTAATATCACCAAAAAATTCTTTGTCACCATCAATGGGTTCGAACGTTTTTATGTAAACATAAGAACCTACAAAGCGCTCGAAGTCTTCACGCTTTTTCAATTTACGTTCAACACCAGGTGATGATACTTCCAAAAAGTAGGCACTTTCAATGGGATCTCTTTCATCTAGCTGTTCACTTAATTGTTCACTAACTTTCTCACAGTCTTCAATATCAACGCCACCTTCTTTATCTACGTAAACACGAAGAAAGTGGTTTTTACCTTCCTTAGTAAACTCTACGTCAACTAATTCTAAATCCATCGTGTCTACAATGGGGTGTGCTAGCTCCTCTGTTAACGTCACAATCTTTTTACTCAAATTATACCCTCCTTAAAAAGGTGTTGTATACTTAAAAAGTTGATTATTCTAAACACTTTTATAGCTTTGAATTTATCCGATTCTTCATTTTAACCCTGTTTTAAGACAATAAATTGCCCTGCTGTTGTTTTCAAACGTTCAGCAGGGTGAGAAAAACGAAAGAGTGGGTTTCCCCACTCTTTTAACGTAACTGTATCTTTTGCTTATCCAATATGAAATATACCATACTGCTTGAATATTTGCAACCCTATAGCTTTCCTTAAAACAATGATAGCTGATTTTGGTCTGGTAATCCTTCTAAAGTGCCATGTTGATCAAGATACTCTAATACTGTTTTTGAAATACGAGAGCGTTCTCGTAAATCTTCTTTTGATAGAAATTCTCCATCGTCTCGTGCTTTTACGATATTTATGGCTGCGTTGGTACCTAGACCATCAACTGAGTTAAAAGGAGGAATTAATGTATCCCCATCTACAATAAATTGTTTGGCATCCGATTTATATAAATCAACTTTCTGAAAAGATAAACCTCTCATACTCATCTCTAAAGCTAACTCTAATACAGTTAATAAACTTTTCTCTTTTGGTGCGGCGTCATTTCCTTTTTCTAATATTTCTTCAACACGATTTTTAATCGGATCTCGACCACGCACCATCGTATCCATTTCAAAGTCATCCGCTCTAACTGTAAAGTATGCTGCGTAAAATTCAATCGGATAATGCACCTTAAAGTAGGCAATTCGAATAGCCATTAAAACATAAGCAGCAGCGTGTGCTTTCGGGAACATATATTTGATTTTTTTACAAGATTCAATATACCAATCCGGAACGCCGTGTTTTTTCATTTCTTCAATCCATTCATCTTTTAGCCCTTTACCCTTACGAACGAATTCCATAATGGTAAATGCTAATGAGGATTCAAGCCCTTTATGCATTAAATAAACCATAATGTCATCACGACAACCGATAACATCTCCAATCTCACAAATGCCATCATTAATTAATTCTTGAGCATTACCTAACCAAACATCCGTGCCGTGAGATAAACCGGAAATAATGATCAATTCATTAAATGTAGATGGTTTAGTGTCTTCTAGCATTTGCCTTACAAAGCGTGTACCAAACTCCGGTACTCCAAGCGTACCTGTCTTACATAGTATATCATCGGCGTTAACACCTAATACTTCTGGTCCGCTAAATATTTTCATCACTTCAGGGTCATTAACCGGCACAAACTCTGGGTCAATCCCAGTTAAATCTTGAAGCATGCGGATCACAGTTGGATCATCATGCCCTAATATATCAAGTTTTAATAAGTTATCGTGAATGGAATGGAAGTCAAAATGAGTCGTTAACCATTCTGAACTTTGGTCATCAGCTGGATATTGGATTGGTGAAAAGTCATAAATCTCATATTCATCAGGAACAACAATAATACCGCCTGGGTGCTGTCCTGTAGTACGCTTAACACCTGTACAACCTTTAACAAGGCGATCGACTTCTGCTTGTCGATACATCATTTGATGATCTTGTGCGTACCCTTTCACAAAGCCATATGCCGTTTTTTCAGCGACAGTACCAATTGTACCTGCACGATATACTTTATCCTCACCAAATAATACTTTCGTATAATGGTGAGCAACCGGTTGATATTCACCTGAAAAGTTTAAATCGATATCAGGGACCTTATCTCCTTTGAATCCTAAGAATGTTTCAAACGGAATATCCTGACCATCCCGTTTATATTCAGTACCGCATTCAACGCATTCCTTCTCTAAGAGGTCATATCCAGAACCTACACTTCCATCTGTGAAAAACTCATAGTGTTGGCAATTAGGGCATACATAGTGTGGAGCTAATGGGTTAACTTCAGTAATTTCCATCATTGTTGCAACAAATGAAGACCCAACAGACCCCCTAGAACCCACTAAGTACCCATCATCTAATGACTTCTTAACGATTTTTTGTGATATTAAATAAATAACAGAGAATCCATTTTCTATAATGCTTGTTAATTCCACTTCTAAACGATCTGTTACGATGCTAGGAAGTTGTTCACCGTATATGCTTTTAGCTCTGTTATAACACATATCACGAATTTCTTCATCAGCACCTTCAATGTTCGGTGTGTATAAATCATCTTTAATTGGTTTTAAAACCTCAACTTGCCCAGCAACCCAATTCGAGTTTGTAATAACAATTTCTTTTGATTTTTCATCACCTAAGAATTTAAATTCCTCTAGCATTTCATTGGTTGTTTTAAAAGGGACATCAGGTAAAGTTTGTCTGTTTAATGGGTTACCGCTTTGTGAAGCGATTAAGATTTGACGATATATTTTTTCATGGTGATGCAAGTAGTGAGTATTACCTGTTGCGACAACTGGTTTACCAAGTTTATCACCCATCTCAACCAACTTCTTAATTAACTGCTTAATATGCTCAACAGAATGAACATTTTCTTTTTCTATTAGATGATAATAGTTCATAGGTGGTTGTACTTCGATATAATCATAAAATTCAGCGACTTTTTCAGCTTCTTCTTCCGACTTTAATGCAATCGTATCGAATAACTCACCTTGATCACAGCCAGAACCAACTAGAATACCCTCTCTATGTTTGATTAACTTTGACCGCGGGATTCTTGGGACACGGTAAAAATAATTAAGATGAGCAAGTGAGACAAGTTTAAATAAGTTTTTTAACCCTTCTTCTGTTTGAGCAATTAAAATAGCGTGCATAGGTCGAGATCGTTTATAGGCATCACCCTGACCAACATATTGATTTAAATCTTGATGGTTATCTATTTCTTTTTCTTTAGCCTTCTTAACTAGGCTCCACATTAAATACCCTGTTGCTTCCGCGTCATAAATCGCACGGTGGTGCTGAGTTAACTCAATGTTTAAATGTTTACATAGTGTGTTTAAACGGTGATTCTTTAATTCTGGGTGAAGTAGTCTTGCTAATTCTAATGTATCTATTACAGGGTTTTTCACTTTTGGTAAATCGATTCGTTGATAGGCAGCATTAATGAATCCAATGTCAAAGCTCGCATTGTGCGCTACTAAAACGTCACTGCCACACCACTCATAAAAATCACGCATAACATCTTCTATCTCAGGCGCATCTTTAACCATATCATCTGTGATACCTGTTAGATCAATTGTTGTTTGACTTAACTTTTGATGTGGATTTGCAAATCGTTCAAAACGATCGACTATTTCACCTTGATGGATTCTAACGGCAGCCAACTCAATTATTTTGTCGTATGTCGCTGAAAGACCAGTCGTTTCAACGTCAAATACAATATATGAGGCATCTTCTAACCATAAATCCGTTTCATTATAAGCAATTGGTACACCATCATCTACAAGATTAGCCTCAAGTCCGTAAAGTACTTTTATGTCATGCTTTTCACTCGCATTATAGGCTTCTGGGAAAGCTTGTACACCACCGTGGTCTGTAATAGCAACAGCTTTATGCCCCCATTTAGCCGCCTGATTAACAAGCGCCTCTGCTGAAACCGTGGCATCCATTTGACTCATCGTTGTATGGGCATGTAATTCAACTCGCTTCTCACCATCAATTCCTTCATCTTGGCGCGTTAAAACTTTAATTTCACTTAAATCATTACCCATCATCATCAATTCATTCGTGTAGGTATCCGTTTGAATGCTTCCACGAGCTTTTAACCACATACCAGCCTGTACACGTTTGAATAGCTCTTTTTGTTCATCACCTTTTGAAAACATTTTAATTTGAATTGAATCCGTATAATCTGTAATGCTAACAATTAAAAGATCACGACCAGACCTTAAATTGCGGATATCGACATCAAAGACGTATCCTTGAATGACCATTCGCTTTTCTTCTTCTAGAATGTTATGCATTTCAATAGGATCATCTTTAATATCATAACCAACCTGAAGCGGACCTTGATCAGCTTGTGCTTCATTTTCTTTTGATTTTTCTTTTTCAGCTTGATCTTGAATGGCCTTTTGAATCAAAGTTCGCTCTTCTTCTTGTTTTTGTCTTTGAAATTCTTTAATTTCTTCTTCGTTTTGAGAGACTTCAAGTTGTATGTAATACGATCTCAAACCGTTCTTCTTACAAAAATCACTAAACAATGGGTCTAGTTTCTTCTTAATAATATTAGCCTCTGTGTCATTACGAGCTTGTAATGTTACATTGGGTCCTTCTAATTTAGGAACTTGAGAACAGATGAAGTCTTTATAAGCTGGAAACAAATCATGGATTGAATGTATAAAGTTGTGCCAATAGGCCTGGAATTCATCTTGAGATAGTTCTTGTTGGTCAGTTGAAACGACAACGTCAACTTCTGCTATATGATGAAAAGCCGTTGTTAAATTCGCTTTAAACAATGAAAGAGCTTCAAATACAAAGGGATGAGGATTGTGTAAATGAAACTCCCAGGTTTTCGTTTCTTTATAAACGGTTAATTTATCAAGCAATGTCTCACTAAAATGATTGTCGACAAGTTCTTCAGGAACATTAACTTGTTGAAGTAAAAGAGACATTTTTTCTTTTTTGTTTAAGTCCATCTTATTACCCTCTCTTAAAGGTTAAATAATTTTATTAAACCCTTGTCTTAACCTTAAAGACAAGGGTTTTTATTCTAATTATGAATTAATCGATTGAAGAAAACCAACTAGTTCATCAATATGAACATCTTGTTGTTCACCCGTTTGTCGATGTTTATATTCTACATACCCTTCATGAGCTCGTTTACCAATCGTAATACGATGTGTAATGCCAATTAAATCACTATCGTTAAATTTAACACCAGCTCGTTCTTGACGGTCATCATATAGTGCTTCATAACCTTTAGCTTGCAATTGGTCATAAACTTTTTCAGAAACCTCAACTTGTTCTTCTTTCTTCGCATTTAGGTTAATGATATGAACATCGTAAGGAACTAAAGAATCTGGCCAGAACATGCCATTTTCATCGTGATATTGTTCTACAACAGCTGCTAAAGTTCTCGTGACACCAATACCATAACAACCCATGACATAACTTTGTGCACGCCCTTCTTTATTTAAAAACGAAGCACCAAGTTTATCGGCATATAGAGAGCCTAATTTAAATACATGTCCTACTTCAATCCCTTTAGCAAATTGTATGGTACCTTGACCATCTGGAGAAGGGTCTCCCTCTTCAATAAAACGTATATCAGCATATTGGTTAACTGCGAAATCACGTTCTGGGGTAACATTTTTATAATGGTAACCATTTTCATTTGCACCACAAGTTGCATTTATGAGTGATTGAACAGCGTTGTCTGCGATCACATCAACCTCTTCAGGTACATTAATCGGACCTAAAGAACCGAAGCCAGCACCAACAGCGTTGATTGTTTCATTTTCAGTTGCTAACTCAACAATATCAGCATTAAGTAAATTCTTCACTTTAATATCGTTTACCTCATGATCGCCTCTAGTTACAACTAAAACAAGGCGTTCATCAACTTTAAACATAATAGCCTTCATGCCTTCTTGAAGTGTATGTCCTAAATAATCAGCAACTTCTTGCATCGTTTTAGCGTTAGGCGTTTCTACTTTTTCAAGTGACTTCTTTTCGCCTTGAGGAGTTTTGTATTGAGTGACAACTGGTGCCATTTCTACGTTAGCGGCATAATCAGATGTATCCGAATAAGCAATCGTGTCCTCACCAACGTCTGATAACACCATGAATTCATGTGTATCTTTACCACCCATAGCTCCAGAATCTGCAATAACTGCTCTAAAATTTAAGCCACAACGTTCAAAGATTCGTTTATAAGCATCAAATAGACGATCATAAGTAACGTCTAAAGAATCAAAGTCTTCATGAAAAGAATAAGCATCTTTCATTAAGAATTCTCGACCGCGTAATAAACCGAAGCGTGGACGTTTTTCATCACGATATTTCGCTTGAATCTGATACAGCGTTAATGGCAATTTTTTATAAGAATTAATCTCATCACGAATTAGTGATGTAACAACTTCTTCATGAGTCGCACCTAATGCAAACTGCCTTTCATGGCGGTCATTAAGACGCATTAACTCTAGACCCATTGTATTCCAACGACCAGATGTCTGCCATAATTCAGCAGGTTGTAAGCTTGGCATCTGAATCTCTTGTGCGCCTGCACGGTCCATCTCTTCTCGAATTATACTTTCTAACTTACGCATAACTTTCTTACCTAATGGTAAAAAATTATAAACACCAGAAGCTAGCTTTCTAATATAACCAGCCTTTAATAGTAGCTGATGGCTAGCAATTTCAGCTTCTTTTGGTACTTCTCGCAAAGTTGGAATCAACATATTACTTTGTCTCATATTAGATTCACCTCATATTACGAAATTTACATAAATAATCGCTCTATATCATTCCAGGTCACTACAATCATCAGTAACATTAACAACGCAAAACCAATAAAATGCACTACACCTTCTTTTTGTGGGTCAACTGGTTTTCCTCTTATAGCTTCTAAGCCAATAAACATCAATCGACCACCATCTAAAGCTGGCAACGGTAATAAATTTATAATCCCTAGATTTATACTTAACATAGCAGTCCAAGTTAAAAAGTTTGTGAACCCAGTTTGTACTACATCATCTGTAGCTGAATAAATTCCAACAGGTCCAGCTAGTGCATCAATCGATAGTTGTCCAGTAACTAATTGTCCGACTGCTTCAATAATTAGAACGGTAATATCATAGGTTTGTGTAAACCCGTGCAAAATGACATCTCCCGGTGATTCCTCAAACATCCGCATGACTCCGAGTCGTCCGATGGTTTCTCCTTGTTCTGTGAAAGCTTCAGGTGTAATAGATTTGGTAATGAGATCTCCTTCTCGGTCTATTGTAACTTCTAATTGCTCATCTGGGCGTTCTTGAACATAAAGAACAAAATCCATCCATGTATCAATATTTTCACCATCAATAGATACGACCTCATCACCTTCAATTAATTCAGCATCTTCAGCAGGGCTACCTTCTTGAATACCGCCTATCTTAGCTTCATCAACAGGTACACCTTGAACAAAACCAAGTCCAATAAAAAAGACAATTGCTAGTAAGAAATTCATCATTGGACCGGCAAAAACTTGAATTCCTTTTTGACTAGCAGTTTTTGATGAAAACTGTCTGTCATAAGGTGCTATTAATGTTTCTTTATCATCCATAATGAATAAAGCTTTACGGTTAACATCAAATTGATGACGCTCATCAGAATCTAGATCATAACAATCAACTGTCAAATTATGATCTAGGTCGATCTCTTCAACTTCAACAATTTTTGAGTTAGGATAATTCGACTTATTATTAACAATAATCTTGTCTACTTCACCGTAGTCGTTAAACTCAAGTCCAATGTGGTGACCAGGTTTTAATTCGATAATTTCAGGGTCTTCACCCGCAACCCGTACATATCCACCAATTGGTAATAGTCGGACGGTGTATAGCGTTTCATCTTTTCGATATGAAAATATTTTGGGTCCAAAGCCGATCGCAAACTCTCGAGCTAACATTCCAGCTCTTTTAGCAAATATAAGATGGCCTAATTCGTGGATAAACACTAATAGTCCAAACATGAATATAAAGGCTATAACGGTATTCAATACTAGCACCTTCCTTTAAGATCCTTCACGACGTACTCGCTCTCGAATTTCTTGGTCAATACTTATAATTGTTTCTAAATCTGGAGAATTAATTTTTGTATGCTGTTCTAATTGCTTTTGAATTAAAGTCTCAATTCCTAAAAAATCTATTTTATCATTTAGAAATAAAGCTACTGCTTCCTCATTAGCGGCATTTAAAACCGTTGGCATTGAACCACCTTCACGACCAGCGTCATATGCCATTTTTAAACACGGAAATCGTTCAAAACTCATCTCTTGAAAGTTTAGTGTAGCAAAAGAAAGTAAGTCTAACCCTTTAGATAAGCTATATGGGTAGCGATCAGGATAGGTTAAAGCATATTGAATTGGAATACGCATATCCGGTGTACCTAATTGCGCCATAACACTTTGATCTACAAACTCAACCATACTATGTATGACACTTTCTTTATGCATAATAACATCAATTTGATTATATGGAACATCAAATAACCAATGAGCTTCAATAACTTCCAAGCCTTTATTCATCATAGTAGCAGAGTCAATTGTAATTTTGGCCCCCATACTCCAATTGGGATGTTTTAAAGCATCTTCTTTAGTTACATCTATGAGTTCATTACGATTTCGATCTCTAAAGCTACCACCTGATGCTGTTATTACCATGCGTTTTAATTCTTTTAAACTCTCACCTCGTAAACATTGGTGAATAGCTGCATGTTCACTATCTACTGGAAGTAAATCTACACCGTATTTATTAGCTTCATCCATTACTAAATGCCCTGCTGTCACTAATGTTTCTTTGTTTGCAAACGCAATTTGTTTTTGTGAACGAATCGCTTGTAAAGTAGGCTCTAAACCCACACTACCTAACAAAGCATTAACAACTACATCTACCTGAGGGTGTGTTACAACGTCACTCAATGCTTCTACACCAGCGTACACTTTAACATCATATGTAAGAGATGATTGAAGAAGACTTTTTGTTTGTTCATCTTTAACAATGATCACCTCAGGTTTAAGCTCTTCGACTATTGGTTTGGCTACATCTACCTGGGTACCAAACGCAAAACCATATAATTTAAAAGAGTTAGGATGTTCTTTTATTATATCAATAGTTTGTAAGCCAATTGAACCCGTTCCACCTAATAAGACAATATTTTTCATAAATAACCCTCATTCGTTACATGATTAAATAAATTGTAGAAAGTGAAGAAATGGTAACATAAATATCAGGCTATCAAAACGATCTAAAACGCCACCATGTCCTGGTAATAAGGTGCCTGAATCTTTAACTTCATAAGTTCTTTTTAATGCTGACTCTACAAGGTCGCCTATTTGAGCAAGGATTGAAGCAATAATTGCGATCGCTATGACCAACCATACTTGGTCGTACATTGGATATATTAATTGGAAAATGACAGACACTACAATTGCACTTATTATACCACCTACAAAACCAGCAATCGTTTTCTTAGGGCTAATTTCAGGCCACAATTTTCTTTTGCCAATGTATTTTCCAAAGAAATAGGCACCTGTATCAGTTAACCAAATGATTAATAAAACAAATAAAATGTATTCTAAACCAGCAAACCTTGTTTCTACAACATAGCCAAAACCAATCCCGACATAAAAAACGGAAAGTAAGATAAATGATAGATCATGGTACGTCTTTTTGTTTTTGACTAAAACACTATAAATTAAAAGAATAAAAATATATATAAAGAGCGCTTCATACTGATTAACAGGTATGTAACTGAATATTGAAGTAATAAATAAATCAATAAATATGCCCCATAATAATACAAAGGTAATCATTGCAGGGAAACTAAAAGTTGATATATTATTCATACGAAACAACTCGTTTAATCCCATAGTTGCCAACAATGAAATTAATAACGCGAATGGCCATCCCCCATAGACAACAAAGGGTATGAAAATAACTAATCCAATTATGGCTGTAATGACTCGTTGTTTCATTAAATCACTTCCCTATAAACCACCGAACCTTCTTTTTCGATGTTGGTATTCTTTTATTGCTTCATCTAAAGCCTCTTCACCAAATTCAGGCCAATATTTTTCAGTAAAATAAAACTCAGCATAGGCTAACTGCCATAGTAAGTAATTACTTAACCTTTGTTCGCCACTTGTTCTAATTAATAAATCTGGGTCAGGCAAGCCATGCGTATACAAATGGCTTTCAATTAATGTTTCATCTATTTCATCTATAGATACTTCACCATTTGCTACTGACTCACTAATAGCCTTCACAGAATCTAATAATTCTTTACGACTGCCATAATTAAGTGCTAAATTCAAAGTTAGACCATCATTACCCTTCGTTTCTTCGATCGCTTTGGTTACAGCTTGCTTTGTAAAGGTAGGCAATGAATCAAAATCACCTATTGTTGTTATTTTAACATTGTTTTGTTTTAAGCCGGGCAAATATGTATCTAGAAATTGTGACGGTAATTTCATAATAAACTCGACTTCTGTTTTAGGTCTCTTCCAATTTTCAGTGGAAAAAGCATATAAAGTTAATGCCTCCACACCTAAATTAGAAGCTCTTGTGACAACTTTTTCAATTGATTTCATGCCTTCGCGATGGCCCGCTACACGTGGGAGAGCCCTTTTTTTAGCCCAACGCCCATTACCATCCATGATAATTGCAATATGTTTTGGAGTGTTTTCAGTACTTATTTCTTGATGATCTTCTTTAGAGTTTGAACGAAAAAGCATAATAATCCCTCTTTAAATAGCATTAAGAAAAATTCAGCTTTCGCTTAGTCAGGCGAAAGCTGTTGTATATTAAAATAGAAGTTAAACTTCTGTCATTTCTTTTTCTTTATTTTCTAATAGTTTGTCAATTTCTTTAATATGTTGATCTGTTTCTTTTTGAACATCTTCTTGGAAAGCACGTGATTCGTCTTCTGTGATTTCGCTATCTTTTTCTAGCTTTTTTAACTGATCATTTGCATCTCTGCGAATATTCCTTACTTGAACACGCGCTTCTTCTGCGTATTTACGAGTCACTTTCACTAGATCTTTACGACGTTCTTCAGTCAAGGCAGGAATATTGATTCGAATGACGTTACCATCATTGTTAGGTGTTAAACCAAGATCAGCTTTCTGAATTGCTTTTTCAATATTACCCATTGCTGATTTATCAAATGGCGTAATAACTAGCAATCTTGCCTCAGGTGCTGATACAGTTGATAGTTGGTTTAATGGCGTGCTCGCACCATAATAATCAACATAAACACTGTCTAGTATTGCTGGGTTCGCACGACCTGCCCTTACAGATGCCAGTTGCTTTGAGAAAGCTTGAATGGCATTTGACATTTTTTCTCGACAATCTTTAATTACTGCATCACTCATTCTGATTTCCTCCTAATAATAGTTCCAATTTCTTGACCGGTAACAACTCGTTTAATGTTACCTTCCTCCATAATAGAGAATACTATTAATGCAATGTCGTTGTCCATACATAAAGATGAGGCAGTTGAATCCATAACGCCTAAACCTTCATTTAATACTTCCATAAAGCTTAGTTCATCGTATTTATATGCATTAGTATTTAATTTAGGGTCATCTGAATAAACACCATCTACGTTGTTTTTAGCCATTAATATTACATCGGCCTCTATTTCAGCTGCTCTTAGTGCCGCAGTTGTATCAGTAGAAAAATATGGATTACCAGTACCACCAGCAAATATAACAACACGTTGTTTTTCTAAATGTCTCATGGCTTTACGACGAATGTATGGCTCTGCAACTTGTCTCATTTCAATTGAGGTTTGTACACGCGTTTGTACACCCAAGTTTTCTAAACTATCTTGTAAAGCAAGAGAGTTCATCACTG
This sequence comes from Alkalibacillus silvisoli, assembly GCF_039521975.1. Lineage (NCBI taxonomy): Bacteria > Bacillati > Bacillota > Bacilli > Caryophanales > Bacillaceae > Alkalibacillus > Alkalibacillus silvisoli. The sequence goes on along the minus strand of NZ_BAAACZ010000011.1, from coordinate 154,442 downwards.
TTGCAAGCATTCCCATATAATCAGCATTTGCGCGGTCCATCCCAACTTCGCTGCCGACTTTCCCTCTCCAAATATTTCCTCCACCAACTACAATAGCAATTTCAACGCCTAAGTCATGAACAGCCTTAACTTGTTCAGCAATTGACTTAATAAATTTTGGGTCAATACCATTCCCTTGCTCTCCACTTAGCGCTTCGCCACTTAATTTTAATACGATTCGTTTGAAATCTGGTGTTGACATATTTACCTCCGTCATTATGTAAGAAATAGTTTCTTTATACGTTTACTTTAATCAAAGCCTAAATAAGGCTTTGTGAAACTTGTCTATGGTAATAGAGGACGGACAAAACAATCATTAAAAAGTCTAAACAGCTAATAATTTCCATGCTGCTAATCGCAATTTATGATTATACTTAGCAAAACCAAGTGACTGTTCATGATTAGTCCCAACCTCTTCTTACAAAATAGGGAACACACCAAGTGTCCCCTACTTTCATACAAAGTTATTTCTTAACTTGGTTCATTACTTCATCAGCGAAATTTTCTTCACGCTTCTCCATACCTTCGCCAACTTCAAAACGAATGAAAGATTTAACAGAAGCACCTTTTGACTCAACATACTTCTTAACTGTTTGATCTGGGTCTTTTACGAAAGATTGATCTAATAAGCAGATTTCTTCAAAAAACTTACCTAAACGGCCTTCTACCATTTTCTCAACAATATTTTCAGGCTTACCCTCTTCAAGTGCTTGCTGCTTTAGACGTTCACGTTCTTGGTCTACTACTTCCTGGTCAACTTCATCACGAGATAAATATTGAGGGTTGATTGCTGCAACGTGCATTGACACATCTTTTGCAACATCTTCATCAGTAGTACCTTCTACAAGTGATAGTACACCGATTTTTCCACCCATATGGATGTAAGCACCAATTGCAGAATTGTCGTCACTTTCAAAGATTTCAAAACGACGTAATGAAAGTTTCTCTCCAATTTTTGCAATAGCAGAGGTAATGTATTCACTAACTGTTTCCTCAGTACCATTTAGCTTTTGTTCTAAAGCTTCTTCTAATGAAGCAGGTTTATGTGTAAGAATATGGTTTGCAAGTACATCTAATAAGTTTTTGAATTCGTCATTTTTCGCAACGAAGTCCGTCTCAGCGTTAACTTCGATCATAACTGCTGTGCTACCTTCAGTTACAATATGAGTTGAACCTTCAGCTGCAATACGGTCAGCTTTCTTAGCTGCTTTTGACATACCTTTCTCACGTAAGTATTCAACTGCTTGGTCTAAGTCACCATCTGTTTCTTGTAAAGCTTTCTTACAATCCATCATACCTGCGCCAGTCTTTTCGCGCAGTTCTTTTACTAACTTCGCACTAATCGCCATATTACTTCCTCCTTGAGCACTTTATGTTTATGTTTTCTAAGTCAATTTATAACATGTATTTGTGATCTCTATTTGTGATCATCCATTACTAGGATTTACATCATTATGTTTATAAAACCCTTAGTTTAAAAAAGGTGATAAAAGGTCCTACCTCTTATCACCTACAACCTTTTACTCTTGAACCGCTTGTTTTTCTTCTTGCTCCTCTGAAGTAACATCTTCAGAAGCATCTTCTGTTGCTTCCCCTTGTTTTACTTCAAGGATCGCATCCGCCATTCTAGAGGTGATTAACTTAACCGCACGGATTGCGTCATCGTTTGCAGGGATGACATAATCAATTTCGTCTGGATCGCAGTTAGTATCGACCATAGCTACGATTGGGATATCTAAGTTCTGAGCTTCTTTAACTGCAATACGCTCTTTTCTTGGGTCAACAATAAATAGAGCATCAGGTAAATCTTCCATATTTTTAATCCCGCCAAGGAATTTCTCAAGGCGTTCTTTTTCTTTAAGAATCATAACAACTTCTTTTTTAGGAAGTACATCAAATGTACCGTCTTCTTCCATTGTTTCGATATCTTTTAAGCGATTAACACGCTTTTCGATTGTTTGGAAGTTTGTTAATGTTCCACCTAACCAACGTTGGTTAATGTAATGCATACCCGAACGGATCGCTTCTTCCTTCACCGTATCTTGAGCTTGCTTTTTCGTACCAACAAATAGTACTGTACCTCCATCTTGAGCAACTTCCTTAATGAAGTTGAACGCTTCATCTACCTTCTTAACAGTTTTTTGTAGGTCGATGATGTAAATGCCGTTACGCTCAGTAAAGATGTATCTTTTCATCTTTGGGTTCCAACGGCGAGTTTGGTGTCCGAAATGAACACCAGCTTCCAATAATTGTTTCATTGAAATAGCTGACATAATAAATTTCCTCCTAAATGGTTTTTCCCTCCGCCTGCTTCATCAGTAAACAAAACTCATATACAGAGCACCTTTATTCACTTCCACAAACGTGTGTATTAACACCAAAAGTAAATATATCACAACTGTATACACCAAGCAAGTATTAAATAGTCATTTTATGATTAAATTTTACAATAAGTTCGACTTCAGTTACACCCATGTTTAAATCCCTTGCAATTGTTTCAATTGAATGCCCTTCCTTATATAAACTAAGAATATTGCTTTGTGTAGTTTGCTCTTCTTTTATAGGTTGTTCATGTTTTGTTTCACGTTTTTGCGAATGGTTAATTTCCAATTGATCTTGTTGTTGTTCTACCATTAAATCTAAACTATAGTTTGGTAAATTTTCTTCAGGCTGTTTGTCTGATTGGGCCATTTGTAAAGGCTCTTTGTATGGATTTTCTTTAGTTTTAATAGAAGGTTCTTTTTCGTTTACTTTATTTCGTTGTTTTGGATATTGATCTACTTTTGAGAGTTCTTCAATTAATTTCTTATTTTCATCTTTGATCTCTAATAAGTATGAGTTGAACAAATCTTCTATTTCTTGTACGCGTTGTTCAGATTGATGCTCTAATTCAGTTGATTGTCGCCATTTTTGATACAACCAAAAAATCACGATAAATGTTAACCCATGTAAGATTAAATTAAAGATTTCCACTATAAATACCACCTGTCATTAGCGGGAAAAGTCTACACGATTTCCTAAATAAGGGTGTGGGATTCGATATTTCTCTCCGTTTTTTTGTTCTGATCTTTGATGCTCTTCATCTGAATAAGAATCAGACTCTTCATGTTGTTCATCACCTTCGTTGTGTACACTTTCAGCATGTTCTGATTCTAATACAGATTTTCTTTTACGTTCCAATTCTCGTAATTGTTGTTGGGCAATATTGTCTTGCATGATTTGCCCTCTTTGTTGTAACTGATCTTGAAGTTGTCCAGCATCTTGAGTTCTAGGAAGCGCTACTTGCATTTCTACTGCTTTCCAACTCATATGCTTCACCTCTCCTTTGGTTTACAACGGGTTAATCGAGAAGTCATTGTCCTGATAGACAACTGAAACCTTACTCGTTTCCTTTTCAATTAACTTAGCATATTTACCGAAATTGATTTCTACATTTGGATAAATTGTACCATTGACTATAACTTTAGGTAAATGTTTTTCCACCTCTTGGGGTTGATTTTGTTGACGAAATACTTCATATTCATCATTTAACTCACTTAATTCTAGGCGCGCCTTTTCATAAGAACGCTTTTGTCTTAAAAGGGTTACGCGTTCTTTATTCGTTAATTCTCTTGTCTTTTTAAGTTGTTCAAACTTTTCTCCAATTGCCTTAAGTTTCTTTAACTGATCCATTAATTCTTTCATTCGTTCTTCGATATAAATGCGCTTTTCAATTACTTTTTTATTATCACCTAAATAAATCACTGTTTTAGAACCCATTCGATTTCCTATTTCGTTTGCTTCAACTCGTTTACCACCTGAAACAGAACCACCTATAATGTGTCCGTTTTGGCATTTGATAGATTCTCTTGCCGTTACTTCACTATGCAAAATAGACTGTTTCACATAAATATTTCGACCTGCTTCAAGAATAGCTTGGTTTACATTACCCACGTTAATATCCAAAGTTGCACGAAGCTGTCCTTTTCCGATCGCAGAGATCCCTTCACTAATAAAAATAGAACCTCCAGAATCCAGAAAAGCCCCTTCTACAATACCTTTTATAGTAATATCACCTCTTGCTTTTAATGAAAAGCCTTCAGGTACATCACCGTTGATCACAATCGAGCCATTAAAATCAATGTTTCCTACAGTTAAATCTAAATGGTTATTCACTTCATAAGTAGGTAACACTTTAATCTCTTTTTCAGTTAGTGTAACTTGTCCACTCTCAGTAGCATAAATCGTAGCCTTTTCATAATTTAGCTTCGTGTTTTCACTTGCTTTTAGACTAACCTTCTTCCCTGGTTTTGACTCTACTAGTTGATTATAAACATTGATTCCTTCATCACCTGTTGTTGGAGCAACAAACGTAACAAGTGGGTCTCCCGCTTCTACAATTGGGATTTTCATCATTTCTTTAAAGTCAATATCTTGTCCACTTTGAACATTTGTTTGTGTCGCTAAGTTTACATGATATTGAATATACCCATCTTCACCATCTATAGGTGGGTTTCCTTTAGAAACCACTACTGATTTCTCTTCATCACTAATCCCTTGCTTAATGAAATCACATAATTCTTTAACAGCTTCTTTATTTAAATTGTATTGAATTTGTTGATTTAATAAGTGGTCATATATTGTAGATGAAACTATTTGCGTTTCAATGTCAATCTCATCATTTTCATGTAATTCGGTTAAATAAGCACTGTTTATGCCTAATGTTGCTTCCATCTCATCTTTCGTCACGCTCAAGTTAAATAAACGGGTTAAATCCACAAACAGCTACCCCCTTTATAACATCATGTTGTAAGCATTTTTTTAAGCTTAGCAATCGCTTTCGAATGAATTTGTGAGATTCTTGATGTTGATAAGTCTAAAACTTCCCCTATTTCAGTTAAAGTTAACTCTTCTTTATAAAACAAACTTAACACTAATTGCTCATTATCATTAAGTTTTTCCATCTCTTTCACTAACTCTTCAACATGTTCACGTTTTACTAAGTGCTCATCAGGAAGTATTGCTTGGGTATCTGGAATTGTATTTCTTAAACTTTCTCGTTGTTCATCTAACTGTTCACTCGTTTTTTCTTCAATTGATAAAACATTTGCATAGAGTGTATCTTTCATAATTTCAGCTACGTCTTCTGGGGGGGTTTTTAAATATTTTGCGACATCATCTACTGTCGGTTCACGTTGTAATTTCTGCTCTAGTAACTCATGCGCTTGTTCTATTTCTTTAGACTTTTCACGAACAGAACGAGGCAGCCAATCCTCTTTACGTAAACCATCAATAATCGCACCTCTAATACGAAATGTCGCATAAGTATCAAACTTTAAATCACGCTTAGTATCAAACTTTTCCAAAGCATCTACTAATCCCATTAAAGCTAAGCTTTTAACATCTTGTTTGTCGACACTTTTAGGAAGGTGTGTGTGGATGCGATTAACTTGATAATCTACTAATGGCATATAGTGTTCAACTAATAGATTACCAGCTTCTTGTTCTCTTGTATTTTGCCAACTACTCCAAAGTTGTTGTAAAGAGGATGATGTAGTTTTCATCTTGACGCCCCCCAAAAAGTTATCTTTCTAGCTGCTCTTCATTCATCATAGTGCGCACATGATTTGCTGTTTCTTCAACGTCTAGCTCAACATCTGATTCATTATAATCAGGATTTTCGTTTGAAGAATTGTGTTTATTTATGTTCTGTTGGTGGTTCTTTTTTGTTATATACGTTACACCCCACCTCATTAGTTGAATCAATATAAGACTTATAATAAAAGTTAAAAGTGCTCTTTCAATTGAAGCTTGAGGTGTATTGTTTAGTAAAGATAATAGAAATACATAGACACTTAAAATTGTAGCTCCTAAGAAATTATGCCAATACGAACCGACCATCAAATTTGTGTCACACCTTCTTTGACTGTTCTGACGTTTAATAAAGATTGATCAATCAGAAATTCAATCGTTCTTCCTTTATGACCACCAACATCTTCTGCGACGATTGGTATTCGATATTTTTTTAACTGTTCTTTAACGGCTTCTATGTTTCGTTGGCCAATCTTCATCATGTCACTCCCATTGCTTAAATTAAACATCTGTGCTCCACCAGCCATCTTAGCTTTTAAACGACTACTCCTAATTCCCTCAGCTTCTAGTAGATCGATTAATGATTTGATTCCAGTATCTGCAAACTTACCCTGTTTATATGACTTCCCTCTTGCCATTGATGAATCCGGTAGCATAACGTGTACTAACCCCGCTACTTCTTTAAGGTCATCATATAAAATCAACCCGACACATGAACCTAATCCTGCTGTCATAATCGTATGTGGATGCCTAGCAATGTTCAAATCTGCTATGCCTACTTTTACTACATCTAATGTCTGATTCATTATTCACTTACCCCTAATGCGTTAAAAATAATCTCATATGATTCTGGATTCGGTAATAGAAAAAAGTGACCTTTAATCTCCCGTTCAATACCATCAAGGTCATGCAGGATCGTTTCAATCATAATCGCTTGGTCTGAGACAGTAGATATTTCAATTAATCCTTGAGTGAGCATTGCACCAACCATATCAATCGCCACATTAGGGACTGATTGAACGACTTCTAAGTTTGTGAAATCTGATAGTGCCCTTAAATAAGAACCTGTAAGAATATTACCTAATTCTAAAAATGCAGATACGGCCATTGGGTCATCATTGGAGACTGTTTGACTTTCATCACCAATCATTAGTTGAGCGAACAAATCCGCTTCTTCTGGTGATATCATAAAGAACATATTTCCTGGAATATCACCTGTAGCTCGGACAAAAACAGCAGCTTGAACCTCATCTTTTCCGCCGACTTCTAACATCATTTCATCAAATGAAACAATATTAACGATTGGGACACTCATTGAAACAGAGCGGTTGATTAAGTTCGATAATGAAGTTGCTGCATTTCCAGCCCCAATGTTGCCAATTTCCTTTAACACATCTAAATGAATTTGACTTAAATTCGTGAAATTGTTCATAAATTAAACCTCTCATCTGTTGTCATTAATCAAGATCATTAACCTGTTTGAATTCTTCTTCAGATAGTACAAGTTCAAGATTCAAAAGGATGAGAAGTCTTTGCTCAATTTTAGCGACACCTTTAATATAATCTGCATTAACAGACCCAACAACCTCTGGTGATGGCTCGATGTGATCATGTGGAACATCAACAACATCATTAGCACCATCAACAATCATGCCAATTTGTTGTGAGTCAATACTAATAATGATAATTCTAGTACTCTCTGTATACCGAGTATCCTCAATATCGAACCTTTCTCTTAAATCAATAACAGGCGTTACGATGCCTCTTAAATTCATAACCCCTTTAACAAAGTGAGGTGCTCTAGGTACACGTGTAATTTCTTGCATCCGTTCAATTGAACCGACAGCGTTAACTGGTACACCATACTCTTCATCTTTCAACTGAAAAACAATTACCTTTTCATCTTGTAATACATCACTCATCAATAAGACCTCCTATTTTATAAGAGCATTACTATCAATAATCAATGCTACTTCACCATTACCTAATATAGTTGCGCCAGAAATTGCAAATATATTAGATAAATAATCACCTAAACCTTTTAAGACAATCTCCTGTTGACCAATGAAGGAATCTACGACTAATCCAGCCATTTGGTCTCCTTTACGGACCACTACTACTGAATAATAGTCTTCATCATCTGTTTGTAAAGAAGGTACCTCGAATACTTCCTTAAGATTAACTAACGGTACAATATTACCTCTAAAGTCAATCACTTCCTTGTTATGTGCTTTCATAATTTCAGACTTTTTAATGACTGCTGTTTCAATAATTGACGATAGCGGAATCGCATAAGTCTCCTTCTCAATCACAACTAACATAACTGAAATAATTGATAGTGTTAAAGGTAGTTGAATTGAGAAAGTAGTGCCCTCTCCATAAACAGAATCAATCTCAATCGAACCACCAAGTGATTCAATTGTATTTTTTACAACATCTAAGCCAACACCACGTCCAGAAATATCTGAAACTTCTTGGGCTGTTGAGAATCCACTTGCTAATATGAGTTCATTAATTTGTTTTTCTGTTAAATTGCTAGACTGCTCTTGTGTGACAACATCATTTTCAATTGCCTTATTTAATACTTTTTCTTGGTTTATTCCTTGACCGTCATCTTTAATTTCAACGAATACATGGTTACCACTGTGGTAAGCCTTTAAGACTAACTTACCTTCTTCTGGTTTTCCGTTATGTTGTCTAATTTCGGGTGATTCGATCCCATGGTCTACTGCATTACGAATTAAGTGTACTAAGGGGTCTCCAATTTCATCAATAACAGTTCGATCTAGTTCTGTTTCAGCACCTTCAATTTGCATATCAATCTTCTTACCTAAGTCTCTAGTTAATTGACGGACCATTCTTGGGAAACGGTTAAACACTTGATCAATTGGTACCATACGCATCGTTAAAATAATGTTTTGTAAATCTCCGGAAATTCTAGACATTCTCTCTACTGTTCCCTTAAGATCACTATGATTCAATTCTTCAGAGATCTGTTCTAAGCGACCACGATCAATAACCATCTCTTCAAATAGATTCATTAAAGCATCTAATCGTTCGATATTAACTCGGATTGTTTTATTACCAGCAGAAGATTTAGTTTGTTGAGTATTTTGTTCTTCTTGTTTTTCAGACTTAGGTTGTTCAACTACTGTTGCAGCGACCTCTTCTTTAACCTTTGATTGATTTGAAGCATCATGATCAAAATGAGTTATGTTAACTTCTGAAATTTCAGACACTTTCAATATTTTCGCTTTTATTTCATCTTCAGATTCATTCGACACCAATAAGACATCGAAACTATTCTCAAACTCTTCATTTTCAAGTTCGTCAACTGTAGGAACGGATTTAATAACTTCACCGCTTTGTTCTAACACTTCAAACACCATATAAACTCTAGCCACTTTTAACATGCAATCCAAAGACAGGTGAACTTGAACATGAAAAACATTTTGGCCATCTGACTTAGCTTGTTGCAAGACAGTTTGTTCGAATTGGTCAATCTCAATTGTTTCTGTAGACGTATGTTGTTCAAGTGTCGCCTCTTGTGCTTTTGATAGATCTTCACCTGATTCAATTGCTTTTAATTGTGCAACAATCTCAGTAACATCGCTTTTACCAGTGCCACCTTCAGATATATCACTAATCATATTCTCTAGATATTCAACTGAATCTAACAAGACATCCAACACATTAGAAGTAGCACTAAGCTTCTCATGTCTTATGGCATCTAATAGATTTTCCATCTTATGAGTTAAGTCTGATAAATCTTCAAATCCCATAGTAGCTGCCATGCCTTTTAGTGTATGGGCGGCACGGAAAATCTCATCTACAAGCGATAAGTTAGTTGGATCCTTTTCTAAATTGAGTAATTGATCATTTACTACTTGTAAATTTTCATTACTTTCGTCGATAAAAACATCTAAATATTGGTTCGAATCCATGTTTAGCCTCCTTAATGATTTCGCTCTGTTAAAGTCCGTTGTTGTTATTGTGATTCGCTTTCGGTGGACGCTTTCCGCGGGCACGGCTCGAGCCTCCTCGGCAGGAAAACACTGCCTGTGGGGTCTCGAGACTCGTGCTATTCCCGCAGGAGTCGCCACCTTCGCTCATCACAATACAACAACTTAGAGCAACCTTTTAAATAATCAACACTAAGCTTTAACAGAGCCAATGATTAAAAAGTTTAATCAATGAACTAGGGATGGAATCAATTGGCTCTATTAGGTCGGGGTCGACATTTTCGATAATAGATTTAGGCATACCGTAAATGACTGCCGATTGTTCAGACTCAGCGATTAAATATGTATTTCTATCTTTCTCTCTCATCATTTGTGCGCCAAGTGTACCATCATTCCCCATCCCGGTTAATATAACACCAACCTTATTAACTCTATTTAAATCCGCCACTGACTCAAACAACTTATTGACTGATGGACGATGACCACGAATAGGTTCAGTTTGGTCAATAACGGTAGCATAAGCACGACCGACTGACTTGATCGACAGGTGATAATCCCCGGGTGCTATATAAGCTGTACCAGGTTTAATCAATTCACCATTAACTGCTTCTTTTACATTTATTTCTGATAAACGATCTAATCGTTCGGCTAAAGACTTAGTAAATGCAGCTGGCATATGTTGTACGATTAAGATTGGTGCTTTGAAATCACCCGGTAATTTACTCAAAAGCTGTTGTAATGCTTTTGGGCCACCAGTAGATACTCCAATTGTAATAATCGTTTGGTCACTTACGAAGTTGGGGCTTCTCTTTTGTGAGCTGACAGTATGATTATGGCTTTTAGGTTTTTCGACCATTGCACTTGTTGCGTCTTTTACTTTCCTGCAAATCTCTTCACTTATATCGTTTATATCAAGTGAAATTGAGCCTGATGTTTTATTTATAAAATCTACCGCACCTAATTCTAAAGCCTCTATTGTAGCTTCTGCACCTTCATAAGTTAAGCTTGATAGCATAATAACTGGAGTTGGATGTTCAGCCATTATTTCCTTTAAAGCTTTAAGCCCATCCATTACTGGCATTTCAATATCAAGTGTAATAACATCAGGTTTATACTCTTGAACTTTTTTCAATCCATCTTGACCATTTCTCGCAGTAGCTACTACTTCTAAATGCGGGTCTTGATTGATGATGTCCGAAATAACTTTGCGCATAAAGGCAGAATCATCGATGATTATTACTTTTTTTATGCTCATTATGTTAATCTACCTTTCTAGTAAAAATGGATTTCAAACGGTCTACAAACTTATGTTCACTCTTGTTAAAATCTGTTTCAACTGATGGATAATTTTCGACCAATTTCTTAATTGCTTTACTTGCCTTTGTCTTCTTATTAAATAAGGTAAAAGGTTTTTGTTCTTTTACAGCCTCTCTAATATTCGAATCTTCAGGAAGCATCCCAAATAAGTGCAGTTCATGTTGTAAAAACTTTGATACGACAGCATGCAATTTATTATACGTAAATTGCCCTTCTTCTTGATTAGAGACACGATTAACCATTAAAGATAGTTTGAGCTTTTGACGTTGAGTATGAACAATCACTCGTTTAATTGCAGCATAGGCATCTGTAATTGATGTTGGCTCCGGTGTTGTTACGACAATACTTTCATCTGCCGCCTCAATAAAGGCTAAATGTTCTTCATTCATACCAGCACCTAAATCAAAAATAATATAATCGTATGAATTAATAATGCTTTGTAATTGTTCCATAAAATAAGTATGACCTTGTTCATCTAAATGAAAAAAATCAGACAAGCCAGTTCCAGCTGCAACATAAGAGAGGTTATTAGGACCTACTTCAATAATATCAGAAATTTGTAACTTTTTCTCTAACATTGTCATTATGCTTTTTCTAGATTGTAATCCTAGTAAAATATCAATATTGCCCATACCAATATCTAAATCAAAAATTAATACTTTGTTACCTTTTTCAATTAATTCCATGCTGAAATTTAAGGCGAAGTTAGATTTCCCAACTCCACCTTTCCCACTAAAGATCGCAATCGTTTTAGACTGTTTCTCTTGAAGTTTCATCCTTTGCCGTAAGTTATATGCTTGGTCCCTCATCGAGTTTCACCTGCTATCATATCTGTTAAGCGCTTAGAAGTTGGCCTTTCAATATCATTAGGGACATCTTGACCAGTGGTTAAGTAAGCTATTTTAAATTGATATTGGTCCCAAAGATTAATAATTGGACCATATTGTGATGTTTCATCTATTTTCGTTAATATCACATTATTTACAGACAAATCATGAAAACGACTATAAATTTCTTTTAAATCTTGTTCCTTTGTCGTTAGTGACAATACGCAAAATAAAGCATCTTCTTCTGTAAAGTTAACAAACTGTTTCATTTGATTGATATACTCATCTTTTTTAAAGTTTCGACCAGCTGTATCAACTAATATTAAGTCTTGATCGCTAAACTTTTCTCTTGCACGTTCGAAGTCATCTTTGTTATAAGCAACTTCAACGGGTAAGCCTAAAATCTTTGCATATGTTTTTAGTTGTTCAACAGCTGCGATTCGATAAGTGTCTAATGTAATTAAACCAACATTTTTCCCTTGATTAATCGCCTGATCTGCCGCTAATTTCGCCACTGTTGTCGTCTTTCCTACTCCTGTGGGCCCAAACAAGTACACCGTTTTAATATGTTCACTCAATTTAAAATCAGTCGCATCTTGCAACTTTTCATATAAAATATTTTTGATCATTTTCATATAATGTGATGAATCATTTATTTTCCCATTCGAGTAGTATTCCGTAAGTAAGTCATCCATCATTTCGTTAATAAGTTTATGAGAAATCCCTTGCTTCTCAAGTTTTAAATAGATGGAATCTAGTGGTGATGGATAATTTTTCTTTCCTTCTGTTTGATTAAGCTCGGCTTTTAGTTCTCTAATTTCGTTTAAGAGCTCTTGATCTGTTTTTACAGATTTATCAGGCTGACTATCTTTTATAGCAAAGCTTGATCGTTTAAACTCTTTCTCTTTTTGTAAAGAAGTCTTTGGGCTTTGCTTGATTGGCTGGGGGTCTACCGCCGCAATCACTTCAATGCTCTTTTTTTTAAATAAGCCTAAAAGCCCTCTAGAATTCTTTTCTTTTGAATTTAATATGACAGCAGCCTCTCCTAGTTCCTTTCTGACTTGTTTCATAGCGTCAGGCATCGTAGGAGCTGTATATTTTTTTACTTTCATGCGATATTCACCACCCCAGCGCTTTCTACTTCAAGGTCAGGTTCTAGTTCGTTATAAGATAACACGACAACGTCCGTTAAATAACGCCCAATCATTTGTTTCACATACCTTCTAATTGCTGGCGAACATAATAAAACAGGTGAGGCATCATCCATAAATGCCTGGCTTGCTTGATTATGGATCGACTCGATAACTTTTTGTTGTGTTTCTGGGTCCATTGATAAAAAGTTCCCGTGCTCTGTCTGTTGTATATGCTCTGCGATTTGTTTCTCCACTTGCGGTGATAAAGTAATGACTTTCATTTTATAATCTGGTGATGCATACATTTTCGTAATTTGTACTGATAATGATTGTCTACAATATTCAGCGAGTAAATCTGTGTCATTCGTCATCTTCCCGTAATCAGCTAAAGTTTCAAAAATAATAGGCAGATTTCGAACCGAAACTTGCTCTTCTAATAGTTTAGCTAACACTTTTTGAATTTCTCCAACAGATAAATGCTCTGGTGTTACTTCTTCTACAAGTGTTGGATAACTTTGCTTTAAATGATCAATTAATTGTTGTGTTTCTTCTCTTCCTAATAATTGATTTGCATATTTTTTAATGATTTCTGTAATATGGGTTGAAACCACTGATGGCGGGTCGACTACTGTATAACCAGATAACTCTGCTTCATCTTTCATATCTTCGGTGATCCATTTAGCAGGTAAACCAAATGCTGGTTCTACCGTATCAATCCCTTCAATTGTTTCATCTTCCATTCCTGGGCTCATTGCTAAATAGTGATTTAAGTACAATTCACCTTTAGCCACTTCATTACCTTTAATTTTCAGTTGATATTCATTTGGATTTAGCTGTATATTATCTCTAATTCTTACTACAGGTATAACAACACCAAGTTCTAAAGCTAATTGCCTTCTAATCATGACTACTCGGTCGAGTAAGTCACCACCCTGATTTGCATCTGCAATAGGTATCAAAGCATAACCAAACTCAAACTCGATTGGGTCCATGTTTAATAGATCTACTACATTATCAGGTGTCTGAACTTCTTGTTGTTCTGTTTCCTCTAAAGAAGACTCTTCTTCTTGAGCTTGTTGTTTTTCTTGGGCTCGGTCTAAATAAAATCCACCTACACCTAAGATAGCAGCTATTAAAGTTGTTAACATAAAGTGAATAGGAGTAAACCCTAATAAAAAGATGGTACCAGCTGCTACGTACAATAGTTTTGGATAACGGAACAGTTGGCCAGTTACATCATGTGATAAGTTACCTTCTGCTGCAACACGGGTAACGATAATTCCAGTAGCTGTTGCGATTAATATGGCTGGTATTTGTGAAACTAATCCATCACCTACTGTCAGTCGTAAGAAGACATCGACTGTTTCACCAGCCGTTAACCCAAACTGAGTCATCCCGATAATAAAACCAAAAATGATGTTTACTAACACAATCACAATACCTGCAATAGCGTCACCTTTAACGAATTTACTAGCACCATCCATGGCTCCATAGAAATCAGCTTCGTTCTCAATTTTTTCGCGTCGATCTTTTGCTTGTTGTTCTGTAATCATACCAGCATTTAAATCAGCATCAATACTCATTTGTTTACCCGGCATAGCATCCAAAGTAAAACGAGCGGAAACTTCCGATACACGTTCTGCACCTTTTGTTATAACGATAAATTGTATAATAACTAGAATCAAAAAGACGACAAAACCGACAAACGGATTACCACCAGTTACAAAATCTCCAAACGTATCGACAACATTACCAGCGTCAGCTTCTGATAAGATTGAACGCGTCGTTGATACGTTTAACCCTAAACGAAATAATGTTAATAACAAGAGTAATGAAGGGAAGATCGCAAAATCTAAAGCTTCTTGCGTATTCATGGTGACAAGAATAACGATTAATGCTAAAGAGATGTTTGTTAAAATTAATATGCTTAACAGCCATCCAGGTAAAGGGATGACTAACATAATGATGATTAATATTACACCTAATAATACCGACAAATCTCTTGCTGACATGCTAAAAATCCTCTCTCCATTACTACTTAACTTTTTTCTCTAGTTTGTATACATAAGCTAATACTTCAGCAACTTGCTGGAAAAAATCTTCTGGAATTGTTTCTCCAATTTCAACTGAATTATAAAGACCTCTTGCTAAAGTGCGATTCTCTACACGAACAACATCATTGGCTTTTGCTACTTCTCTAATTTTTAACGCAACATAATCGACACCTTTAGCAACAACGTATGGTGCGTCTCTCTGGTCTTCATCATACCTTAATGCAATTGAGTAGTGCGTTGGGTTTGTTATCACGACATCTGCAGAAGGCACTTCACTCATCATTCGTTGCTGAGCCATTTGCCTTTGCCGCTCTTTCATGCGTGATTTGATTAGAGGGTCACCTTCAATGTTTTTGTGCTCATCTTTAACATCTTGTTTAGACATTTTGATATTTTTTTCATGATCATAACGCTGGTATAAATAATCAATAATAGCTATGATCATTAACATGATAGCAGCTGCAATGCCAATAATAATCGTTAATTGTCCAAAGAACGCGATCGATTCATTGATCGACTTTTGAGACAACATCATTAGATCATCTTTATTCATCCAAATAATTGTAAAACATACAGACCCTACGGATGAAATCTTTAATAATGACTTTAAAAATTCAACTAAAGCTCTTGCTGAGAAGATACGTTTCAAGCCTTTTAAAGGATCTATCTTTTTTAAATCAAATTTAAGTGGTTCACCTGTAAATAGGAAGCCAATTTGCATATAGTTAGCAATTAAAGCTCCGATGATAGCAATAATCATAACAGGTAAAACAACTTTAACGCCTTCTACCGTCGATTGAAAAAAGACCTGTTCCACATTTGAAGGCGTTACTTCCCAATGAATAAATTCTGTGAAACTATGAGTATAAATACCAGTTAAGGTTTCTCCCATAAAAGAACCGAAGACTAATAGAAAAACAAACACACAAAAAAGTAAGATCGACGTATTCACATCTTGACTTTTAGCAACTTGACCTTTCTTCCTTGTATCTTGTTTCTTCTTCGATGTAGCCTTTTCTGTTTTTTCTTGATTAAAATATTGTAAATCTAAGCGTAATAGTTTCATATTACGCCCCTCCCAAGACTTCCAACAGCTGACGCATCGTTTGGAACATATATTCAAATAAACCACTTACTAATAAACCAAAAAAGCTAAATGATATAAATATAACAATAAAGCTTGTCAGTATTTTTAAAGGTAGACCAACTACAAACACATTCATTTGTGGAACAGTTCTAGCAATCATACCTAATGCAACATCAACTAAAAACAAAGTACCAACGATCGGGATTGCTATTTGAAATGCTAGTAAAAACATCCCTGACATCGTAACAATAATGAACTGAACAAATGATTCACTATGAATTGGAATCATTTCTTGAAAACCAATAAATTGATAACTGTAAAAAATACCATCTATTAAAAGGTGGTGTGCATTAGTAGCAACTAATAATAATAAAGCAAAAATATAATAGTATTGACCAATAATCGGGCTTTGGACTCCAGTTTGTGGGTCAACAACGTTTGCAATTGCAAATCCCATTTGGAAATCAATAAAACCACCAGCGATTTGTACACCCGCTAAAATTATATAAGCAACTAATGCGAGTAGGATGCCAATTGTCACTTCTTTTAACAACAGAAGAACGTATTGACCGTCAAAAAGCATTGCAGGTACATCAAGCGATAAGTACATGATCCAAGCTAACACCACCACAAGTCCTATTCGATGCATCATAGGGATTGTATGATATGAAAATAATGGCGCTAAAAAGAAAAATCCCCCGAGCCTTGCTAGAATAAGAAAAAATGCTGGTAGTCTTGTGAAATCGATAATTTCTAGCATTTTAACCAACTACTTGTGAAATATTATTAAAGATACTTACTGTAAATTCAATCATTCGTTGCAGCATCCACGGACCTAATATTACAATTCCTACAAATACAGCTACAATTTTAGGAATGAATGCTAACGTTTGTTCTTGAATTTGTGTTGTTGCTTGGAAGATTGCTACTGTAAGTCCAACGAACAATGCAATTAAAAGTAGTGGACCAACAACAATCAATATTGTGTAAACACCGCGCTCAGCTAATGCCACAACCATATCTGGAGTCATCCTAATTCCTTCTTCCTATCGCTATATATAACTTTCTAAAATCGAATGGGTGATTAAATACCAACCATCTACTATGACAAAAAGTAATACTTTAAATGGTAATGAAATCATTACTGGTGGGAGCATCATCATCCCCATTGACATTAATACACTGGCAACAGCCATATCAATAACTAAAAACGGGATAAAGATCATAAAACCCATTTGAAACGCTGTCTTTAATTCACTAATTGCAAAAGCAGGCACTAAGGCAGTTAAAGGTATATCCTCAATTGACTCTGGCCTTTCAGCTCCAGAATAGTCTAAGAATAACGCCAAATCTTGCTGCCTAGTATGTTGCGCCATAAACTCTTTAAACGGAATACTCGCCTCATCATAAGCTTCTTCTAAGGTGATTTCTTCATTAAACAATGGCTGTAAAGCTTGGTCATTTACTTCATAAAAAGTAGGAGCCATTATAAAAAAAGTTAAGAATAATGCTAAACCAATTAACACTTGGTTAGGTGGCATTTGTTGAGTTGCTAACGATGTACGAACAAATGATAAAACAATCACAATTCGAGTGAAGCACGTCATTAAAATTAATATACTCGGAGCAAGAGCTAGAACAGTTAATAGAAGGAGTAACTGAACTGCTGTTGAAATTGCTCCGGGGTCATTATCTGAAAAAATATTTACAAATTCATTCATCGTTCGAGTCACCCTTATGTTGATAGCGTTTCATCATTCGTTGCCTTGAGTTTTTCATCGTCTCCAGCTCTGTTTTAAACTGGTTTTTTGTTTCTTGTTCTTGATAAGGATTACGGTTTTTATTTTGAAAATTTTGCAGTAATGATTGAAAGCTAGCTCCTTCTGAATTCGTTTCATTCGCTTCAGAAAGCTGCTCAATTGTTTCAGAATCTTCAATTTTAGATAGCATTTGTACATCTTCACCAACACCGAGTAAGAAGTATTCGTTACCTACTCTTACAATTTGTGCCGACTTATTATTACCTAAAGCTACTCCACCTACATTTTCTAACGATTGTGTTTGCTGATAGATTCTCGTTCTCTTTTGGACGAATTTAAGTACTACAAAAATTAAAGCTAATACGAGTACTAATGCTGCAATCATCCTTAAAAAATCTAGAAACAGTGAGCGATTTGATTGACCAATCTGTTCTTCATTCTCATCATCAGTATTAAAAGCAGGCTGCTCTTCTGTTTCTAGTTCACTCTCTTGATGAGGTGCTTCTTCTTCAGAGTCACTAGCATCAATTTGTAAACAATCAGATACACTTCCATCACAATCATCTTCTGCGATGGTATCGATTGAAAAATAATACAAAGATATGATTAATAGTAAAACAGTTACTAACGTTTTTTTAAGTTTCATGTCGATCTACCCTTAAATATTTAACTTAAAGCTTTCCCAATTGCTTCTAACACACGATCTGCTTGAAATGGTTTTACAATGAAATCTTTAGCGCCTGCTTGGATGGCATCAATAACCATCGCTTGTTGCCCCATTGCAGAACACATCACGACTTTAGCTTCACCATTATGGCTAATAATTTCTTTTAATGCTTCAATTCCATCTTTTTCAGGCATCGTGATATCTAATGTTACTAAATCTGGCTTTAACTCATTATATTGCTCAACGGCTTCTTGTCCATTTTCTGCTTCACCAACAACCTCATAACCATTTTTCTCTAAAATATCCTTAATCATCATTCTCATAAACGCTGCATCATCTACAATTAAAATTTTCTGTCCCATCGCAAAGTCCCCCTACATTACCTTAATTTTTGGATTCTTTCTGATTGACTTAAAATGTCTGACACTCTAACACCAAAGTTTTCATCAATAACGACAACTTCACCTTTGGCTATGAGTTTATTATTAACTAAAATATCAACTGGCTCTCCGGCTAACTTATCAAGCTCAACGATTGAACCTGTGCTTAATTCCAATATTTCTCTAATACTTTTACTTGACCGACCTAATTCTACAGACACATTTAATGGTATATCCATTAATAGATTAAGATTTCTTTTCTCTTCAGCTTCTAGCTTTGGTGGTTTTCCAAAGTCTTCAAACTCAGCTTTTTCAACACTATAATCATCTGCCTGTTGTTGAAAAGACTTTCCACCCAACTGTTGTGGATTGGTTGTTTGAGTCGGTCCTTCTGTTTGAGCATTGTTTTGTTGTTCTACCTCTGAAGGTTGTTCTTGAGCTTCTGGTTCCTTTGTGCTTTGTTCATGCTCATCTACATTTAATAAGCCATCAACAAATTCTTTGGCAAAATTAACTGGTAACAATTGCATAATCTTAGAATCAATTAATTCGCCGACTTTAAGTTGAAATGACACTCTCACGAATGTGTCTTCATTTGGTATATAATCGACACCTTCACCCGATTCAACATCTAATATGGTTGTATCTGGTGGTGTTATATCAACACGTTTTTCAAATACCGAGGACATACTAGTAGCAGCTGATCCCATCATTTGGTTCATCGCTTCTTGTACAGCGCTTAATTGAATCTCTCCTAATTCTAAAGAAGGTGATAACCCATCACCGCCTAACATTAAGTCAGCAATAATAGCCGCATCCTTGTTTTTAATCACAAATAAGTTAGTCCCTATAAATCCATCTGTATAATCAACTTTGACAGCTACATGTGGTGTTGGAAATGTTTCACTCAACGTACTGCTATCAATCGTTGATACAGTGGGTGTAGTAATTTCTACTTTTTGATTTAACAAAGAAGATAGAGCTGTAGCTGAACTACCAAATGAGATATTTCCAATCTCTCCGATCGCATCAACTTCAATATCGCTTAAGATATCATTTAATTCTACGTTTTGCTCATCTTCAGTTGTCTCATTGCCTCCTGCACCATTCAATAACGCATCAATTTCTTCTTGCGAAAGCATATCACCATTGTTACTCATTCTTCTTCACCCCTCGTTTCTCCTAAGATTTGTACAGCCATATGGCGCTTTTGTTTACCAGGCTGCACATAGAATTTCGGTTCATTATTAATATGCATGACTAAAGGTTCTTCAATGGACTGGTTAAGCATAATAACATCTTCTTGGTTTAACTTTAAAAATTCTTCAATTGAAACACCTGATTCACCTAAGAGAACTTTCGCTTCTACATCAACGTTATTTAGGCTTTTAGATAAGTGCTCGGCATCTTCTGGACTGCTTTTCGTTTTTTCTTTTTGCATCCAGTAATGGACAGAGAGCTTTGATATAATTGGCTCCAATACCATATGTGGTATACAAATATTCATCATACCTGACGTCTCACCAATTTGTGCGTTCAATGACACAATGACTACCGTTTCGTTAGGAGATACCATTTGAATAAATTGTGGGTTAACTTCAAATTCTTCTAACGTAAGGTCAATCTCAACTAATGAACCCCAAGCTTCTTCTAAACTTTCAAATGCCTTTTCAAATAGCCGTGACATTATACGGCTTTCAATTTCAGTTAAACTATCAACCTTGTTTGAACTTTTACCTTCTCCACCGAGTGTACGATCTAATATGGCATAAGCAATATTCGGATTCACTTCATACATAATTCGCCCTTCAAGCGGTTCTACTGAAAAAATGTTAAGTACTGTTCGTTGTGGCATTGAACGAACAAATTCTTCATATGGAACTTGGTCTACAGAGGCAACTGAAACCTCTGAAAAAGACCTTAATTGTCCTGCAAAGAATGATGTTAGTAATCTCGCAAAATTTTCATGTATTCTAGTTAAGCCTCTTATTTGATCTTTTGAAAAACGAAGGGCTCGCTTAAAGTCGTAATCACGTACTTTACGTTCTTCTTGCTTCTGCTCTTTCAATTCGTCTGCATCCATTTCTCCACTTGAAATAGCAGATAATAGTGCATCTATTTCTCCTTGCGATAATACATCTTCTGACACATCAATTCACCTCCACCTTGGAGTGCTTTATTCTTACTGGACTGTTTTTTCTGTTATAAATATATCAGTTACTTCACCGTCATTTAATCGATCATTTAATGCTGAGCTGACTTTGTTACGTACTGAATCTAGATTATTTCTAAAATCATCTCTTTCTAGTACTGTTAACTCTTGAATAATCGCATCATTGATAATGAAAAACTCTCCTTCTTGAAGCTCTTCGCTTGTGTTACTCTCATCAGTTACAACACGAAACTGTATTCTAACAAAGCTTCCATCGGCTAAATCTGTCGTTATTTCGTCTGTGACGAAAGAGTTTTCTGCCATATCTTGAATCGATCTTTCACCGTCTACTTCACTATTAAAATCAACATAGATTAATAATATAATAGCAACAATGCCTATAATCGTTAGAGATATCAATGTGGTGAGCATGATCTTAATTGGTCTACTCATCTTTATCAACTACCTTCGCTTGGAGATCTATTAAACCAACTTGTTTATAATAATGTGTTGTTAAGTTCATAACTTCCTCAACAGTTTCTTTCACAAAGTATACCTTCCCATTTGATAGAGTAACCGTTGTATCTGGTAATGCTTGTATTTTTTCTATGTATAAAGCATTGATCACAAACACTTCTCCGTCTAATCTTGTCACATTAATCATATGATGGATGAGACTGGGACAAAATAACTTTAGCTATGCCCCAGTCTCTTTCCTCCTTATCGTTTTAGGTTAACTAACTCTTGAAGGATTTCATCTGATGTTGTGATCACCCTTGTATTGGCTTGGAAACCTCTTTGTGAAGTAATCATTTCTGTAAATTCTTCTGCTAAGTCAACGTTAGACATTTCAAGCGCGCCTGCATAAAGGTTACCTGTACCGCCTTGGCCTGGCACATTAAGAAATTCAATTTGATCATCTAAACCTTCCATTAAACCAGCATTACCCGTCAATGCAAAGTTATTGCCGCCAACTTTTTCAAGCCCTTCTGGATTTGAGAAGTTTGCAAGCATGACTTGACCGGCTTCTTCAGCGTTACCGTCTTCTGATACATAGTTCACTGTTCCATCTGCACCTATACTAAAACTTTGAGCGCCTTCAGGTATTTGAATTCTTCCTGGGTCACCTTCAACGTCTCCAACTAAATATTGTCCATTACTATTAACAATGTAGCCTTCTTCATCTAAATAGAAATTACCCGCACGCGTGAAATTAATTTGGTCACCACCATCTAAATCTAAGTCAATGGCAGTGTTTTCTACGTCACCATCAGCACTAACTGTTCTTTCTGCCACGACGAACATGCCATCGCCTTCAATTGCTAAATCTAATGGACGATCAGTCGTTTGACGGTTACCTTGAGTATGGATGTTATCAATGCTTCCAGTGTTTGAACCGAGTCCAACTTGCATTGGATTACGACCACCAAGTTGTCCATCTCCAACAGGTCCTGTCGCGCCTTGTGTTGTTTGACTCATCAAGTCAGAAAATGTTTGGCGCCCTTTCTTATAACCAAACGTATTAACATTAGCAATGTTGTTTGAAACGACATCTAATTTATTTTGGAATCCATTCATCCCTGAAATTCCTGTGTACATTGAACGTAACATTATAAATTCGTCCTCTCATTTTTAAATTTACTGCATCAGTCATTCAGCAGTTCATAGGCTTCCGTTAAGGTCCAGCCTAGATTAATCTCGTAAAATAATAGTTCCATTAATATTTGTTAAAAGTTGATCAGATGCTTCTTCACCACTCATCGCTGTAATAATCGTTTGGTTTTTAGTACTAGCAACTAGTACAGCGTCTGGTAAAATAACAGCTGAATCTGTAATACCTTTTTGTTTTGCTTCTACCATTTTATCTTCAATCTTTGACCATTGATCCTCAGAAATCTCGATATTTCGTTCTTCCATTCTTTTTATTGCATGTTTACTAACCTTTACATTATCGTTTGTCACTTGTTGAAGAACTGATTTAAACGAATCTTTTGTAGGTGGATCTACTTTTTCTTTAGGTTTTGTTACCGGTAAAGGTTGCTGATGGTAGATCGGGTTGATTTTATTCATCTGATTCACCATCACCTTCATCGACATTCACTTGGCCAATTTGTGTGACATCCTCAGCACTAATTTCCTTCCCGTTATCTAATGAAATGATAATTCCTTCTCCATCTTTTCTAACAGATTCAACAATTGCGCTAAGTTCATCTTCCAAGTCACCATCTTCATTAAAATCGCCATAGTTAACGGCTTGCCCAATTAAATTAGAATATTGGAGGAAGTTCGAATAACTTTGATTCTCCATAAACTGTTCAAAACCATTCGCCATATTCATTGTTTGTTCTAACTGTGAAAATGTTGCCATTTGAGCAATGAAATCTTTATCATCCATCGGGTCTAAAGGGTCTTGGTTAGTTAATTGAGTCATTAATATTTTTAAAAATGCATCACGACCAAGTTCATCATTTTGGTTTCCTTCTTGAACTTGATTTCTATCTGATAACATTAATGAGTCATCAATTCTCACTAATTACACCTCCTCTTCGAATAAATAGTCTTTAAATTGACTAGATGGTTGTTCGTCTTGTTTTTCTTCTTGTTGCCCTTCTTCAAAAGCTTGTTCTTCACTAGACTGTTCATGGTGTTCACTCAGTTGTTCTTTCGTATGATCTGTGTTGGTTTGGTCAACCTGTCTCTCAACTACAACTTGGTTTGGATGGAAAATGTGCCTTAATTGATTCATGTTACTTTCAAGCATTTCTCTAGCTGCATTCGACATCACTGATATTTTCACTGCCATTTGCCCATCAATTTGTGTAAACTGCAGCGTCATTTGGCCTAAGTTTGCTGGTTTTAGTTGAATCGTTAAATTGTTTGTACCATTTGTTCGACCAAATTGGCTCGACTGAATAATCTTCTGTAATTGTTCAATTATTTGTTGTTGATTACTTAAATTATTACTCGTTTGATTACCATTTGCTCTAGATAAATGAATCGTATATTGTTCGAGTTTAGACATTTGTGGGTTTTGCTCTACTAAACCTTCACTTACACGACTTGTTGAAATGTTAGCTGGCTGTTGATTTAATATTTTAGATAAAGCCTGTTTAATTGCTGTGACATCTTTAGTATGTTGATAAGCTGGCTGATTTAAGTTTGGACTATTTAACTGGCTTTTTATCTGTTTTAATAAATTCTGCCAACGTTCATTTGATTGATTGTTTTGTTGTGTAGTAGGCTGATGTTGATTCAACAGTGATGCGATCACTCTAGCTAAATTCTGTTCAGTTTGGTTTAATAAACTTGGGTTTCTTCCATTCGATTGATTGTCATCTGTTCTAGCAATTTGATTCATTGGAATTCCTAAGTAGGCCAATTGTTCTGAAACATTCCCAGACTCAAAATCAATCAAATCTTCTTCACTTAACTGGTTGTGCAACTCAAAGAGAAACTGGCCCAAAGCATTTAGTTTTTCCTCACCCAACTCTTCAAAGAAACTTGAATCTTCATTAAACAATTGCTCCAAGCTGTTAAGTAGTTGCTCAACATCTTCAAATGACAGTTCACTAATCATTTGTTCTAGTGCATCGTGCCCCTCTATTAAGCTCTCTACTATATTACTTAACAGCTCTTTAACCTCTGTTTCAGATAATAGATTCTCTTTTAAAACTATAAGATCTTCTTCAGCTTCTGATCCTTCTGATAAGTTACTTAGTAGGTTACTAAATAGATCATTCCTTGTACTTTTAGATGAGCTTTCCTTTAATGTGACTTGATCTTGTAGCATTGGCATCATCGCTATAATCCCGTTCACCACGTTCACCCCCTTTCAAAATAAGACTGTAAATTTAATTACTCGTTCGTTCAATTAAAGAATTTGAAAAGTTAGCAGCAATCTCTGATTCCATTTCACTTAATATTTCACCACGCTGGTCATCACTTAACGCTTCTAAAATATCTAACGCTATAACTTGCTCCATTTCGATCATAATATCTGCCGCACGTTCTGGACTCATCTCTGAAAAAGAACGCGTAAGCCTTTCAACAGACTCCTCTTGAGAGTAACGAGACTCTTCTTGTTGATTTAATTCTTCATGTAAGGAATTAATCTCATCAGTGAGCTCCTCAATCTCTTGGTCTCTAGATGTTATTCTTGATTCTAAATCTTGAATTGTTGCTTGTTGGTCATTTACTGTCGCTTCATATTCAGAAAGCTCTTCTTCGAAACGTTCCTCTTCAGGGTCAGGAATCAATGATGAAACGACCGGTATTTTATTACCATATTCTTGTGCTGCTTGAAAAGGGTTTACTCCAGCAATTGTCGTCACAATTAAAACTAAAGTGATCGCAAACACAATTGGAATGATTATTACATATAAAAACCATTGCCATTTACTTGTACCTTCTTTATTAATTTGTTCTTTAGTCATTTCATCACCTTTATCTAACTCTTGAATATTGCTGAACAGCAATTTCATCTAAAAAGGAAGCTTCTAACTGTTGATTTAATCGTTTTTGCTGTTCTTTTTTATTTTCAATTATTTTATCAATTTTCTTAAGTTCTCCGTGTTCTTCTTGTAACTGTTCTTGTTTTTTATACATATTAACTCTTGCTTGGTGCACTTTTTTCTGTTGATTTAATTCTTTAGACTTAACTGATTCAAAGTAGTTATAAAAATCAGCTATACTTCCTACTTTGATACCTTGTGTAACTTGTTGACTTAAATTCTGTTCTAAGTTTTCTCTTTCTTTCAATAAGTCATATAACGAAGTCGCTTCGTTTTCAAAATGGTCTACAGCGCGATTATACTGCTTTTGAACTTGGTCTAATTCTTTCTCTTTTACTTGATATAGTTTTATAAAAGCTTTCATATCGCTCATGACTGATCACCACTTTGAAAGATTTTCTTTAATTGAATAAAACTCTCTTCAGCTGTTATTGATTTATTCATAGATTGCGCTAAAAACTGCATAATTTTAGGGTAATAATAAATTGCTTCATCAACTTGAGATGATGAGCCTTTCTTATAAGCACCAATTTGAATCAATTCTTTATTTTCCTCATAAGTCGAGAGCAGTGACCTTAACCTATGGCTTAATTGTAAGTGTTCTTGGCTTACAATTTTTTGCATCAGACGACTGACCGATTTCATTACATTAATTGCAGGATATTGACCTTGTTCAGCTAATTGACGATCTAATACTAAATGCCCATCTAACAAACCTCTCACTGCATCTGATATCGGTTCATCTAAATCATCACCATCAACTAAAACCGTATAGAACGCTGTAATGCTCCCTTTCTCTCCTGGTCCGGTTCTTTCTAATAATTGAGGGAGTAAAGCAAATACACTTGGCGTATATCCTTTAGTTGTTGGTGGTTCTCCACTTGCTAATCCAAGCTCTCTTTGAGCCATGGCAATCCGTGTAAGTGAATCCATCATCAAATTGACATGGTATCCTTCATCGCGAAAATATTCACTGATTGCAGTTGCTGTATAAGCACCTTTAATTCGTTGAAGGGCTGGTTGATCTGATGTTGCGACGATTATAATCGACCTTTTCAGCCCTTCTTCTCCTAATTCATGTTCAATAAATTCTCTAACTTCACGACCACGCTCACCTAATAAGGCAAATACATTTATTTCTGCATCACTGTTTTTAGCTAACATACCTAATAGAGTACTTTTCCCAACACCGCTTCCAGCGAATATACCGATCCGTTGCCCTCTACCAACTGTCACACAATTATCTATTGCTTTAATACCAGTCGATACAGCTTGGTCAATTGGCGGGCGAGATAATGGGTTGGGAGGGCGCCTTACAATATCAAAGCTCTGTAGATTCGTTGATAGTTTTTGTTCATCAATCGGCTCGCCTAAACCATCTAATACTCTACCGATTAAGTCTTTTCCAACTTTAACAGTTAATGAGTGGTTAGTTGATTCTACTAGACTATCTGGGCCAATCATATTTGTTTGTTCATAAGGCATTAATAAAACGTGTTGGTCCTGAAAACCAACGACTTCGGCTTTAACAAAGGTCTTTTTTTGCCGGTCAGTATATATATAACATACCTCACCAATGTTCGTTTCAGGGCCTTTCGATTCGATTAAAAGTCCAACACTTCTATTGACACGTCCATAACGTTTCACAACATCTACGTCATTAATTCGCTCTAACACACGGTCAATTATCACTTGTAAATTACCCCATTTCATCCTGTAACACTTGTTTCAATTGATTTAGCCTAGTATCAATTGATGTGTCAATTTGCCCTAGTTCAGTTTCAACAATACAATCATATTCAGACAAGTCTTTTTTGGGATAAATTACTAAATTAGTCTGGTGATTTAAATGGGATTGTAGTTGTTCTTTATGATTAATGAGTTCATTATACTGTTTCACATGCACGTAAATTTTAATCTCTGGTTGGTCAAATACTTCTTCTAAGGTTTCTGTCACTAAATCTATAAATATATGAGGTTCTTCTTCTAATTTCTTACTAACAATTTTTTCAGCAGCGTTTAAGGCAATTCTAATGATCGTTTGTTCTGAAGATTGAACTTTTTCTTCATAATCTTGTTTAGCTATAGTAACCATATCTTGTGCTTGCTCAACCAATTGTTCATAACTTGCTTTACCACTGATTTCACCATTTTTATAGCCATCTTCATACCCTTGTTTTGAAGCGTCGTTATAGGCTTGTTCTTTCTCTTTTTCAAAATGTTCTCTCTCTTCAGTGATTCGTTGGTTAGCTTCTTCTATCAATTGGTTTGCTTGCTGTTTTGCCTGATTTAGTTGTTCTTCTGCTTGTGCGACCTTTTCTTTCGCTAATTGATCGAGTTCCTCATGCGTCAAATCATTTGATTGATTCTCATTTGATGGTTTGTCAATTGGCTTTACTTGAATCTTTTTAGGTTTTACTATTTTTGATGATCGATATAGGTTAGACAATGATGTCATCACCTCCACCACGTGCTATTACAATTTCACCCATTTCTTCTAATCGGCGTATTGTACCAACAATTCGTGTTTGTGCCTCTTCAACATCTTTCAACCTAACTGGTCCCATGAATTCTATTTCTTCTTTCATATTTTCAGCCATTCGTGAAGACATATTATTATACAAAATATCTTTTACTTCATCACTTGCTACTTTTATCGCTAACATTAAGTCTTCATTTTCTGTATCACGTATAATTCGTTGTATAGCTCGATTATCTAAAGTCACTATATCTTCGAATACGAACATACGCTTCTTAATTTCTTCTGCTAATTCAGGGTCTTGTATTTCAAGGTCATCTAATATGGTTCGCTCTGTCGTTCTGTCTACACTGTTTAATATATTGACTATTGATTCAATCCCACCAGTTTCTGTGTAATCTTCTGTGACAGTAGTGGATAGTTTCTTTTCTAGTAAATGTTCGACTTCATTCACAATTTCTGGTGAAGTGGAATCCATCACCGCTATTCTTCTAGCTATATCAGACTGGTATTCTTCTGATAGCTCAGATAATATTTGTGATGCTTGTTCAGGGTCTAAGTATGATAAAACTAATGCAATCGTTTGCGGATGCTCATTTTGAATGAAATTATAAATTTGATTCGGATCAGCTTTTCTTGCAAAATCAAAAGGGCGAACTTGAAGGGATGTGGTTAAGCGATCAATAATCTTCCCCGCTTGATCGTCTCCTAGCGCCTTTTCAAGTACGGTCTTAGCATAACTAATCCCGCCTTGTGCGATGTAATCTTGTGCAATAGCAATTTGATGAAATTCATCCATTATGTCATTTTTTTGTTGTGAGTCTACTTTTTTGACAGATGAGATTTCTAAAGTTAAATCCTCAATTTCTTCCTCTGTCAAATGTTTATATACCTCTGCTGATACATCTGGCCCTAATGAAATAAGGAGAGCAGCTGCCTTCTGTCGTCCTGTTAATTCTTTTCTTTGTGCAGTCATGAAATCTCCCTCCTTTATTCATCGATCCAAGAACGCAATAACTTTGCGAAGTCTTCTGGCTTATCTTTAGCCATTTGTTCTAACTGTTTTCTTCTTACATCTGATTCAGATTCAACTTGTTCTAACGTGTAATCTGGTTCATCTTCAGTAATTTCTGTTGAAACTGTTTCTTCTACTTGTACCTCATCTTTGTTGCGGCGCATTAATAAAAATAATAAAATTGCGATAATTAATATGAGTAATGCACTTAAAATGTAAAGCCATGTTGGTATTGGTGAAGATGGTGTATCAAAATCAGGTGCTCCTGAAAACTCTTGGAATACAATCGATACATTATCTGCAGGCGTTACTGCTTCAGCCTCTCCAGGTACTGATGTTTGAATAATAGAGGCTAAGATCGATTGAATGTCTTCTTCAACCGCTACTTGTTCTGCTTCAGATAATTGTACGATTTCACCATCTTCCTCAACAGTATTATCTACAGCTACTTGAATACCTAAATCTCTTACTTCATATGGGCTTTCTACAATTTCGCTTCTTACACGATTAAATTCATTGTTAATCGTTTCACGAACATTTTCATACTCTGTTACCTCTTCTCCATCTTCAATAACTGCAGGAAGGTTAGGAACATCAGCCTCACCTTCAACTAATCCTGACCCGTCATAGCCAGTATAAGTTTCTGTCACACGATCAACGCTAACAGGTAAACCTTCCATCGTATCCATATCAACAGGTTCAACTAGTTCTTCTAACCTGTTCTCTTGAGCAAAATCAATATCTGTTGTAACAGAAACGACCACTTTATCTTGGCCCATCATAGTCCCTAATAATTGCTGTACTCTTCTTTGGATATCACGTTCGATATCACTTCTGATTTCCTTATGTTGTGCATATGTATTGTTCGCACCACCGCCACTATTTTCTAAGTCGTAATACTCAAAATGTTGATTCATAATGACGATATCTTCAGGGTCTAAGTTAGGTACAGCTCTTGATACTAAATGGTATAAACCTTGGACTTGGCTATCATCAAACGTTTGGCCGTAATCTGTGTTAATAACAATAGATGCTGATGATTCTCCAATATCATCAGCTACAAAAACTGATTCTTGGGCTCGATTAATTAACACATTCGCATCAGAGATTCCTGAGATATTACTAATAAGGTTAGATAGCTCTGTTTGAAGTGCATCTAATTCAATGATCTGTCTTTCTTCATCAGTCATTCCCCAAGATACATTTTCACTAAAAAACGAATAATCGATATTCCCACTATTTGGAATGCCTTGTGCTGCTAATTCTACTAACAGTTCATCAGATTGATTTTCAGGAACTAATATTGTTGTTCCTCCTTCTTCAATCTCGTGAGGCACACCTCTACTTTGTAACTCTTCACGCAGGTCACCTGCTTCTTCTAATGTCAAGTTACTATATAAAGGGACCATTTTAGGTGAAGTAGCAAATACCGTTAAGGCGATTAAAATAACTAATACACCTAGTGCCCCACCAACTATTAGAGACTTCTGTGGGTTTGTCCTAGACTTCCAAAATTCGGTTATTTGATTGCGATATTGTTGTATTGTTTCATTCATTGTAGTCCTCCGACTCAAAGTAAATCTTTATATATTAAAGTTGCATTCTCATAATTTTTTGATAGGCTTCTATTGCTTTGTTTTGAATTTCAGTTGCAGTTTGAAGTGTTACACTTGCTTTTTCAGCTGAAATCATAACATTATGTAAATCATCAGCCTCACCATTAATTAAAGCGTTAGTTTGGGCATTTGATTCTTGTTGCGTACTATTAACTGAATTGATCGCATTTTTTAATTCATTTGCAAAACTCTCTTGTACTTCACTAGCTGTTACTGGATTATTTTGTTGAATATTTTGATTCACTTTACCTATACCTTGAGTAAATAAGTTTGATTCAATCGGCTTCACACTAGATCACCTTACCTTCCAATTTCAAGCGATTTCATTAATAACCCTTTAGAAGCGTTTAAAGCTGTAACATTTGCTTCGTATGACCTTGAAGTAGACATTAAATCTAACATCTCTTTAAGTGGGTCAACATTCGGCATTTGAACATAACCATCTTCATTAGCATCTGGGTGTGATGGGTTATAAACTTGTTCAAATGGTGATTGATCTTCTTCAATCGACTGCACCCTTACACCCGTACCAGGGTTACTAGAGCGATTCATAGATTTTTGTAAAAAAGAGTTAAAACTAGCATCACGTGGCTCTTGAGATACTAACTTTCGTCTGTATGGTTCAAATTCTCCATCTTCATTCATTTGTGCTCTAGTTGTATTGGCATTTGCTAGGTTAGAAGATACAACATCCATCTTAAAGCGGTTAGCTGTTAACGCACTACCACTTGTATTCATTCCATGGAAAATACTCACGTCTATCTACCTCCTACAACCGATTTAATAGAATTAAATTTACCATTAATTCGCTCAGTTAATGCTTCATAGTATAATTGGTTTTGAGCTAGTTCATTCATTTCTTTGTCAATGTCTACACTGTTTCCGTTGTTGTTGTATGTAACATCTTGTCTAGCAGAAATTGAAAAAGGCGAATGATTATTTGAAAAAGGAATATGTCTTTCATCAGTTCTTAGAGCTTCTAATTTTGCCGATTCGAATTCATCCTTAAAAGAAACTTGTTTTGCTTTATAATTTGGTGTATTAACATTAGAAATATTATGAGCAATTGTTTGGTTTTTCACTGATGAGTAATCTAAACCTCTTTGCAAATTATGAATTGTTTGGTCAAATAATTGCATTCGACCCCCACCTTTCAATCATCAATGTCGAAATCTGTATAAATGAACTGCTATAATTCCATTATATTATGGCATATTTTCACAAGAAATGACACAGCAACTATTAAACTTTTAAGAATTTTGTCGATATATGATTAAAATTGTACTTTTGTACTAGTTCATTGTGTCTATTATACAATCAGTATTTGGTAATAATCCTGTTATAAAGTAAAACCCACACAGGAAAAGGACCTATTCGATAAGGTTTTATTTAGGTTCTAAGTCAAATGTTGGGGTGCTCTCTTAAGAGCACTCCTTATTTATGCCATTTGGCCTTGTATATTCTTATATTTATGATGCAATAAAACTTTTCAACGCAGGCGATCAAACCGTCGAAAACCAAACGCTTGGCGTTTAATCACTTTGGTTTGATTATTAATCCCTTCAATGTAACCATTGTGTAAGTTATAACCAAAGCTGTTCATGATTTCTTTTTGCCAATTCTGAAGCGTTTCAATCGCCTTCTCGAACTCGGGTATCGCTGATGTCCTTACGGTATCATAAAAATCATATAAATCCGTTTTAATGGTACTTAAGGCATCAGATCCTAAACGTTTAGCGTTGTCAAACCAATCGCAAAACCATTCTTTCAGTAAGTAAGCACTGGTCAATACATCCGATTTATCACAATAGTGATGAGGATACCAATCTTGTTTAGCACTTAACGTGCTACGTCGTTTCATGAAAACATGACGCATGTTTTTGCACTTCTTACGGTCATAGTCATCGAATTCGTTCTGAACACGCCGTCTGACACGATCCAATGCCCAATACATATAACGGACAAAATGAAAGCGATCCGCCACAATAATCGGTTGGTTTAAGGCCTGATCCACAGCGGCCTTATAGGATGGACTCATGTCCATGACGACGACATCGACGGTATCTGCGTGGTCTTTGAGATAATGATAGACCGTGGATTTCTTACGATCTTTTAAGATATCAATCGGCTCTCGTTTGATGGGATCTGTGATGATGGTACGTGAAAGCTTTCCAAGCCTGGTAAAGTCATGTTATGATGCATATGCACGCAGCTCCTTTGTTTTGTTTTAGTGGTATAAAACAAGGATAACAAATAAGGAGTTTGTGTGCTTTTTTTGTCTTATCAAACCGCTGAGTTGGCCTCAGGTGAGAAGCGTAGGTGGTGACGCCTGCGGGAACAGCACGCGTCTCGAGACCCCGCAGGCCACGCTTTTCGGCCGAGGAGGCTCGAGCCGTGCCCGCGGCAAGCATCCACCGTAAGCGGATCACCTGACGCCAACGGCCGCTATCATAACCACATCCTAAATTGTGTCTCTACCCCAACAAATATTTTAGAGCCACCCAAATCAAAAAAAGCTTGTAGAGAAACAGCTGTTTCTCTACAAGCTTTTTACTTAACATTATTACATAACATTGATCTTTTCTAATTCTACAAGGAACTTATCATTTAACACTTTAATATAAGTACCTTTCATACCTAATGAGCGTGATTCAATAACACCAGCACTTTCTAATTTACGTAATGCATTTACAATGACAGATCGTGTAATACCTACACGGTCAGCTACTTTACTTGCAACTAATAGACCTTCATTACCATCTAACTCGTTAAAAATGTGTTCAATTGCTTCTAATTCACTATATGATAATGAGTTGATTGCCATTTGTACAACCGCTTTACTTCTAGCTTCCTCTTCAATCTGTTCTGTCTTTTGATGTAAAATCTCCATACCTACTACTGTTGCACCATATTCCGCTAACAGTAAATCGTCATTATCAAAAGATTCTTCAATACGACTTAGAATTAATGTACCGAGACGTTCGCCACCACCAATAATAGGGGTAATGGTTGTTAGACCATCGTTGAATAATTCTTTGTTTTCGACAGGAAAGGCTGTGTAATTGCTATCAACAGGAATATTTGGCGTTGTTTCAGTAATCCCAAATAGATTATTTGTATACTCTTCAGGGAACTGCCTTTCTTCAAGCATATTTTTCATGCGTTCATTTTCAATTTCTTGTTTAATTGCAAAACCTAATAACTTACCTTTACGACTTAATACAAAGATATTAGCTCCAATCACATCTCTTAAAGTACCTGACATGTCATTAAAGTTAACTGCTTTACCTTGTGTTTTTTGTAGCATAGCGTTAATGACGCGTGTTTTTTCTAATAAATTCATTTTAAATTCCTCCTACTATTTTATAAGATATATTCAGATAAATCTTTATTTTTAACGATCGTTGATAGTTTTTCATCAACATAGCCCTTAGTGATCTCGATCGTTTCCATTGTAATGTCTGGTGCTTCAAACGATAAATCCTCTAAAAGTTTTTCCATAATCGTATGCAATCTTCTCGCACCAATATTGTCAGTTTCTTGGTTAACATCAAATGCAATTTCCGCTAAACGATGAATTGCTTCTTCTGTGAACTTCACTTCAATACCTTCAGTTTCTAATAATGCTGTGTACTGTTTAATTATGGCATTTGAAGGTTCAGTTAAAATATTGATAAAGTCTTTAACAATGAGTTTATTTAACTCAACGCGGATTGGAAAACGACCTTGCAATTCTGGGATTAGATCTGAAGGTTTTGCCATGTGAAAGGCCCCTGCAGCAATAAACAGCATATAATCCGTCTTTACTGACCCGTATTTTGTTACAATGGTTGAACCTTCCACGATTGGTAGGATATCGCGTTGAACACCTTCTCTTGATACATTCGCTTGTTTATCATCCTTGCCACAAACTTTATCAATTTCATCAATGAATATAATACCTGATTGTTCAGCTTGTTCAATGGCTAGTTGATGAACTTCATCCATATCAATTAATTTTTCAGCTTCTGTTTGCGTTAATACTTCACGAGCTTCTTTAACAGGTAACTTTCTTTTTTTGGTTTTCTTAGGCATTAGTTGACTAAAAGCATCTTGCATGTTCATACCCATTTGTTCCATACCCGAACCTTGCAGCATGTCAAACATTGAAGATTGTTGTTCTTCAACTTCGATTGTTACCATGCGTTCTTCTAGTTGCCCTTGATCTAGCTGTTGTTTTATTTGTCGCATTCGATCTGCTTGCTCTTTTTCTTCACTTGATTCCTCATCACTTGTATCATCTGGTTGGTTAAAAAGCATTTCTAAAGGGTTTTTCATTTGGTTTTGTTTTTTCTTACCCGGTACGAGTAGTTGGACAATTCGTTGATTCGCCGCCTCACGCGCTTGAGTTTGTACTTCGAGCATTTTTTCTTCACGAACCATCCTGACACTTGTATCAACTAAATCTCTCACCATTGACTCTACATCTCGCCCAACATAACCAACTTCTGTAAACTTCGTAGCTTCTACTTTTGTAAATGGGGCTCCTACTAACCTCGCAAGACGCCTAGCCAACTCTGTTTTACCTACACCTGTTGGACCGATCATTAGAATATTTTTAGGTACAATTTCATCACGCATGTCTTCAGATAACATCATTCTTCGAAAACGATTTCTAAGAGCAACTGCTAATGCTTTTTTAGCTTCTGATTGACCAATAATATATTGATCTAACTGCTCTACGATTTGTTTTGGTGTCGCTTTTGTACTCATGAATGAGAATCTCCTTTTTCATCCAAAGTCTCTAATACAATTTCATTATTTGTGTAAACACAAACTTCACCAGCAATTTCTAAAGCAGCTTTCGCTATGCTTTCGGCTGTTTGATTTTCACTATAACGTTTAAGAGCGCGCCCTGCACTCAAGGCATAATGACCACCTGAACCTATTGCTAAAATGTCATCATCCGGTTCAATCACTTCTCCAGTACCTGAAACAAGTAAAATTTGATCGTTGTTCATCACAATTAACATAGCCTCAAGACGTCTTAACACTTTGTCACTACGCCATTCTTTCGCTAATTCAACAGCAGAACGACTTAAATTACCATTATACTTTTCTAAATTTGCTTCAAATTTTTCAAATAGTGTAAAGGCATCGGCAACTGAACCGGCAAATCCGGCAACTACTTGGTTGTTAAATAACTTTCTAACCTTTTTTGCTTTATGCTTCATTACAACCGCATTACCGAAAGTGACTTGCCCATCACCTGTCATAGCCGCTTTCCCATTATGTCTCACGGCAAATATTGTTGTTGCATGAAACGATTGTTCCATTAAAATCCCTCTTCCATTTAAGCTCTAGGGTGAGCGTTTTTATATATGTTTTGTAAGTAATCTTTTGTGACATGTGTATAAATTTGAGTCGAAGACAGACTTTCATGACCTAACATTTCTTGGACAGAACGCATATCTGCACCTGCATTAAGCAAATGAGTTGCGAATGTATGACGCAACTTGTGTGGGTGTATAGAACTGGTTAAAGAGGCCCTATTCATCATATCGTTTAATATGTATCTAACACCCTCATCTGTTAATGGAGCCCCGCGATGATTGATTAACAACCGGTCCGTTGTTATCTCACCGCCCTTTTGTAACAGTTGTGGGCGACTTTCCTCTAAATATAACTTCACAGCATCCTGAGCATATACACCAAAAGGGACAAAGCGCTCTTTATTTCCTTTACCATGGACTAAGATGGTCCCTAAAGAAAAATCAACTTGAGAAACATTGATTTTCACAAGTTCACTTACTCGAACTCCTGTTGCATAAAGTAATTCAATAATAGCTTGGTTTCTTTGCCCAAAAGGCGTAGAGCAATCTTCTATAGTAAACAATTGCTCTAATTCCTCTGCGT
This sequence comes from Alkalibacillus silvisoli, assembly GCF_039521975.1. Classification (NCBI taxonomy): domain Bacteria; kingdom Bacillati; phylum Bacillota; class Bacilli; order Caryophanales; family Bacillaceae; genus Alkalibacillus; species Alkalibacillus silvisoli. Next base: position 117,977 of record NZ_BAAACZ010000011.1, on the reverse strand, counting down.
AAAAAAATTGAGGAATTTTTTTATCTTTTTTAGGCATTGAAACATATTGAATTGGGTTGTGTTCAACGATTCCTTCTTTTTCTAAGTAATGATAAAACGTTCTGAGACTGGAGAGCTTTCTAGAAGCTGAAATACGTGATAAACCGGTTTTGTATAATTCAGTTAAAAATAACCTAACCTCTGAATAAGAGACATCGTTAAAATTATTAATAACTTGCTGTGTTAGAAACTGGTTAAATTGACGAACATCTGCTATGTAATGATCAACTGTATAAGAAGCGGCATTTCTCTCGACAATTAAAAACTGTTTATATTGGTTGATCAATTGCTCATTAGTCATTCACAATCACTCCCCACAAAACGATTTAAATTTTATCAAACTTTTCGGAATAATACAACAATTTTCACTTATATGTCATAAAAAAGTTTTGAAAGGAGCTTCAGTCGCCTTTTAAAGCTAAAAATTCATCTTACCAATCGTAAATTCTATATGAATAAAAATTGTGTGTCAATTTTAACAACTCAACTACTTACATGTTTCACAAATTGTATACATAATATTCAATTTTAGTTAAAAAATTTGTAATAATTAAAAAGATGAGCCAACATTTGTTAACTCATCTTTTAATCAGTATTATTGTTGGACATTTTCGGAGTAATCACATTCAGTACATTTTACTTGAACACCTTTTTTCTGCTTTTTCTCAACTAACAAAGAAGAGCATTTAGGACAAGGACGTTCAATTGGTTTATCCCATGATACGAATTCACATTGTGGATACTGATCACAACCATAGAATGTACGACGCTTCTTACTCTTTCTTTCTACAATATTCCCGTCTTTACAACTAGGACATTTAACACCAATTTCTTTTAAAATCGGCTTTGTGTTACGGCAGTCTGGAAAGTTTGAACAAGCTAAAAATTTACCGTAACGTCCCATTTTATAAACCATTTCATGGCCACATTTCTCACAATCTTCACCTGCTGGTTCATCTTTCACTTCGATTTTCTCGATCTCTTCTTCCGCCTTATCTAAGCGCTTCTGAAAGTCTTTATAGAAATTGTCAATAATGTTACGCCATTGTTTATCTCCGTCTTCAACACGGTCTAAGTTACTTTCCATATCAACGGTAAATTGAACATTAATAATTTCTGGAAAGTATTCTTCTAATAGTTCAATGACAATCGTACCTAATTCAGTCGGGACAAAACGCTTATTGTCTAAAGCAACATAACCTCTTCGTTGAACGGTGTCCAAAGTCGGTGCATATGTTGATGGGCGACCGATCCCTTTTTCTTCAAGCGTCCTAACTAACCTTGCTTCTGTATAACGCGGTGGTGGCTGAGTAAAGTGTTGGTTAGGTGTAATTTCTTTCGTTTTTACTTGCTCACCTTCTTCTAAAGGTGGTAGTACCTTTTGTTCATCTTTCTTTTGATCATCATTACCTTCAATATATAACTCCATAAAACCTTTAAACTTGATTTGTGAACCAGTAGCTCTAAATTCAACACCTTGGTTGATTAAATGGGCTGTAACGGTATCTAGGACAGCCGGAGCCATTTGACTTGCTATAAAACGGTCCCAAATCAGTTTGTATAATTTGTATTGATCGTTAGACAGCTTAGGTTTAATTGTTGCTGGGTCTTTATGAATGACAGTTGGTCGAATAGCTTCGTGAGCATCTTGTGACCGTTCGTCTTTTTTCTTTTTACTTGACTTTCCTAGATGATTATTGCCGAACTTGGCTTCTATTAATTCAGCTGCTTCTTTCTTCGCAGTGTCAGATATTCGAGTTGAGTCTGTTCTCATATAAGTAATTAAACCAGTTGTCCCATCTTTCCCACCTAAATCAATACCTTCATATAACTGCTGAGCAATCATCATAGTCTTCTTAGCTCGGAAGTTTAATTTACGAAAAGCTTCTTGCTGCAGGGAAGACGTAATAAAAGGTGCTGCAGGGTTTCTCTTACGCTCACGTTTGTTCACTTTTTGAATATCAAACGAGTCACCATCTAAACGGTCTAAAATGTTTTGGACTTCTTGTTCATTTTTTAAGTCTACTTTTTCACCATCTATACCGTAAAACTTTGCTTCAAACTTCCTGCGTTTGTGCATGAAGTTACCTGTTATTGACCAATATTCTTCTGGTACAAAGTTTTTAATTTCATTTTCGCGGTCAATGATGAGTTTTACAGCAACAGATTGTACACGTCCTGCACTTAGACCTTTCTTAACTTTTTTCCATAATAATGGGCTAATGTTATACCCAACTAATCGGTCTAAAACTCGCCTTCCTTGTTGAGCATTCACTAAATCCATATCCACTTCACGTGGTTCTTTGAACGAATCTTTAATCGCATCTTTAGTAATTTCGTTAAACACTACGCGACACTTAGATCCCTCTTCAATCCCAAGACTATATGCTAGATGCCATGCAATTGCTTCACCTTCACGGTCGGGGTCGGCTGCGAGATAGACCTTTTTAGCTTTTTTTGCTGACTTTTTCAAATCGTTAAGGACTGGACCTTTACCACGAATTGTAATATAGCGTGGCTCAAAGTCGTTCTCAACATCAACACCCATCTGACTTTTTGGGAGGTCAATCACATGGCCCATCGACGCTTTAACTTTATATTTTTTACCTAAATAACGTTCAATTGTCTTTGCTTTTGCTGGAGATTCTACTATAACTAAATAATCCGACATTAACCTATTCCTCCTACGAGGTTTATTTCTCATCTTTTATTATGATTCGATACAATTTATTGTTAATCATTAATCTCATTCATTATTAAATAACTTTATACGATTTGTCAAACACACATACGAAAAATTGTTCGACAAATTACATCTCAGTTCAATAAATGGTATATTATAGACTACACCAAAATCGCTAACTTGCAAATAATTTTACTTAGAAATACTAAGCTTGAATAACAGTTGAAGCTAACGAAAATATAATTTCTTCACCGTTAGTAACAGGTGTTGCTCCTTCTTTTAATAATTTATGGCAACCTTTAGCTTGGGTTAAAAAAATGGAGTCTGGAATGACAAATACTTCTTTACCTTGTTCTAAGGCTTGGTCTGCTGTAATGATTGTCCCGCTTTTTTCGGAAGCTTCAATTATTAACGTCGCATAGGAAAGGCCACTAATTAATCGATTTCGTTCTGGGAAATGCCATTTTTGAGGTTTTGTTTGAGGGTCATGCTCTGAAAGTAATAAACCATATTGAGCGATGGATTTAAATAATGCTTGATTACTAGAAGGGTATACATGGTTAAAACCAAAGCCTAATATAGCAATCGTCTTACCGCCACAATCTAGGGCATATTGATGGCTCATTCCATCAACACCTTTAGCTAAGCCGCTTACAATTGTAAATGAATTTTCAATTAATGGTTCTAATAAGTGTTGGACTTTTTCGTTAGCTTTCTTAGAAGGGGTTCTCGTTCCAATTACACTGATCATGTTTGTTTTAAGTAATGATAAATCGCCCTGGTAGTAAAGAATTAATGGTGGGTCTGGGATCATTCTAAAACTTTGAGGATAATGGTCGTCAAACCAAGTGAAAAGCTTAGAATTGTTAAATTGTTGCCATAAAATGCGTTTTTTTGAGTCATTACGTAAAAGAGAGTAAATTGTTTGGGAATCTTCCATGGAAGTATGAATTAATTGAGGGATTTCATTTGGTGAAGCATGTAATAAATACTCGAAGTCGCCGTATTGATCAAGATAATGAAAAATAGACCGCCGCTTAAGTCCTTTTATTTGCTTTAATACATAAAGAATAAATGAATGTTTAACACTCAATAACCCTTCACTCCTGTCTATTGATATAAATTAAGTTGGGTTTAGTTTAACTAAACCCAACTGTTTTATGTTGATTAATGTGTTTTACACTTGTCGTATATTCCGTTTTCTTTAAGTGTTTCAATCATTGTATCGCCCATATCTGATGGTGTAGGAGCAACATTAATTCCGCATTCGTTCATAACACGGATCTTTTCATCTGCTGTACCTTTACCACCTGAAATAATAGCACCAGCGTGCCCCATACGTTTTCCTGGGGGAGCTGTAGCACCACCAATGAAGCCAACTACTGGCTTATCCATATTTTCTTTAACCCATTCAGCAGCTTCTTCCTCAGCTGTACCACCAATCTCACCGATCATGATTACAGCATGAGTTTCTGGGTCTTCATTGAATGCTTTTAATGAGTCAATGAAATCTGTACCATTAACAGGGTCTCCACCAATACCTACTGCTGTAGACTGTCCGAAACCTTGTTCAGAAAGTTGATGTACAGCTTCGTAAGTTAATGTACCAGAACGCGAAACAACGCCAATGTGACCTTTCTTATGGATATATCCTGGCATAATACCAATCTTACATTCTTCTGGAGTAATAACTCCTGGGCAGTTAGGACCTACTAAACGAGTCTTCTTACCTTCCATATAACGCTTAACTTTAACCATGTCCATAACTGGAATATGCTCTGTAATACAAATAACTAAGTCTAATTCAGCATCTACTGCTTCCATAATTGCATCTGCAGCAAATGGTGCAGGTACATATACTACAGAAGCGTTTGCGCCTGTCTCTTGAACTGCATCATCTACCGTGTTAAATACAGGCACACCTTCTACTTCTGTACCGCCTTTTTTAGGTGTTACACCACCGACGATTTGTGTACCGTATTCTAGCATTTGTTTCGTGTGGAAAAGAGCTGTTCCACCTGTAATACCTTGAACAATAACTTTTGTGTCTTTATTAATAAAAACGCTCATTTTCGTCCGTCCTTTCTTATTTTACTAGAGATACAATTTTCTCAGCACCATCAGCCATAGAGTCTGCTGATGTGATGTTTAAGCCTGATTCGTCTAGAATCTTCTTACCTAATTCAACATTTGTACCTTCTAAACGAACTACAAGCGGAATTTCTAAGCCTACTTGCTTCGTAGCTTCAACAACACCTTCAGCGATCACATCACACTTCATAATACCACCGAAGATATTGACTAAAATTCCTTGTACATTGTCATCGGACAAAATGATCTTAAATGCTTCAGTAACTTTTTCAGCAGTCGCACCGCCACCAACGTCTAAGAAGTTCGCCGGTTCGCCACCATAATGCTTAATAATATCCATTGTTGCCATAGCAAGGCCTGCACCGTTAACCATACAACCGATATTACCATCTAATGCGATATAGCTTAAGTCATGCCTTGATGCTTCGATTTCTTTCTCATCTTCTTCATCTAAGTCACGGAATTCTACGATATCTTTATGACGGAATAATGCGTTATCATCAAAGTTTAGCTTTGCATCTAGTGCTAATACTTCGCCGTCACCAGTCGTTACTAATGGGTTAATCTCTGCAATTGAGCAATCTTTTTCAGCAAATAGTTGATATAAGCTCATCATAAACTTAACTGCTTTACCTAATAACTCTTCAGGTATGTTTAAGTTAAATGCCATTCGTCTAGCTTGGAATGGAGTAAGTCCTGTAACTGGATCAATCACTTCTTTAAAGATCTTTTCAGGTGTTTTTTCAGCTACTTCCTCAATCTCAGTACCACCTTCTTCAGATCCCATCATCACAACACGAGAAGTTGCACGATCTAAAACAACACCTAAGTAGTATTCGTTTTGAATGTCACAACCCTCTTCGATTAAAAGGCGTTTAACCTCTTTACCTTCAGGGCCTGTTTGGTGAGTTACTAATGTTTTCCCTAAGATCTCAGTAGCATACTCACGTACATCATCTAAGTTTTTAGCGATTTTGACACCGCCTGCATTACCACGCCCACCAGCGTGAATCTGTGCTTTTACAACTGATACACTTGAACCTAATTCTTTAGCTGCTTCTACTGCTTCATCGACAGAGAAAGCTACTTTACTATTAGGTACAGCAACGTTGTAAGAACGGAAAATTTCCTTCGCTTGGTACTCATGAATGTTCATGTTACATCCTCCCATCAAAAAGTCACTGCATTATACTAATTAATTAAAACCACACCTTGTATATTATACATGAAATTTGTCACAATCAAAAGAACCTTGGATTGTTTTATGATATTTTTTAGTAATTTTTGTCTAATTGATAGATAAAAGCAAAGATTTCGGCTACTGCTTGGTATAAATCTTCTGGAATTCTTTCATTTATGTTCAATTCACTCATTAATTCCATTAAGGCTGGATCTTCATATATAGGTACATCATAATCATCAGCTCTCGCTAGAATTTCTTCAGCAATCAAACCTTTTCCTTTAGCTATTATTTCAGGAGCATCATCACGCTCTTGATCATACCGGAGAGCTAACGCTTCTTTTCGTTTATAACGTTCATTCATATACGAAAATCAACTCCTTTATAAGATGCTTCAGCGTAATCAGTTTGATTGGTTTGAGTCACTTGATGGTGCTCTTCTTTTAATGGTTTTACATCAACAGCCTTCAAATCGTAACCTTTTTTATCCAGGTTAACTTTTAACATTGACTCCATACGACTTACAAGTGGTGATAAGACTTCCGGTTTTTCATGAAATATCGAAAGTGATACATCTCCATACTTGATGTGCATGTCGATAATCGCCTCATGCAAATTTGGTAAGTTTAAATAAAACATAACACGACAGTTTTTCGGGTGAATGGATCCATCAGATTGCTTTTGGCCTTCAAAATCCATCCATAAGTCTTCATTTAAACCAAACATTTCTTTTGGAAGATGGGCCGAAAATTGCATCCATTCTCGACTACTGTCTTGTAATGATAAATGAATGCCTTGTAGCATTTGATTCATCTGTTGAAAAACCTCAGGATTGGCTATTTGACTACTAGTCGTACTTAATAGCGATTGCATCGTAGGATAATCTTGAGAACGAACCATGACTTCATGTTGAGTGAGATTCATAAAACTTTGAAGTTGTTGCATCACTTGAGCCATATTTGATTGTGTTTGAGGCTGATTGAACAAACTTTGCCAAATGTTTAAAGCTCTAAATTGTTGTTGGTCGACTTGAGTTGATAGGGTTTGTGTCAAACTTCGAATTAATTGTTCACCCTGTTCAGAACTTAACAGTTGCTGTAATGCTCCGACTTGGTTTTGTTGTAGCATCTGTGCTACTTGTAGCATCATTTGTTGATGTGATGGTGGGAGACTATTTTGTACATGGTTAAAAATGGGTAATTGAGTGAAGTTCGATAAAAAGTTCACCCTATCAGCTTTTCCACCTTGTAAACTACTTAACTGATTCATAAAACGACTTAATAACTTTTGAGAACGCTCCCCACCTGCTAGTTGATTGTTGGCCAAGTTACCTAAGCCTGCTTGTAGCCCGTCAGATGTCAAGTTAAATGGTAAGTTTAAATTTTGTGTCTGGAGGCCATTAGTGCCTAATTGAAAGCTCACTTGATTCGTCTTTGCCCATGAGCTCCAGGTGTTAGCCCATTGACTATAACTAACTTGAAAGCTAACAACGCCTGCTTTTTGTAAAAGCTTGAAAGTGGTTTCACTTCCACGACCAATTTCAGTAAGAATTTGATGCGTTAAATGGGCCATCATTTGTTGGTTAGACTGTCCTCTTCCACTGATTGCATTTAAATATAAACTTAACTGTACTTGTTCGTTTGTAAGAGTTGGGCTTTGAGCTAATTGAGATTGGATTTGACTAACTGTTTGATTAAATGAGATTGGTTGATTGATGCGTTGGTCAACCGCTCTAAACGTTTGTTCATTTAATGGGAAGTTTCTAGACACCATTTCCCTTAAAACCGCATCACTATTAGTCGAACCTAATTGTGCAAGCTGTAATAAATTTGCGATATTTTGTTGTGTAACAGGTAACTGATCGCGGATGAGTAAAGCTAACATCAATTGCTGTTGGTTATTAGCTTGTTGCCCAGTCGCTTCAAGTAGAGCTCGAGCTGCATCTTGTGGTGTTCGGACGACTTCATCACTAACAATTTGTAAATGTATGTATGGACTTGTTTGATTCACTTGCATTAAGTAATTTTGATTGGCTTGAAGGTTCGCACTCAATTGAGCCACTACTTGTTGCTGGCCAATGCGTACCATCGCCTTTTGGTCGGGGAAAAATTTCATGATACGACCGGAAACGACTTGTCCATCTCGTAACGATAAATTTGAGAAATTCGATTCTCTCACTCTGATCGATTGAAACACTTTGTTTAATTCCGTCATACCATCCACGCCTTTTAAACTTAAATTTTATATAATGATACAGGGTTAAACGACATTCTATGGTAAACAGTAGGTCCATGCTCTTCTAAAGCCTTCAAATGATTCTTTGTGCCATACCCCATGTTACGATCAAACTCAAATGCAGGATATTCTTTACCCGCTTCAACCATTAGACGATCTCGAATCACTTTCGCTACTACACTAGCTGCCGCAATGGAAACACTCTTTTGATCACCTTTAATCAATGATTGTTGAGGCGCATTAAGACCTTCTAGTTTCATTGCATCTAATAAATAATAATCAGCATTAATATCCATATCATCTATTGCTAGCTTCATCGCTTTTTTAGAAGCTTCATATATATTAATCTCATCAATTGTCTGACGATCGACTATACCAACCCCTAAAGCCCTAGCATGCGTTAAAACTGTCTCGTAAAATTGATTTCGTTTCACTTCAGACAACTTTTTTGAATCATTAATCCCGACTAAGGATTCATCATGTGGGTCTATTATAACCGATGCTGCCACAACCGGACCCGCTAATGGACCTCTACCAACTTCGTCTATTCCAGCTACAGAAAAATAGCCTTTTGACTTTAATTGGTATTCATAAACTTTCATTTGTTCATATTGCACTTTTAATTGGCGTTTTTCCTCTAGTTTTTGATCATACTGCTGCAATAACTTTTGAACACCAGCTCGTTCATCTTGTCGTAATATGGCTATTCCTTCAGTTGTTAGTTCATCGTCTTTTAGCTGTTGTTTTATTTCATTTATAGTACCTCGTGTGTTTTTCACTATGTCTATTCCCCTTCTACCTCTTATATCGACAATCTATAGAAAAAACTAAAGACTTACTCGATCAAAAGTAACTCTACCTAAATGACCTTGTCTTAAATCACGAACAATCACATCAGCCACTTGGTCATAATCAATCATTCCACCAGACATTAAGCAGCCTCTCTTTTTACCTATAGCATCAAACCATTCTACAATATCTTCACTTTCGAAATTTAAAGTTGGATATCGCTTTAGTAAAGATTCAGCATAATGCTCTTTAAAATACCTTAATATGAAGACTGCTATGTCGTCTAAATGTAATATTTGGTCTTTAATTGTTCCGATTGTAGCTAGCTTATAACCTACTTCTTCATCCTCAAATTTCGGCCATAAAATACCTGGTGTATCAAGTAGTTCAAACTCTCCGTGAACTCGAATCCACTGTTGTTGTCTTGTAACACCTGGTTTGTCTCCTGTTTTGGCTTGTTTTTTATTAGCTAAACGGTTAATCAATGTAGACTTCCCAACGTTAGGAATTCCTAAAATCATCGCCCTTAACGATCTTGGGTTTATTCCTTTTGCTTTCCGTTTTTCGTTAATTTTTTCGCTAATCACGTTTGCTTGTTTAATAATCTTCTTTATATCATCCTTATTGTTTACATTAACAGCTAATACATATTTACCTTCACTTTCAAAGTAATCTGCCCATTGTTTAGTTAGGATTGGGTCAGCTAAGTCACTCTTCATCAGTAAAACAAGTTTTTGTTTATCATCTGTCACTTCTTGTAGCATTGGGTTTTGACTAGAGAATGGCGCTCGTGCATCAACTAACTCTACAATTAAATCGACTAGCTTTAAGTTTTCTTCGACTTCTCTTTTGGCTTTTGCCATATGCCCTGGAAACCATTGGATTGTCATCTATATCACCTCTTTAGACTATCTTAACCATTTCATGCCTTTTAGATAAAGTATTATGTAATCATTATAACCTAAAAAAAGAGCTTGACTGGACGTCAAGCTCTTTTCTTTGCTTCAACATGTACTTATCGTCTTTCAGGAATACGCGCAGCTTTACCACGTAGGTTACGTAGGTAATAAAGCTTCGCACGACGTACTCGACCACGACGAGATACTTCAATTTTGTCAACACGTGGAGAATGTACTGGGAATGTACGCTCAACGCCAACGCCGTAAGAAATCTTACGTACAGTAAACGTTTCGCTGATTCCACCGCCACGTCGCTTAATAACAACACCTTCGAAAACCTGAATACGCTCACGGTTACCCTCGACAACTTTAACGTGTACTTTTACAGAGTCACCAGCACGAAATTCAGGCACATCAGTACGTAATTGATCTTGTGCGACTTGCTCTAAAATCTGTTGCATGTTCGTTCACTCCTTCCAAACTAATGCTCTTACTAATCCAAGTAGCGGAACATCGTTATCAAGCTTAAGTGAACACTTAAGCACTAAATTAATATATCATACAGTTTAATTCGATGCAATATCAATCTTAGTTTTAATATCATTTAATAGTTTTAATTGACGTTCTGATAAATCATTTTCATTAATTAAATCTGGTCGCCGTATTAAGGTTCGTTTTAAAGACTCGTATTCTCTCCACTCTTCAATCTTTTGATGGTTTCCTGATAGTAGAACCTCAGGAACTTTATGTCCTCTAAAATCACTTGGTCTAGTGTAATGTGGATGCTCTAATAAATTATGGCTAAATGAGTCTGCTTTAGCTGATTGCTCATTCCCTAAAGCCTCTGGTAATAAACGAACAACACTATCAGTCACAACCATCGCCCCTAACTCTCCACCTGTTAAAACATAATCACCAATAGAGATCTCATCTGTTGCTAATTCAGTACGGATTCTTTCATCAAACCCTTCATAATGTCCACAAACTAAAATTAAGTGATCTTCCTTTGCTAATTGTTCTGCTTTTTGTTGTGTATAGGGTTCGCCTTGGGGACACATTAAAATGACGCGAGGATTGGACTCTTGATTCTTCAAATCTTCTACAGCATCAAAAATAGGCTGTGGCGATAAGACCATGCCTGCACCACCGCCATAAGGATAATCATCAACTTTCTTATGCTTATTCTCGGTATATTCTCTAAAGTCTATTAACTGATAATCATAAGCTTTTTTCTCTTTCGCTTTTTTTAATATAGACGACTCGAATACACCTTCAAACATCTCAGGAAAAAGTGTTAAAATATCTAGCCTCATTACGAAAGCAATCCTTCCATTTCTTCAATTACAATTCTTTGTTCTTCAATATCAATTTCTTTTACCACATCATCAATATAAGGGATTAAAACATCTTTATCTCCAGGTTCAGTGCGTTTAACAACCCAAACATCATTAGCACCTGGCGCTAAAATCTCTTTAACTTTACCGAGGTATTCTCCCGTCGTTAAGTAAACCTCACATCCAATAATTTCAAAATAGTAAAATTCACCTTCATCGAGTTCATATAAGTCTTCAAACGCGACCTTTAACAGACAATCTTTAAAACCCTCAACTTCCTCAAGCGATTCATACCCTTTTAAAGTGAGTAAATCAAATTGTTTATGCTTTCGATTGGAGCTTACTTCTACTTCTATATGTTCGCTGTTATTATTTTCAATAAATAAACGACTGCCGGCATCAAACCGCTCTTCAAAATCAGTCACCGCCATGACACGAACTTCACCTCGAACACCATGGGTATTAACAATTTTACCTACTTTTAAATAATCTCTATTCATTTAGCATCACCTGTTATTTGAACTATTTTTCCATCTTTAATAACCATTTTACGTGGGCCTACTATTTGGTCCCAATCATCACCAACAGATACTTCGACTACTTCATCAACTTCACGTTCTGTAATTTCACTACCTAGTGGCAATTGATTTAACTGTTCGATTTGAAATTCATACCACTCGATTGATTGTTTTCTTTTTAATTCTTCTTTAGAAAATTTCTCTTCAACCTTATGTTGGTCAAATTTGTTATTATATATCAGTTTTTTCTTCTCAAACTGTAATTGTTCGAGTTCTTTATGTTGACTAGCCTTCTGCCTTTCAAAGTGCTCTTTAAGTTGTTGTTTACTAGATTCTGTGATGACTTGTTTGACTTTTGTTTTTCGTATAATTTGCATAAAACCACCCGAATGATCTGACGTACGAATTACTTCATAGAACATTGCAAAAAAAGGGAAAGGTTTACCCCCCTCCCTTTTTTACATAATATCAACATAAACCTTTTTATTCGTGTTCGAATTAGCTGCATGTACAACTGTACGAACTGCTTTTGCGATCCGTCCATTTTTGCCAATTACTTTACCAACATCATCTTCATGAACAGTTAAATGGTAACGGACTTTACGATCCGTTTCTTCAACTGTCACCTCAACATCGTCAGGATAATCGACTAATGGACTCACAATCGTTTCAATTAAGGGTTTCATGATATCACAAATCCTTACTAGTTATTTTTTGACTCGTGAAACTTAGTCATGATGCCCTGGTCTGAGAATAGGTTGCGTACCGTGTCACTTGGCTTAGCACCTTTAGTCATCCAGTCTAATGCTTTATCCTCATCAATAGAAACCTCTGGTGTTTCAGAAACTGGATTATATGTGCCGATTTGCTCAATAATACGTCCATCACGAGGTGAACGTGAATCTGCTACTACTACACGATAAAAAGGATTTCTTTTAGAACCCATTCTTTTTAAGCGGATTTTTACTGCCATGTCTTACACCTCCATCAAAATTGCTTTTCACAAGTTTAGATTGTATCAGAGAATCAAAAGTGTGTAAAGGATTTTTACATTACATTATTTATTAGCAAATTAAACTACTACAATTCACTTAATGTTGCTACTTTAACCTTGCCATCCAACAAACTAATTTGTTGATCCGTTCGTTCTGCAATGGCTTGATCGTGTGTGATCAACACTACAATCACATCATCATTAGCATGGATTTCTTCTAATAACCCAATAATTTTCTCACCTGTCTCGGAGTCTAGATTTCCAGTTGGCTCATCAGCAAGGATAATCGATGGATTAGTTACTATTGCTCTAGCAATAGCCACTCGTTGTTGCTCTCCACCAGACAGGCGAGATGGAAGGTGGTTAATTCGATGCTCTAAACCTACTCGTTCTAAAGCGACCTTTGCTTTCTCTTTGATCTCTTTAGAAGAAAAAACATTCAATAATGGCATCATAACATTTTCTAAGGCTGTTGCTGTTGGTAGGAGCTGAAATTGTTGAAATACATACCCGATTTCCTTTAAGCGTAATTTTGCTAATTGTTTATCTTTTAGTTTGTGTACGGCTTGATCGTTAACCCAGATTTCCCCTCGGTCAATTGGCTCTAACCCGCCAATTGTATGGAGCAATGTTGATTTACCTGATCCAGAAGGGCCAACAATCGATACATAACTATGATCTTCAATTGTAAGTGAAAGGTCCTTTAAGACTTCTATCTTTTCAGAATCATTTGTATAACTCTTAGCCAATCCATTTATTTGTATCATTCCGAAACACCTTTCTTTTTTAAGATTAAGCTGCGTGATGATTCTTTGTCACACCCTTCACCTTGAAACCTGCAATAATAACAATGGTGAACAAGGTGATTAACGCCACTGGAGATAAAATAGAAAGTGAAATCAACCAGCTAGGAATCACACTATCTGTATATATATTGATAAAAAGACTAGCTACGATTGTACCAATTCCTGCACCAATAACCGAAACAATAAAAGACTCCAGACTAATGTAAAACTGAATTCTCCTCATCGGCCAGCCGATTGAACTAAAGATTAAGAATTCCTTCTTCCGTTCGGTGAGGTTTAAATATAAAAGCAAAAACGTAAGTGCAACAGCTAAAATGAAGCTCAAGATTAGTGTTGCTGTTTGATAGCCCGCTAGCTTTAAGTTGATTGATTCACCGATAAAGCTTAAATATAGAAAATCAGAAAGAATTTGCTGGGTCACAATAGATAGTAAAAGCATAAACGTTGTAATCGCAATGACGATCGTTAGTAAACCAAATCGCAGTGGACGGCGTAATAATTGGTGAAGACAATAAGACATAATCCCTCGAATTCTTACCATGCGTTGCATCTTCCACTCGGCTCCTTCACCTTCTAGCCCTTCTCGTGGTGAAAGCTTTAGTGCTTTATAACTTCCCGTTACATATCCTATTGAAATAATAGCGATTGTAATTAACCATATATATAAGTAGTCTATAAAAGAAACGGCCTCCAACCAATTGTTCGTAATCCAAATGACAAGTAAAGGAATTGTGCTAATGATGAAAACTTCTATAGAAAGTGTTCGAACAATTTTCCCCCTGGTCCAACCGATCGCTCGTTGCATGGCAAAATCAATCGAACGATTAAAGAGACTATGAGTAATAATCGTATAACAAAAGATCACACTAATGGCTAGTAGATAAATAAACAATAAAATATTTGTCTGGTTGACTTGATTCTCAATCGACCAGTTGACTCCTTTTTGCTGCCAGCCTTCTTCTACTGTTCCAACTTCATCAACTTCAGTTCCAGCTAGATTGACATGTACTCTACTTGCAGAAGACCCTAGCATGATGTCAACGTGGTGACCTGTTTGTTCTTTTATTTCGGTTGCAACTGCTTCAATTTTACTTTGACTAGATTCTGACCTTTCAGCTACCCCATCCACTACAACACGAATAGAAGATAATGGTGGTTCCTCATCATAGACGTGATGTAGTGCATTTAAACTCGTTAACATATCAGGCGCACCAGGATAATAACTTGCTTTAACTGGCAGTGGTAGTAGCGGTGTTGGCTCAATTTCTTCACCGAGTCCATTTTTAATAATCATACTGTGATGCGGGGTATAAACATCGACAGGGTCTTCTTCTTGCCATGACCCAGCAAATTTCGGTCTAATTTCAGAAGAGTCATAATATCCAACTATGTCCACTGTAAAATCATGTGTCTGTCTAACACCTTCTGAATAACGGTAAAAAGGAATGTTGATCTCAGTATAAAAATCACTGGCATTAGGATACTCTTGAGCTTCTAACAATGGTATATCTCCATCATTATTTTCTATTAGACTGTAATTGATTGGGGAAAATTGAATTATTTCAGTAGGGGCATTTATTAGGTCGTATTCCACTTCATTAAAACCTTCATCATCGAATTCTAGATTAACATTTTTAAACCTTAAATCAGAAGTCAGTGATGAAATGTCTAATTGGGCAATTTCTTCTTTAGGTAATCCACGTAAATAACTTGTTGTTCCTCCAACAATATCGTCTTCAGAGAGATTATCTGGTACATTAATTTCATGTACTGTTACCGTTTCTTCCATCACATATTCTGGTTCTTTAAGGGCAACAACAGGGACAACAGGCATAGTAGCTCCCTCTGAAGAATACGATTCATCAAGGTAACTTCCAGAAATCATGCTATCAGACACATTATATAATTGGTCTTCAGCTTCAGGGTCAATAGCAACAAGCAACATTTCATTAGGATACCTTACAGAAGTTCCTGGAGCTACATTGGAAGGGTATCCTCTTTCCTCCAAATGTCTTTGATATAAAATAGAATCTTCCATTGATTCATCATAATACTCACTAATAGAGCTAGTTTCTGTCAACGTATGTGTTTTCATCCCATCAAAAGCAGTAACTTCTTTGGTTGTTTCATACCAATTTCCGGGTGTAGCATTAGAGGCATTTGCATTCATTCCAATAAATTCAAAATAACCCATTAACGCAATTGGCGCAGCAACTTCCACACCTTCAATACCCTTGATTTTTTCCCAATCCTCTAATGAAATTCCCCCATAGCTAGCAATACTACTTTGTGGTGCAACCCATCCATCTTCCAACCCCTCGACTTCATCATCTAACTGAGGTAAAACTAAAAGATCATATTGATAACGCCAATCATCTTCCAATTCACCCCTTGCTTCAATCGCAATTTGACCAGTCATTGTTTGTGTACCTATGTACGCTAGTCCTAAACAACCTAAAATAAGTCCTATTGTTAAAAATATCTTCCAACGTTCTCTAAATGTGACTTTTAAGTATGAAAACATAGTGATAGACCCCTTTCATTCTAAAAAGCCCATACTCTTTCAATATAACTAGGCTATTCATTAATATTACATTGGACAAGCTGTATTAACACGTTCATTAATAGTACGAAATTCTTGTCTATCACCTATATGTCTATGTTGTTCTTCAAACTTATGATAACCAGAACCATCTATACATTGGTAGTAGGTATAATGAGTTACCCAATTACTACCACTGTGATCGAGCACTTATGACTAACGGAGATGTAATCAACATACTAAAAACGAGTATAGTACTAAGAACTTTCCCCATTTTCTTCAAAGTTAACAACCTCCTGAATTATATAGAATATTGGCTTTGGTAATATATTAACTCATTTCCCACTAAATAACAATTAATTTTATGACTATTTTGAATAGTTGATATTTTGGTTTTTTCAGGTGAAAAACAAGGGGTGCAGCTCTAAGTCGACTAACATATTGGTTCTTCCGCCAACTTCCTGTATCCTATGCGAAAAGACGCCGCTGTTGAAATATGTTTGTTGACAACATCGAAACTAAAGGAGTCTTAGTCGCCTTAAAGCATCCACTAAAAGCGGATCACATGATGCCAAAATATACGACCAAAAGACAGTAACCTTATAAAGTAATGTAAAATTTGCCGCTACCTCAGCAAATATTTTAGAGCCAAAATTAAAGCGCTTCTCCTACAAAAGGAAAAGCGCTTTAATGAAATATAGATTATTTTACATTACATAAAAGGGAGATTCATGCCGCCTTTTTTCCCTTTCTTTTGGTTCGTCATTTGTTTCATCATTTTCTTCATTTCTTCAAATTGTTTTAGCAAGCGATTGACTTGTGCAACTGAAGTACCAGACCCTTTTGCGATACGCTTTTTGCGACTCGCGTTGATTACACTAGGGTCCACTCGTTCAGTTTTTGTCATGGACTGAATGATGGCTTCAATATGAGATAATTGTTTGTCATCAACCTGAAGATTTTTCATACCTTTCATCTTATTAGCCCCAGGCATCATATTAATTAACTCATCTAATGGTCCCATGTTCTTTACTTGATCCATTTGCTCTAAGAAATCTTCAAATGTAAAGGACATTGAACGCATTTTATCTTGCATTTCTTTAGCTTTTTTCTCATCGACTTCGGTTTCAGCCTTTTCAATTAAACTAAAGACATCGCCCATACCTAAAATACGAGAAGCCATACGATCTGGGTGGAATGCTTCTAGTTGGTCTAGCTTTTCACCCATACCGGCAAATTTAATCGGCTTACCTGTAACAGCTCTTATAGATAAAGCAGCACCACCACGTGTGTCACCGTCTAATTTGGTTAATACAACACCACTAATAGCTAATTGTTCATCAAAGCTTTCAGCCACATTAACGGCATCTTGACCTGTCATGGAGTCGACAACTAAAAAGATTTCATCTGGTGATGTGTCTTCTTTAATTTGTGATAATTCACCCATGAGTTCTTCATCAACATGTAGGCGCCCTGCTGTATCGATTAAAACATAATCGTGATGTTCTTCTTTAGCCTTAGCAATCGCCTCATTGGCAATATCAACTGGGTTTGCCTCTGTGCCTTTTGAATAAACTGGCAAATCCAACTGCTCACCTAACGTTTCTAACTGATCAATGGCGGCTGGGCGATAAACGTCTGCTGCTACTAATAACGGATTACGGTTAAACTTTTTACGTAAATGGGTGGCTAGTTTGCCGGTAGTTGTTGTTTTACCCGCACCTTGAAGACCAACCATCATAATGACTGTCGGTGATTTATTGGCTACAGCAATCTTACTTTGCTCACCACCCATTAATTCTGTTAACTCTTCTTTTACGACTTTAATTACTTGTTGACCTGGTGTTAAGCTCTCCATTACTTCTTGGCCAACTGCACGTTCTTTAATACGCTTGATCAAATCTTTTACGACTTTATAGTTAACGTCAGCTTCTAATAAAGCTAACCTAACTTCTCTTGTCATTTCTTTTACGTCAGCTTCACTAACTTTACCTTTTCCTGTAATTTTTTTAATTGTACCTTGCAATCGGTCGGCTAATCCTTCAAATGCCATAATGGACCGTCCCCCTAATCTAGGTTTTCCAATTGTTCTAATAATACCTTTGTGTCTTCTAATTGATGGTTTGACAGTTTTTGCTTCATGTCTTGAATGATCTTGTTTCGCTTGTCAAAACGTTCATAGAGTCCTAGCTGAGATTCATATTCCTCAAGCATTGCCTCTGTACGTCTAATATTATCATAAACGGCCTGCCGACTAACATCATAAGTTTCGGAAATTTCACCTAAGGAATAATCTTCTAAGTAATATAATTCCATGTAACTTTTTTGTTTATCGGTTAATAGCTCTTGATAAAAATCAAATAAATAATTAATTCGCGTTGTTTTTTCAAGCATGGCTTAAAACTCCTTACCACATGTGAAAACAATGTGAGTATTTACTCTTATTCTTGCTCTGTTCGATTCATTAAATCACCAAACAAACCATACACAAATTGGTGAGCATTAAATGGTTGTAAATCCGTTATTTGCTCTCCTAAACCAACATATTTAACAGGAATGTTCATTTCATTACGAATAGCTAAAACTATTCCTCCACGTGCTGTACCATCCAATTTAGTTAGCACGATACCTGAAACATCAGTTGCTTCCTTAAAAGTTTTAGCCTGACTTAGGGCATTTTGTCCAGTTGTTGCATCTAAGACAAGTAATGTTTCGTGAGGGGCTTCTGGTATTTCTCGCTCAATTACTTTTCGAACCTTTGTTAGTTCTTTCATTAAGTTGACCTTATTTTGTAGTCGCCCTGCTGTATCACATAGTAATACATCAGCCCCACGTGACTTCGCCGCTTGAATGCCATCATAGATCACCGCTGCAGGGTCACTTCCTTCACTATGCTTAATAACATCTACACCTGCACGTTCACCCCATACATCTAACTGATTAATAGCACCTGCTCTAAACGTATCCCCAGCAGCTAGTACAACTGATTGACCATCTTGTTTGAATTGGTGAGCTAACTTTCCGATTGTCGTTGTTTTACCAACACCATTAACTCCAACGATCAAGATGACAGAAAGCCCGTCTTTTTGTAAGTTTAAAGCCTCTACAGACTCTTCATCATCACCGTAGTATATTTCAACTAACTTCTCAGAAATCACTTCTTTAACTTCTTCTGTATCTTGGATATTTCGACGCTTCACTTCCATTTCTAACTCTTCAATTAATTTCATGACCGTCTCTACACCAACATCAGCAGAAATTAAAATCTCCTCAAGTTCTTCAAAGAATTCTTCATCAACTTTACGGTATTTTGCTACTAAATCATTTACTTTAGAAGTAAAGGAATCACGCGTTTTAGTTAATCCGTCTTTAAATTTATCTGTTACTTGGTCTGTTTGTTTACTGACTTTATCTTTAAGCTTTTTAAAGAAACTCATAAATCGTCTTCCTTTCCTAGATTAAATCTTAAGTTAATTGTATATCATCTCTTCTGTTTCTTCTAATCTAACTGATACTAACTTCGATACACCTGATTCTTGCATCGTAACACCATATAAGACATCAGCATATTCCATTGTCCCTTTACGGTGTGTAATTACAATGAATTGTGTTTGAGCTGAAAAATGCTTTAAGTAACCAGCAAACCTGACGACATTCGCTTCGTCTAAGGCCGCTTCTACTTCATCTAATACACAAAAAGGTACTGGCCTTACACGTAAAATGGCAAATAAAAGCGCAATCGCTGTTAAAGCACGCTCTCCACCTGATAATAATCCTAACTGTTGTAGCTTTTTACCTGGTGGTTGTGCAATAATATCGACACCTGTTTCAAGTAGGTCATCTGGATTGGTTAACTTTAATTCAGCATGTCCACCACCAAAGAGTTCTACAAACACTTTTGAGAATTCTTCTTGGATCTTATAAAATGTTTCGCTAAACTTACGAATCATTTCCTCATCCATTTCATCTATAATTGAATGGAGTGTTTCTTTCGCTTCTAATAGATCATTACGCTGCTCTGTTAAGAATGTATAACGTTCTTGTACACGTTCATATTCTTCTATAGAACCTAAATTAACATGCCCTAATGCTTTAATTTCATGTTTAATTTTAGCTACTTGGTCTTTGGCTTGGCTAAGATCTTCAGCTGGGCCATAAAGCTCCTTAGCTCTTTCAAACGTCATCGAATATTCATCACTTAACTGCTTGAGTCTATTTTCAAGGTCTACATCTAATCTGTTAGCTTGTACTTCTTGTTTTTGTAATTGACTATTCTTCTCTTCATATAGTCGATTCTTTTCTTTCACTTCACGCTCTAGGTCTTCTTGAAGTTGCATTTCGCTTTCTCGTTTTTCACGAGCTTCTTCTAATTGTGTGTTCACTTTAACTAACTGATTCCGGTGATTTTGTAATGTTTCTGAAAGACCTTCTACCGTATGCGATTTTTCATGTGATTCATTTAAATCTTTTAACTCAGTTTCCAATTGTTCTTTGACTTTAGTTTCTTCATTTAAATCTTCTTTTAGCTGAGTTAGTCGCTCTTCTTGATTTCTAACATCACTTTCTTGTTCTGCTAATCTAATTTGTAAGTGATTAAGCTGTTCTTGTTGTTCTTCTTGTCGAGCTTTATAAGTCGATTGGTTTTGAGTTAAATCATCAATTTTTTGTTTTAAATCATTAGACTGTTCACTCTGTTTAGCTAATGTTTCTTCTAATTGTGTTAATTGATGATTAAGCATGTCACCGTCTTGTTCAAATTGTTTATTCTCTTGGTCATAAACTTCTAGTTGTTTATTTATATTAGAAAACTGTATTTCTAACGATTGCATTTCTTGATCAACTTTATAATTCTGTGATTGAACTTCAGACAACTGTTGCTCCAAGGAATAAAGCTGTGTTTGTAAATCTTCTAACTCAACGCGTTTAGTATCTAAATCTTTTTTGAATTGACTTGTTTTCATTTCATAGTTTGACAACTTCTCATTTACATCTTCTAGTTCTTGTTCTCTTGTAAAGAGAGAGACTTGGTTACTATTCTTTTTAGCTCCACCACTCATAGAACCACCTGGGTTAACAACATCACCCTCTAATGTAACGATTCGGTAGCGATGATTGACTTTCTTTGCTATGACATTGGCATGTTCTAATGTTTTCGAAACGATCACATTACCTAATAAATTCTCAGCAATGTTACGATATGATTCATCAAATTCTACTAGCTCTGAACCAAGGCCAACAAATCCTTCTAACTGCTGGAGTGTTGTATAAAAACGCTCATCAAGTAACCTAGATTTTATCGTCGATTGCGGTAATAAAGTAGCGCGACCACTTTTAGATTGTTTTAGAAATTGAATGGCATGACGGGCGTCTTTCTCAGTTGAGACAACTAAATGCTGCGCTTGAGCTCCTAATGCTGTTTCCATTGCTGTAACATAGTCTTGTGGAACTTGAATGATTTGGGCTACTGCACCATGAATCCCATTTAATTGACCACTTTCTTTTGCTTGCAAAATAGCTTTAACGCCATAATAAAAGCCACTGTAAGACTCTTTCATGTCTTCAAGCATTTCTTTCTTTGAGCGTAATTGTTCAATGATTCGGTAAGCCTGATTTAGCTTTTCTTCATCGCTAGAAATCGTAGACTGATGTTCTGTTAAAGTCGCTTCAAGTTGTTCATATGATTGCTTAATTGCATCCAACTGCTCATTAATTTTAGTTTTTTGCTCTTGATTCTGATCATAAGAGCTTTGTAATTCTTCACGTTCTTTAAGCATTTGTTCAAATCGTTCATCCAGTCGCTTTTTACGATCAGTAATTTGTTCAATTTGCTTTTGGATCGAGTGCTTTTCATTACGACTAGCTGCTTGTTCATTAAGTAAGTCTATATATTCGGCTTTATTTTGTTCGATCGTTTCTTCAATATTGCCTTCACTTGAGGCCATTTTATCCTTACTTGATTGAATTTGTTGCTTTGTTTCATCACGAGCAGATTGAAGTACAGATAGACGCGCTTCATAATCTTCAATATCTAATTTTTGTTGATCAACTTGGTCTTGATGAGTCTGAATGCTATTTTCCAGTTTATCTTTACTTTCATCGTAATGCTTTAGTCGTTCAGCAAGGACATTTTTTTGCCCTTCTAATTGTTCAATTTCTTTCGTTAAATAAAGCTTCTCATCCTGCCATTTACTAATTTGTTGCTCTAAGGAATAAATGATCTGACGTTTTTCCTCTAAATTGGCTTCATCTTGCTGGATGATTGTCTTCTCAGCTGTTAACTCTTTATTTAATTGATCTATCGATTTTAATAGTTGGTCCCAATCAGCATAGATCGCTTCAATTTCAGCAACAAGTAAAGAGACTTCTTCTTCTTCAAGTTGCTTTCGCATTTCTAAGTATTGCTTTGCTGTTTCTGCTTGTTTCTCTAAAGGTTCAATCTGACCTTCTATCTCATGAATAATGTCTTCAACACGACTTAAATTATCTTTCGTTTCATTTAATTTCTTTTGCGCATTGAGCTTACGTTTTTTATATTTTAATACTCCAGCCGCTTCTTCAAAAATACTGCGGCGTTCTTCTGATTTTGATGATAAAATTTCTTCGACTTTACCTTGGCTAATAATGGAAAACGCTTCTTTCCCTAAGCCTGAATCCATAAATAGATCTGTAATATCTTTTAATCGGCAAGGTTGTTTATTAATGAGATAATCACTATCTCCAGAACGATATACTCGCCTTGTTACGGCTACCTCATCATATTCAATTGGCAGCTTTTGATCACGATTATCTAGCACTAATGTAACATCTGCAACATTTAACCCTTTACGTGTGTCACTACCAGAAAAAATAACGTCTTCCATCTTTGCCCCTCTTAGAGATTTAGCGGATTGCTCACCTAAAACCCAACGAATAGCATCTGTTATATTTGATTTTCCACTTCCATTAGGGCCTACTACAGCCGTTACACCAGGAACGAAATCTACAGAGACTCGTTCAGCAAACGACTTAAACCCTACCGTCTCTAGCTTTTTTAGAAACATATCTTTAAACACCTACTTATTAAATGCTACAATTTATTTCTAAGCAAAATTTCTGTTGTTCAATGACAATTTAACGCTAATATGTAATAATAAACTTAACATTTCAACCTATATATTTTATCATAAAATAAGAGTTCACAGAAGGATTCAAAATAGGAATAGGAGTGAGATTCATGAATTTGAACGAACCAAGTTATGAGAATTTAGAATATATTATTGAAGAACTAGCTAAGCAATTGCAAATATTAAACGCGTCCGTTTTAAAACCTGAAGATTATGACTTAGACCATTATCATGATATTAAAGACATTTATGACATGTTAAATGCCCAAGGACAGGTTAGTGTTGCTGAAATTAACGCCATTATTTCCGAGTTGAAAAAATACCGTAAACAATAGGAAATACCCCAGTTAGAAAAGGAATGCTTACTAACTGGGGATTCTATAACACACTATGGTTTTGACACTTCTTTTAACCCTTCTTTAGCTGCTTCTTGTTCAGCTTCTTTTTTGGACTTACCAATGCCAGTACCAATTTTTGTTCCGTTTAACGAAACTGAGGCAACAAACTGCCTGTTATGATCTGGTCCAATCTCATCAATAATTTTATAACTAACGGATTGATGGTCTTTTTGAACTAACTCTTGTAGCTTACTTTTATAATCCATCACATGCGAAAAAGCACCTGGTTCGATACTAGGGAATACATACTCTTGAAGAAATGCTAATGCTTTCTTGAAACCTTGGTCTAAGTAAATTGCTCCCATGAGTCCCTCAAATGCATCAGCTAAAATAGCTGGACGTTCTCGGCCTCCTGAGGCTTCTTCTCCTTTTCCTAATAACAGATACTCACCTAAGTTCAGAGTTCGACTAAATTGTTCTAGTGAAGGTTCACATACTATATTTGCCCGAAATTTAGTCAATTCACCTTCACTCATATCAGGATAGTGTCGAAATAAATGTTGAGAAACAGCTAGTTCTAACACCGCATCACCTAAGAACTCTAAACGTTCATTATCTTCAAGTCCAGCATCCCGATGCTCATTCACATATGATGTATGCATAAAAGCTTGCTTTAATAATTGGTCATTATTAAATTGAATATTATATTTTTGTTGAAACTGTTTAAAATCCATAACTCCCACCTTTTCTACATATCTCTGTTAAAGTCTGTTGTTGGTCATCACAATTGAACAGCGCAGTTAATTAATTACTTAACTCACCATACATCTTAACAGAGGCTTCTACAAACACCCTCACTATAAGATCATAGAAAACGAGGATGACTTTATGCTGTCATCCCCTTTTAATTATTTACTGGTTGCTGTTTATGTAATTAACAGCATCACCTACTGTATTAATTTTCTCTGCATCTTCATCAGAAATTTCCATATCAAACTCATCTTCAAGTTCCATAACTAGTTCAACAACATCCAATGAGTCTGCCTCAAGGTCATCTTTAAATGATGCACCTTCTGTTACTTTTGATTCATCAACATCTAAACGTTCAACGATAATGTTTTTAACACGATCTAAAACGTCTGCCATGTCGTTCACCTCCTTTCAAAGCGATATTAATTATATTACATTACCATACCGCCGTCTACATGAATCGTTTGTCCTGTCATGTAATTAGCATCATCTGAGGCTAAGAAGCGGACAACTTTAGCGACATCTTCTGGCTCACCTAGACGATCTAATGGTATTAAATCATACATTTGTTGTTTAGCTTCATCTGATAGTTCATCTGTCATGTCTGTTGCAATAAAACCAGGAGCAACAGCATTAACATTGACATGACGTGGTGCTAATTCTTTCGCAACGGTTTTCGTCATACCAATTACACCTGCTTTAGCAGCTACATAGTTTACTTGTCCAGGATTACCTGTTACACCGACAATGGAAGCAACGTTAATAATTTTACCCTTGCGCTGCTTCATCATTTGACGCGTGACCCCTTTAACACAATTAAACACACCTTTTAAATTCGTATCAATTACTTCGTCAAATTCATCTTCTTTCATACGCATTAACAAATTATCACGCGTAATTCCAGCGTTATTCACTAAAATGTCTAATGAACCAAATTGATCAATGGTCTGTTTAATTAAATCTTTAACTTCATCAGCTTCAGATACGTTAGCTTGAATAGCAATCGCATCTTGCCCTAATTGTTTAATTTCATCCACAACTGCTAAAGCCTTATTTTTACTACCTGCATAGTTAACAACGACATTGGCACCTTGTTTTGCTAATTCAAGGGCAATGGCTTTACCTATACCACGTGATGCGCCTGTTACAAGAGCTGCTTTCCCTTCTAACATTATGATTCCTCCTTAGCCCATTTAATAAACTCATTTAATTGCTCAACATCTTGTATGTTGAATACTTTTGCCGGGCGGTGTACTTTCTTTACAAGTCCAGCTAATACTTTCCCATGCCCGATTTCTACAAATGCATCAACACCCTCTTCAACCATATTTTCTAACGTTTTTGTAAATTGAACAGGTGAATATAGTTGCTCTACTAATAATTGTTTAATTTGATCTTCTGTATGTACTGGCTTAGCAGTAACGTTAGCATAAACAGGTACTTGTGCCTTATTAATATTCATGTCATTTAATACTGTTTCAAACTGAGCGCTTGCCGGTTTCATTAATTGAGAATGGAATGGCCCGCTCACATTTAAAGGTAAGGCGCGTTTAGCACCGGATTCTTTAAGCTTCTCAACTGCTTCATTAACCCCTTCAACAGTTCCTGAAATTACAGTCTGCCCTGGGCAATTATAATTAGCAACATTTACAGTTGAACCATTACTCGTTATTTCTTGTGTAATGTTTATAATTGTTTCATCGTCCAAACCTAATACAGCAGCCATCGTCCCTTGATTAGCTGGGACCGCTTCTTCCATTAACTTTCCACGTTCGTGAACTGCTTTAATGGCATCTTCAAAAGATAACGCCCCTGCTGCATAGAGTGCACTATATTCTCCTAAGCTATGCCCAGCAACCATTGATGGCTCTATACCTGCTTTTTTAATCTGCTCAAAAATAGCGACACTATTTAATAACAAGGCAGGTTGTGCATTTTCAGTTTTTGTTAAGTCTTCTTCTGGGCCATTTAACATTAAATCAGATAATGAATAACCTAATACATCATTCGCTTTCTCAAACAAATCGCGTACTTCTTGATGCTCATCAAAAAACGTTTGGCCCATGCCAACTGCTTGAGAACCTTGTCCTGGAAATAGAAAAGCAAACTTACTCATCATTGGACTCCTTTCCGTTTTCCATCTTTTCGACGTCTTTTTGGATTAATTTCACAACGTCTTTTTCAACGAAATCATATGTTTGTTTGATCGCACTAAAAATGGCACGACCATTTGAAGAACCATGAGCTTTAATGACAGGTGCAGCTAAACCAAACAACCCCGCCCCGCCGTACTCGGAATAATCTAATTGGTTTTTAATTCCACGCATATCTGACTTAACTACTGCGGCAGCTAGTTTTGTTTTCATATTTTGTGTAAATGTATCTTTTATCATTGAAAACATTGATAAAGCTGTTCCCTCAATTGACTTTAAAGCAATGTTACCTGAGAAGCCATCAGTCACGACGACATCTGCTACACCATCTAATAAATCACGTGCTTCTACATTACCAATAAAATTAATTGGAGCATCAGACATTAGTTCGTATGCTTTTTTCGTTAATTCTGTACCTTTTTGACTCTCTGTTCCTACATTGAGGAGTCCAACTTTAGGGTTTTCAATATTTCGTACATTTTCAACGTAAACTGAACCCATAATGGCATATTGTAATAAATGTTGCGGTTTTGCTTCAACGTTAGCACCGACATCTAATAGTAGAAACCCTTTGCCATCAATAGTTGGTAAAGTTGGGCTTAAGGCTGGTCTTTCTATTCCTTTAATACGACCAACTTTAAACAATCCAGTACTCATTAGAGCACCTGTGTTTCCAGCTGAAATACACGCATCAGCATCTTTATTTTTAACAGCTTCTGCCATTAAAACCATAGACGCGTTCTTCTTTTTACGAACGACTTTAACTGGCTCATCATCATTTTCAATTTGTTCAGTTGTGTGATGAATACTAACCCTTTCATCATAATCCCCTAATAAAGGCTTAATTTGCTCCTCATCACCAAAT
Organism: Alkalibacillus silvisoli; assembly: GCF_039521975.1. Taxonomy (NCBI): domain Bacteria; kingdom Bacillati; phylum Bacillota; class Bacilli; order Caryophanales; family Bacillaceae; genus Alkalibacillus; species Alkalibacillus silvisoli. Next base: position 90,658 of record NZ_BAAACZ010000011.1, on the reverse strand, counting down.
AACGTAATTGTTAAATCTTTAAAGTGGTCAATAGCTAGTTTAGCCCCTTCAACTACTGCATCAGGGGCGTGATCTCCGCCCATAGCATCTATTGCAATTCTCATAAACTTAAGCTCCTTTTATTCATCTGTTGATCTAAACATATGAAAGCGCCCGAAAAAGACAAGTTCGTTTCCAACATAGCTTGACACCTCAACAATGGTACGCTCCTTATCATCAACACCTTTAACATAAGCCTTAGCTATAACACGTTCATGTAACTTTACAGGTCTTGTAAAACGGATTTCAGAATTTGCTGTTAAGGCTAATTCATCATCAATAACAGCTACTGCAAGAGAGTTAGCTTGTGCAAATAAATGATGACCCCTTGCGATTTGATTTCGTGAAAAGACGTGTTCTTCACTAATATCAAGTATTGAGATGGCTGAATGATCTAGTTCAAGGTTAATCACTTCGCCAATTACTTCTTCTAACGGAAGGGCTTTAACTGTTTCGTCCCATTGTTTTTGTGCTACATCTTTAATCCGTTCACGTAATTCTGGAATCGATCGCTCTAGTCGGTCCAGACGAATGGTTTGAATACTTACACCAAATTTCGTTGCTAAATCTTCATCTGTTATAAAAGGGGTATCTTCTATTAGTTTCACGAGTTGTTCTTGTCTTTCCTTCTTTTTTCTTTTCATTCAGTCCACCATCCGTTTTATGACTAGGTCCTAATAGTAATATATAATACGTTGCCCTAATATGCAATCATTAATCAAAAATTCGCTCTTGAATTAATGGGTCTGATTCAATCAATGACTTAATTCGAGCATATTCTGAGTCCTCTTCTAGCTTTCTATCATTCATCACATTAACTGCATCTTGGCGAGCGACTTCTAATGCTCTGTAATCATCGACAATGTTTGCCACCTTAAACTCTGGTAAGCCACTTTGACGTTTACCAAAGAAGTCACCTGGTCCTCTTATTTGAAGATCATGTTCTGATAATTCAAAGCCATCTGTCGTTTCAGTCATAACGCGCATTCGTTCTTTTCCATTTTCACTTTTAGGATCAGCGAGTAAGATGCAATAACTTTGCTCACTACCACGTCCAACTCGACCTCGCAATTGGTGAAGTTGAGCTAGCCCAAACCGTTCAGCATCATAAATAACCATTGTTGTTGCATTAGGGACGTTAACACCCACTTCAATTACCGTAGTTGAAACAAGTAATTGAACTTCATTTTCAGCAAATTGACGCATTAATTCCTCTTTTTCTTGAGCTGACAGACGACCGTGCATTAACCCTACTTTAATCGATTCGGGCATTATGTCATTTAATTCTTCAAAGACATCAACTGCATTTTGAATATCTAGTTGGTCAGATTCTTCAATTAAAGGACAAATCACATATGCCTGATGACCTTTGTTTATTTGTTCAATTAGAAACTGATGAATCCGTTCGATCATATTTTCTTTCACCCAATACGTTTCAACAGGTAAACGCCCCTTTGGCATTTCGTCAATAACCGATACATCCATATCACCGAAAGAAGTGATTGATAAAGTTCGTGGAATCGGAGTGGCCGTCATAAACAGTACATCCGGTGTTAGTCCTTTGTCACGTAACGTTTTTCGTTGCGAGACACCAAAGCGATGTTGCTCATCAATAATGACTAAGCCTAATTGGTTAAACAGTGTATCATCTTGAATTAATGCATGTGTTCCTACTAGCAAGTCAATCTCACCATTTTCTAAACGCGTTAATATATCCTGACGTTTCTTACCCTTAATAGACCCGGTTAACAATGCGACCTTAAGCTTATCACCCAGTAATTCGTTTAAAGATTCTTCATGTTGTTCTGCTAGTATTTCCGTAGGCACCATTAAAGCACCTTGTTGTCCTGATAAAGCTGTTGTATATAAAGCAATAGCAGCAATAACCGTTTTACCAGATCCTACATCACCTTGCAGGAGGCGGTTCATACGACTAGCACTTTTCAAATCATCCATAATCTCTTTTAATACACGTTTTTGACTACTTGTCAGTTCAAACGGAAGTCGACTAACGAAATCTTTCAGTTGATCTTGGTCATATTCTTTATGTGTACCAATCGATTGCGCTTTATTTTCTCGCCTAATATATTGCATTTTTAATTGAAATAAAAACAACTCTTCGTAAATAAATCGCCTTCTAGCATGCTTCAAGCGAGCTTTCGATGAAGGTTGATGGAGCTCTTTAATAGCGGTCTGTCTTTGTGGAATTTTGTAATTATGTAGGTATTTCTCCGGTAATATCTCATCAACTTCTTCTAAAGAGGATTTTAGGGCGTAGTTGATTAACTTTTTAACTTGACCAAGTGTCAACTTGCCCTTTGTATGGTAGACAGGCTCAATTGAATTCGCCTCTTCAAATGACTGACGATGAAATTTATGAACCGTCATTTGTAACCTATGCATATCCCACTTACCAGTTAAGGTCACAGTTTGTCCGACTTGTAATTGATCTTTTAAAAAGGCTTGATTAAAAAAAACTGCTTTTACTGCAACAACACCAACTTGAATCGTGCAATTTAAACGTGATTTTTTCTTGCCGTAAAACGATACATTCGGCTCGGACACTACTTCCCCTTGGATTGTAGCGACTTCTTCATGGGCAATTTCTTCTAACGGTTTTAATTCTAAAAAGTCATAACGAAAAGGAAAGTGGAAGAGTAAATCTCCCACTTTCGTAATGTCTAGCATAGCTAGCTGTTCCTCAGTTTTGTCACCGACACTAGGTATCTGATTAACCGGTTCGTTTAACACAAGCGATCACTCACTTCCCATAGCAGGTCCGAATACTTTCTTAGCCAATTCCCTTCCAGTAGGTGTTGCGGCTAATCCGCCTTCTGCTGTTTCTTTAAGTGCTGGTGACATACTTTCACCAATTCTAAACATCGCACCGATTACTTCATCAGTTGGAATCGTACTCGTTACGCCTGCCAATGCTAAATCAGCAGAAACAATAGCTTGAGAAGAACCCATTGCATTACGTTTTACACAAGGGACTTCTACTAAACCAGCTACTGGGTCGCATACTAAACCTAACATGTTCTTAAGTGTAATCGACATCGCCTCAGCTGATTGTTGCGGTGTACCCCCAGCTAATTCAACTGCAGCAGCACTTGCCATACCAGCAGCTGAACCAACCTCTGCTTGACAGCCTCCTGCAGCACCAGAGATTGATGCGTTATTGGCGACTACTTGACCGAATGCACCAGATGTAAATAAAAAGCGAATCATCTGATCTCTAGTTGGATTTAAACGAGGTTTAAGTCCAAATAAAACACCCGGAACACACCCTGCACTACCAGCAGTTGGTGTTGCACAAATCGTTCCCATCGCTGCATTTACTTCGTTTGTAGCAACTGCTTTACTAACAACATCTAATAATAGGTTACCTGATAGTGTCTCTTGTTCAGCCATATACTTTTGAACCAATACAGCATCTCCACCTGTTAATCCTGAGCGAGATTTAACACCTTCCAATCCATCCTCAACAGATTTCTCCATAATATCTAAATTACGTCCCATTTCAGCTACGATTTCTTCACGCGGTTTACCTGTCTCTTCTACTTCTTGTCTGATCATCACTTCTGAAATTGGAACCTCTAATGTCTCTGCCTGTTTAACTAGTTCACTCACATGTTTAAACATCATATGCTTTCACTCCTTCCCTTACTCCGAGATTGTCACTACTTGCAATATATTTTCACAGTTATTCAATTCATCCATCACATAATCTGGTATTCTTTCATCCGTTTCGATAATCATCATCGCTTCTTTTCCTTCTTCTTTTCTAGCAACTTCCATATGTCCAATATTAATCTCATTACCTGCTAGAACACTTGTTACAGAAGCTATTGCACCAAAACGGTCATTGTGCATAACTAAAATAGCTGGAGACTGGCCGGAAAGACGAAGTTCAAAGCCATTTAATTCTGTAATTTCTGCCTTACCTCCGCCAATCGAAATACCTACTAATTCAAACTCGCCATCTTCATCTCCCATTTCAATACGCGCTGTATTAGGGTGTTCAGAAGCGCCATCCTCTTCAATAAATTCTATATTAACATTTGCTTCCTCTGCTAAATTTAACGCATCTTTTATTCGTTCATCATAGGTATCAAAACCTAAAATGCCACCAACTAAAGCGACATCTGTACCATGGCCTTGATAAGTTTTAGCGAAAGAGCCATATAAATGAATTTTCGCCCAGTCTGGTTGACGCCCAAACAATTCACGCGCCATCTTACCAATGCGTGCAGCACCAGCTGTATGTGAACTTGAAGGGCCAATCATAACTGGACCAATAATATCAAAAACCGATCTAAATTTCATAACGGACACACTCCTTTGTTATCCTTAAGTCTATCACTATTTTATCGTTAAACGCTTAAAATTCCAACACTTATTCAACGTTTACTGTTTAGTTTTGTTTGATTATCTGAACGATTGTGATTATAATATGCTTTGGGTTTTAAGAACTCGGGTGGGCGAGGGCTTACAATTAAAGAAGGAGTAATCATGAAAAATTGGCCTAACAATCGTTGGTTAAGCGAGGTCATTGCCGGTTTAATTGGTTATTTAACAACCGTTTATATCGTCGTTGTTAATAGTGCGATATTAAGTGATGCTGGTATAAGCCCTGAAGATGCTATGATTGCAACGATCCTAGCAAGTACAGTAGGTTGTATTCTAGTCGGTATTTGGGCTAGGGTACCAATCATTATCATACCAGGAATGGGAGTCAATGCATTATTCGCATACTCAATTGTACTACAGTACGATTTCACTTATGAACAAGGATTAGGTGTTGTTGTTGTAGCCAGTTTAATCTTTTTAATTACGGCTATCACTCCACTTGGTGACCAGTTCAAAAAAGCGATTCCCGATGCTTTAAAGCATGGCATTACGATCGGTTTAGGTTTATTCCTCGTATTAATCGGCTTAGAAAATGGTGGGTTAATTGTCAGTGGTGACTATTCCATTATTTCTTTAGGAGATTTCTCTTCTCCTTATGTAGTCGTAAGCTTACTTTCTTTACTAGTCGGTGTCATTTTATTTGTTAAAAATGTCCCCGCTAACTTTTTGATCACAATGGTGATTGGAACGTTAATTGCTTATGGATTTGGTGTATTAGACACTGACCAAACAACAATTACAGCTGAAAGTATAGCTAACTTCATGGTATTACCAACATTTGACCATATATTTGGTTTAACATTTTGGATCGCTGTCTTACCATTATCCATCGTACTCATCTTTGAAAGCATGGGTTTATTACATGGACAATTGGACATGCTTAATCGCCACCAAGCTTTCCACAAAGCGAACAAAAGTAGTGCTCTTGCTGCAACTTTTAGTGGCTTTTTCGGTACTTCACCGACAATTCCTGCAGCAGAAACCGCTGCTGTTATTGCTGCAAAGGCACGAACTGGGCTCACAAGCGTTGTAATTGGTATATTGTTTTTAGGAACCTTTTTCTTAATTCCTTATATTTCACTTATACCAGCAAACGCTATTAGCCCTATTCTAATCATAGTGGGTGTCTTAATGATGCAAAACATTAAGCACATTAAAGTGGACGATCTAACAGAAGCATTTCCAACATTTTTGATTATGTTTATGATTCCTTTTACGTACAGCATTGCTGATGGAATGGCGTTTGGTTTCATAGCCTATCCAATTGTTAAAATTGTAGCAGGTAGAAAAGATGAAGTAACACCACTATTAATCATCATTTCTAGCTTATTTTTACTCGAATTCTTAATTAAAGGTTTCGTTTAAATAAAACCTCTCCAGTTAAGGGTCAACACACCCTGTCTGGAGAGGTTTTATTATATCCAATCCATCACACCAGAATTACACTAAGCTTTATTAGAGCTTATATTTAAGGGTTAACAGATGACTGGAATATAATTTCTTTAGAAGGAAGTAAACTTACAACTAATAAAAACACAGATATTATTAACATGAATATAACACCTAATTGGACAGCACTCTCAACAGAAACTAATTGAGCAACCAACCCTAAAATACCAGTTAAGATGATAATAAGTAATGCCTCTACCAAGCTAAATATACTCCTTATTCTCCCCATCATTTCAACTGGTATATTATTTTGATAAAATGTAAGAAACCCTGTATTAGCAAAAGCAATGAAAAATGCTAATGTGAAAAATCCAATGGCTGCAAAAATAAATGTATTTGAAAATGCGTAGATCATATAACCTATTGATACAAACAAAGTGCCTAAACCTATTAAATATGAAATCTTTACACTATTGACGGTTATATAATTTATGAATGCCCCCACCACGATGCCTGCACCAGCAATAGATACTAAAAAGCCATATTCACTATCTCTTAGTGACAAAACCTCCGTCGCAAAAGCAGCTTCAAGAGAATCAACCGCACTTGCCATTATGACCATAATACAACTAAACAATAAATAAATGACCATCACTGAAGTCTGTACCCGCGCAAAATGAATCACACTTTCCCAATCAGCTTTAATAACTTTAAACGATAGTTTATTCAATGGTTGAAATGTTGAAGATTTCTTCTCAACATTGGGCATAAAGAATGTAATTAACCCTGAAACTAACAAAGCAATTGCATTTGTGTAAATCGCTAACATAGGTGAGCCAATAAGAAACAAAGTCCCACTTATCGCAGGTCCAGTTAAAAATGCGCCTGAAGTAATTAGACTATACAGAGAATTAAACCTTTTCCTTTTTTGTTTTGGAATTAATTTTGTTACATAAGTCATGGAAGTAGGTTCAAATATAGAACTAGCCATATTTATTAAAAATACAATTAAATAAATCAATACTAGAGAAGTCACTAAAGGTAATATGAAAATAATAATTGCTCTAAATATATCTAGGAAAATCATCAAATATTTTTTGTTTAAGCGGTCTACAAACGTTCCAGCCCAGAAATTCGTAAATAATGTGGCCAATGGTTTTATCATATACAAAGCGGATACCGCTAAAGGTGAACCCGTCATTTCTAAAACAATTAAATTTAGAGCAATAAAATATATCCATTCACCTACATTTGACACACCGACTCCTATTAATAAAATTGAAGGGTACTTCCAAGTAGCAAAACGGTTTTTCAATGCTGACACTCCCTCTCCAGTAATCACTTATATAAATAAAAAAATCTCGCCCTCAAGACCTTAAGTCTTGAGGACGAGATTATCGATACCATAAGTCGTGGTGCCACCTCAGTTTGTTAATATGTCACCATATTAACCTAAAAAAGTACAAGCATACTTCGGCTCTATAACAGGAGCACCTGTCACACTATCATTTATTCAAATCCAGCATGAAACTCCGAGACTTGTTTTCAATGGAAATATACATACTCCTTTTTCAGCAAACCAGAGTTCTCTGTAATGAATTGATTTCATTTACTTTCTCTCATCATCGTATAATTATATAATTTTAATTATATTACCATTATTCTGAAATTAAAGCAAGCGGCACAATTTTACGTTAACAAATATTGTAGAGCCTCTTTTTATGTCATAAAAAGAAGAACCCAGACTCCCTGAGTTCTTCCTTAATGGTTATGATATATAAATAATTACTCTACAGAAAAGATATAAGAATAGATTGGTTGATTCCCTTTATGAACTTCTACTTCAATCTCTTCAAAATGTTCTTCGATATATTTTTCAATTTGTTCTACTTCTTCATCAGTGCCTTCTTCTCCTTGAAGGATCGTTACAATTTCATCTTCTTCATCTTCAACTAGGTTGTTTAATAATTCGTTAATCGCATCCATCTTATCAGGATTAACCGCTTTAATAGCACCATCTAAAATACCCATAAAGTTACCTTCTTCAATTTCACGGCCATCAATTTGAGTATCACGAACTGCATACGTTACTTGTCCTGTTTTAACAAACTGCATCGCTTCAGACATTGCTTCTTGGTTATCTTCTAGTGAAGCATCAAAATTCAATGCCAACATAGCGCTCATACCTTGAGGAACAGTCTTTGTCGGAACCACTTTCACTTTCGCATCTGTTAAATCTCCAGCTTGTTCAGCTGCCATAACAATGTTTTTATTATTTGGTAATACTAAAACATTGTCAGCATTTGCCTTATTAACAGCCTCTACAATATCCTGTGTGCTTGGATTCATTGTTTGACCGCCTTCGATTACAATTGATGCACCTAGACTTTCAAACATCTCTTTAATACCATCACCCATACCAACTGTTACTACAGCTAATGATTGACGTTTAGTTGGAGCTTCTTCTTTCTTCTGTTCGCCAACAATTGATGTGTGTTGTTCACGCATGTTTTCAATTTTAATATTAATTAGGCTACCGTACTTTTGGCCTAATGTCATTACTTCACCAGGATATTCAGCATGGATGTGCACTTTTACTACTTCATCATCAGCTACAACAAGCAATGAGTCACCGTGCTCGCTTAAGTCTTGACGGTATTGTTCTTCATCAAATGGATTGTCATTTATTTTATCTTCTTCAAACCGAACCATAAATTCAGTACAGTAACCAAATTCAATTTCTGCAGTCTCCATAAAATCTTGGTGCATTTTATGGTGCTCAGCATTTACTAACTCATCTAATGAAGGTAGAGAGCTAGCTTCAGGTACTTCTTCACCTTTTAATGAAGCTAAAAATCCTTCATAAACTGTAACTAAACCTTGTCCACCACTATCAACTACACCTACTTCTTTTAAAACAGGAAGTAAGTCTGGTGTACGTTCCAATGAAGCTTTCGACTCTTTTAACACTTGTTCAAAAAATGATATTAAATCTTCTTCTGACTCCGCTACTTCTACACTCTTTTTAGCTGCATCCTTCGCAACGGTTAAAACAGTACCTTCTACTGGCTTCATAACTGCCTTATAAGCCGTTTCGACACCTGCCTCTAAAGCGTCTGCTAAGTCACGGGTCGTTAGAGTTTCTTTGTCTTTAACGCTTTTTGAAAAGCCTCGAAATAATTGGGACAAAATCACACCTGAATTACCCCTTGCTCCCATTAACAAACCTTTCGCTAATGCACTTGCAACTTCTCCAACATGATTGTCTGTAACTTTCTCAACTTCTGTTGCACCAGAAGTCATCGTTAAATTCATATTCGTACCCGTATCACCATCTGGAACAGGGAATACATTTAAAGAATCAATCATTTGAGATTGGTTTGATAAATGATTAGCACCTAATAATATCATCTGTGCGAATTTCTCACCATTTAATGTATGATTAGACACACTATTTTCCTCCTTCGTCCACAACAATCATCTATGTAGTCACTCGAACACCGTGAATATAAATATTTACGGATACAACATCTAGTCCTACCATTCGTTTTAAGGCATATTTCACTTGATTTTGGACATTGTGAGCTACTTCTGACACCTTAGTTCCGTAACTAACAATGATGTACATATCAATATTCAGCTCACCATCATCTTGTCTCACAACAACTCCTTTAGTGAAGTTCTCTTTGCCTAAGATCTCTGATAAGCCGTCTTTAAACTGCTTTTTTGAAGCCATACCAACTATACCATAGCATTCCATAGCTGCGCCACCAGCAATTGTAGAAATAACTTCCTTGGAAACTGTTACCTGACCATAACTATTTTGAAATTCAATTGACATATCCATCCTCCTCGGTTCGTGACAATGACTATGGCTATTTTACTACAACCTGTTTCATTTTAAAAGGTTACTGATTCATCAAAAATGTGTCAAGTGAATAAACTTGATAAAGCGAAACTTCTATCTTAGGAGTATTCATCACCCTTCTCCCATGGTTAGTGGTACTGAATAGGTCATTGGCATCCGTTAAGCTCATGTGGGTCTTACCATGGCAAACTGACCATTCAATCGTTGAAATCCGTTTAACCATGTGGTAAAGTAGATAAAGTGATTTAAAAGAAGATAATGCAGGAGGGATTTTAAATGGCTCGTAAATGCCAAGTAACAGGACGTAAAACGTCAACTGGTAACCATCGCTCACACGCGATGAATGCCAATAAACGTAAATGGAAATCAAACGTACAAAAGGTGCGTATCATGGTAGATGGTAAACCACAAAAAGTTTATGTTTCTGCACGTGCATTAAAATCTGGTAAAGTTCAACGCGTATAATGCGCTTTAGAACACGTAAAAAGGGCTGAAGCTTAAAGATTTTGAATACTTTAAGCCAGCCCTTTTTACGTCAACCTAATCCTTCTTAATGAGTCCCATCATTGTTCTAACGATACCTCCTAAAAACCTAGGAAGCTTAAACGTATAAAATTTCATCTTCCCCCTCCTATACCAACACGATTGCATTAATGAATCATAGTTAATCACGACTCTTTACAACTATTAATATGCCTTCAGTGAATAAATAAGTACCGATTTTTTCGTTCCATTGATTAGAAACGGTTAAAGATGAACCACTCATAACAGTCGTATCGTCTAATTCGTAGAGAAAACCTTTTAAAGATAAATTGTGTACTGATTCACTAATCGGGAGGAAAGATACATATTGAAAGCGATCATCTCGCTTTAATTGATAATGTCCTGGTTTTTTTAACGTTATTTCATTTTGGTTATTACAAATCCACGCTTCTATCCCACTTTCGTTAAATTTCTTTAATAACATAATATTAATCCACTCATGATCTTTACGACCACCTGTTGCGCCAAATATATAAACTTGATCTGGATTTAACTCAATAGCCATTTGGATTGCCAACTCTAAATCCGTATCATCTTTATCAGTGGGATGTTTTTCAATTTGACTTGCTTTTGATTCAATCATTTTAAATTCTTTATTATCTACTGAATCAAAGTCACCAACCGCCAAATCAAAATTGCCTAAAATTTGGCTTAAGATGTACGCGCCGAAATCAACACCAACCCACATGTTAATATCCTTATAATGATCTAAAGGCGGCAAGTCCACTTGAGGACCTCCCGCCACTATACCAATGACTTTCACCTTCATCACCCTAGACAGATTGTTCATAACTTTTTTTGATCGTTCTAACAGCAGAAGAGCGATCGTCATGGTTGAAAATAGCACTTCCTGCTACTAACACTTCTGCTCCTGCATCAACACAAGCTTTAGCTGTTGATGCTTTAACACCACCATCAACCTCAATTTCATAGTTATAGCCATATTGATTTTTCAACTCTTTAAGTCTTTCAATTTTAGATAAAGTTGACTCAATAAATGACTGACCGCCAAATCCTGGGTTTACAGTCATGACTAAAACAAGGTCGACATCCTCTAGAATGGGTTCAATTGCTGAGACTGGTGTTGCCGGATTAATAACAACTCCTGGCTTAACTCCTTCATGACGAATTTGCTGAATAACACGATGTAAGTGAGAACAAGCCTCAACATGAACTGAAATCAAATCCGCCCCAGCTTGAGCAAACTGTGGAACATAACGATCTGGATTTTCAATCATTAAATGCACATCTAAAGGTAAGTCAGTCACAGGACGAATAGCATCAACTATTAATGGACCAATCGTAATATTCGGTACGAAATGACCGTCCATAACATCAACATGGATATAATCTACATCTTGTTCGACTGATTTGATCTCATCAGCTAACTTTGAAAAATCAGCAGATAGTATTGATGGGGCTATTTTTACCATATTTAATACCTCGGCTTTCTGTTTTTAATTTCTTCATAGAATTGCTGATAGTGTTCGTATCTAAAACTTTTAATACGATTTTCTTCAACGGCTTGCTTCACTGCACATTTAGGTTCATTAATATGATTGCAACCTCTAAATTTACACCCATCTTCAAACTTTAAAAACTCTAAAAAGCAAACTCTTAAATCTTCTAAATCTAACTCATCAAAATCTAACGCACTAAAACCAGGAGTATCAGCTACAAAGCCGCCACCTAATGAATATAGCTCAACGTGGCGGGTTGTATGTTTGCCTCGACCTAAACTTTTAGAAATCTCCCCGGTTTCAATGTTTAAAGAATCATCTAAATGGTTTAATAACGTCGACTTCCCTACACCTGATTGACCTGCGATGACGGATGTTTGATTTGATAAATAAGGCTTTATTTTCGCAAATAAATCGCTCATTTCAGTTGAAATTTTAACGATGTTATAACCGATTTCTTCATAAGTGAGTATATAGTCATTGAGTTGTTCATTCAGCTTGTTATCCACTAAATCTTCTTTGCTAAATAAAATCAGAGCATCTAATCCTTTACTCTCAACAAGTACGAGAAACCGGTCCAGTAATAATGGGTTAAATTCAGGTTCAACCATAGATGTAACAACCATCGCCTGATCGACATTAGCAATAGGAGGTCTAATCAATTCGTTATCCCGCTTATGAACAGTTTGGATCGTTCCAGTAGAATCTTCTTGTAAGGAGATATCAACATAATCACCAACTAAAGGTGAAATATTCTGATTACGAAAAACACCTCTCCCCTTACATCGATAGATTTCTTCACCGACTAACACATCATAAAAACCACTTAATGCTTTAATTATTTTACCTTGGGTCATTCATTAATCCTCTCCTGATTCATAAGGAATGGTTTCCTCGTAATAAAGCTCACCTTCTTTTTCGACCCTTACCTCACCCGTCTCATCTGGTTCAATCGTCAATTCTATAGTATAAGTAGTATCTTCAAAAATAATATCTTCTTCATAAACGCTACTTATACTATTATTTTGATCTTCAACATAAATTAATATTTGCTGACCTTCAGGCTCTAATTCTTCATCTTCCTCAGCTTCTTGATCTAATTCTTCATCATAGCTTACTGTAAATTCAACCTCTTCTGTAATTGGTCTAGGTTCTGCACCTTCAGATATATAAACCAATATGGAATCACCACGCTCTAACTCAGAGTTCGACCTTGGCTCTTGTCTGATAACTCTTCCTTCAGAAAAATCATCTGAGTACTCTTGGTCAGTATCCAGTGTTAACTCATGTTCTTGTGCATAATCTTCTACTTCATCTAATGTCCAGTTAGTGAATGAAGGAATTGAAATACTTGGTGGCCCTTGGCTAACATCAAAAATAACCCGGGTATCTTCAGGTATAATTTCTTCTCCAGGTTCTGGTTGAATTTGATTAATAATTTCACCTACTGGTTGTTCTGACTCTCGCTCGTACTTAACCACTTCACCATATCCATTAGCTTCTAAATAACGTCTCGTTTGGTTGAAATCGCTCCCTACATAGTCAGGAAATTCTACCTTTTCCTGTCCAAGACTAGTATATAATCTAACAGTAGAACCTTCTTTAATAGTTGAACCACTACTAGGTTGAGAACGAATCACATAACCATCTTCTACTTCATCAGAAAATACAGATTCACGCTCTACCTCTAAATCCAAATTAGACAATTCAGTCACCGCTTCTTCATAACTATAACCTTCTAAATCTGGCACCGTCACATCATCAGGCATAAACAGTCCTGGTAATACAAATAAAGCAAAAAGAAATGCAGTGAGTAAAAGAGCTAAAGCAGAAGTTATAATAATAACCCATTTTTTCGATTTCTTCTTTTTAGTTTCTTCACCATGATTGGTAGAAACGATTGTATCGTCATCATTAGCATTTACATCTTGAGATTGAATAGCTGGTATGATTTTCGTGTCTTCACCTTCTTCTTCTGGTGGAAGATATCTTTCTTCATTTAATCTTGATTGATCAAATACTGTTTCGATATTTTCCCGAAACTCTTCGATTGATAGAAACCGATGAATTGGATTTTTCACAGTTGCTTTTAAAACGACATTTTCTAAACTTTGTGGTATTTCAGGATTAAAGCTTCGGACAAAAGGTGGTTCTGTCTGCATATGTTTAAGTGCAATCGAAACAGCCGATTCACCTGAAAATGGTAATCTTCCTGTTAAAAGCTCGTACAAGACGATCCCTAATGAATAAATGTCAGACTTTTCAGTTGCAGTCCCACCACGAGCTTGCTCTGGTGAAAGGTAATGGACTGAGCCCATTACATCATTTGTTTTCGTTATCGATGTCGAACTAAGTGCTCTCGCTATGCCAAAGTCTGTAATCTTCACATTACCTTGGTGGTCGATTAATATATTTTGTGGCTTTATATCGCGGTGAATAATGCCATTATCATGTGCATGTCTTACTGCATCAGATAACTGAACCATGATTCGAACTGCTTCATGCATTGAAACAGTCCCTTTATGTTGGATATATTCTTTCAATGTCATGCCATCAATATATTCCATCACCATGTAATGAATATCATCTTCTTGACCAACATCAAAAATATTAACAATATGTTCATTCGATAAACTTATAGCGGCTTCCGCTTCACGACTAAACCTCGCTTTAAATTCTTCATGATTTGAATACTCCATCTTCAGAATTTTAATCGCTACATCACGGTCTAGGATTAGGTCTTTACCTAAGTAAACATTGGCCATTCCTCCGCCGCCAACAAATTGTATAATTTTATATCTTTCGTTTAATACATTTCCGATCACCATGTACCATCACCCGATTCTACATCTGTAAAACTAATCAAAGCTACAGTAATATTATCTTCACCACCGCGATGGTTGGCTTCATTTAACAGTTTATCCACTTTTTCTTCCTCAGTTTCATTTTTACTCACAATATCAAGAATGTCTCCGTCTGATAATTTGTTCGTTAAACCATCAGTACATAACAAACAGTAAGAACCACTTTGCCATGGGTAGGTTAACGTATCAACTGACACTTCATCCTCAGTTCCTAATGCACGTGTTAATACATTTTTTCTAGGGTGCGATTCTGCTTCTTCCTTGGTAATTTGCCCTTGTAAAACAAGTTCATTTACAAACGAATGGTCTTCAGTTTTTTGCTCTATAGTCTCTTCTGTTATATGGTACAAACGGCTATCACCAATGTGAGCCACGACAATTTGTTCTCCTAAAATTGTAGCAGCAATTAACGTTGTTCCCATGCCTTTGCATTCAGTGTTATTTTGTGCATGTTCCTTTAACACATCATTAGCTTCTTTAATAACAGTCTCTAGCCAAACTTCTAACTCTTCACTATCTTTAAAGGCTAATGCCGCCTCCCAATACTCTTTAAGCTTTTCTACAGCAAGTCGACTGGCGACATCACCAGCTTGGTGTCCGCCCATTCCATCAGCAACAATGGCAAGTAGCTGACGGTCAGTGTTATAGAAGACACCACCAAAATCTTCATTTGCTTCTCGAATTTTCCCCTTGTCTGTTTTAAAAACAGCATGCATTCTTCCATGCACCTCACTTCATTTCAATTTACTTATAACGTAAGCGCGTTATAAAAAAACCATCTGCATTAAAGTCTTGTGGGAATATTTGAATGCCGTACTCTGTTATACCAGCTAATTTATGACAAACAGTCGGCAATTCTTCAAAAAATGTTGGGTCAATTTCTAATTCAGAATGATCGTTTAATAACTGAATGATTTGTTCTTCATTTTCATGCCGGTCTACGGTGCATGTACTATATACTAGTTTACCATTTTCCTTTAATAATGGAATAACCGATCTTAATAAATCATACTGATTTTGTGCTAATTGGTATATGTTATCTTCTTTTTTATGATATTTAATATCAGGCTTACTCCTTAGTACTCCAAGGCCTGTACAAGGTGCATCAAGTAAGATTCGATCAAATGTGTTTGGGTCATGATTGTCTTCTAACTCACGACTATCATATGCTTTCGTTTCAATATTAGTTAAACCTAATACTCGCGCTTTCTCATTAATAAGTTTCACTTTTGATTGATGTAAGTCATAAGCGTAAATTTCACCTTGTGAGAGCATTTTTTCAGCAATGTGTGTGGTCTTACCACCTGGTGCACTACACGCATCTAACACTTTCATATCTGGTTTAACATCTAACATTTCTGAGACTAACATCGACGTTTCATCTTGTATTGTTAGTGATTCAGGAAAAAGTTCACTATGTAATACATTGCCTTTAACAACATTTAACCCTTGTTCTGATAGAGGAGACCTTTCTACGTCAATTCCTTCCTCACTCAACTGACTTATGGCTTGTTTGATCTCTATTTTCATAGGTTGAATGCGCACTGAAACTTGTTTCGACTCAATATTTGATTGACACATATCTTTTGTCAGATCAAATCCGTACTGTGACTCCCACCTTCTAACTAACCATTCAGGATGACTTGTTTCAATAGCTAAACGCTCTAGCTCATCTGTAATCGTATCAAATGACGGTACACCTTTTCGTTGAACATTTCTTAACACACCATTGACAAAACCGCTAATACCTTTGTGTCCTTTTTTCTTAGCGGTGGTTACCGCTTCATTAATTACCGCATGGTCAGGTACACGAGATAAATAGACCATTTGATAAACTGACATTCTTAAAAGGGTTCTAACCCAATGATCCATTTTCTTCTTCCCGACAAAAGGTTCTAAATAAAAATCGAGAGTCATTTGACGTTGTAATGTACCGTAAACGATTTCTGTTAACAGCCCTTTATCTTCCTGCTTAACTTGATGTTGTGAGATTGCCTGATTAATTAAAATATGACTAAACCCACCACTCTCACTTACACGCTGTAATAACTGTAATGCAATATCTCTTACTGTTTTTTGTTTAGTCATATCATCACCCTAGTTTCTCTCCAGTTTCAAAAAAGTCTTTTGATCCTCTTAGAAAGTCAGTTGCCTTCATTCGTTTTTTACCAGCAGGTTGTAATTCTGTAATCTTGATTAACTTCCCATCACCAGTTGCAACAAAGACCCCTTCATGTTCATCGACTTTAACTATTGTTCCAAAAGCTTGGTTAGTGTCTTGGTGCACTTTCTCACTCCACCAAATCTTAAGTGTTTGATTTTGATAAG
Source organism: Alkalibacillus silvisoli (assembly GCF_039521975.1). Taxonomy (NCBI): domain Bacteria; kingdom Bacillati; phylum Bacillota; class Bacilli; order Caryophanales; family Bacillaceae; genus Alkalibacillus; species Alkalibacillus silvisoli. Next base: position 73,757 of record NZ_BAAACZ010000011.1, on the reverse strand, counting down.
TTGTAAAAGCTACTGGCCATGGGTGTAATCCTCGAACCTGGTTATAAACCTCTTGTTGTGTTCGACTCCAATCAATTCGTTCTTGTTCACGTTTAATATTAGATGCAAATGTTGCTTCTTCATGATTTTGCTCTATAGGTTTAATTTCATTCGCAAACAGTTTCGGCAACGTTTCAACTAATAAATCGGCACCCACTTCAGATAACTTATCATGTAATGTGCCAACATGATCATCTTCTTCAATTTTGACACGATCTTTTGCAATCATCGCTCCAGCATCTAGCGCTTCAACCATATACATTATTGTCACACCAGTCTCCTTATGCCCTTCTAAGATAGCATAGTGAATCGGAGCACCACCTCGCAAGTTCGGTAATAAAGAAGCATGAACATTAATACATCCAAATGGTGGGACTTCTAAAATTTCTTTAGGTAATATTTGACCGTAAGCCGCTGTTACTATTAGATCTGGCTTATAATCTAATATTTCTTGATAGTCAGTTTTTATTTTTTCGGGTTGAATGACCGGGATCTTGTGTTTCATTGCACACTCTTTAACAGGCGGTGGTGTTAATACTTTTTTTCTTCCCTTAGGTCGGTCTGGTTGAGTTACGACTGCAACTACTTGGTTTTTTTGTTCAATCATTTTCTCTAATACAGGGACACTAAAATCTGGTGTTCCCATAAATACAATACGCTTTGTCATATATAACTCCTTTTTTTCTACAAAACTCTTTAAAAGTCCGTTATTTAAATTAATTAATATACCAACACAATATTTTAAAAGCCTTTTACATAAAATAATACGGTTCAAAGTCGACAGTTAATTGTAAGTCTTCTCTATTTATTTCTTTTTGAAAAGTATTTAATACATTTTCTAACGGTTTATCAACGTCGGTACGGCTTTTATATTTTATCATCAATTGATAACGAAAACGATCTTTAATTCTTAACATTGGTGAAGGAGACGGGCCCATTAATTGGACTGTCTCTCCAAGCTGTTCACTTAACAAATTAGCTATTTTTTGTGAGACTTCAACAGCCTTAACATGATTCTCATGGGAAATGTTAATTAAAACTAAAAAGTAATAGGGTGGATATAAAAACCTTTTTCTAACTTGCATCTCACGTTTAAAAAAGCCTTCAAAATCATATTGAGCTGCTAATTTTACTGTATAATGCTCAGGTGTATAAGTTTGGACAATAACTTCACCAGGTAGTTCATGCCTGCCTGCACGACCACTAACTTGTGTTAATAATTGAAATGATTTTTCAGAAGCTCTAAAGTCTGGTAAATGAAGGATCGCATCAGCAGCAATTACTCCAACTAATGTCACATTCTCAAAATCTAACCCTTTAGCGATCATCTGTGTGCCTAATAAAATATCGGCTTCTTGATTACCAAACTTCTTTAATAATCTTTCATGTGCACCTTTTCTGCTTGTCGTATCAACATCCATACGAATGATTCTTGCTTGTTCAAAGTGCTCCTTTAAAGCTTCTTCAACTTTCTGAGTGCCAGTTCCAAAAAAACGAATGGCTTCGCTTTCACATTCTGGGCACTGATTTGGCATTGCTTGTTCTTCATTGCAGTAATGGCACTTTAGTTTATGATTTGTCCGGTGGTAAGTCATTGAAATATCACAATGTTGGCATTGTACAGTTTCACCACACTCCCGGCACATGACAAAAGTGGAGTAGCCTCTTCTATTTAACATTAAAACAACTTGTTCTTTACGTTTAATTCTGTCGTTAATTTTTTCAACTAATGCATCAGAAAACATCGTGCGATTTCCTTTTTCTAGTTCTTTTCGCATATCGATGATTTTCATATCCGGTAAAGCTTGCTCGTTTACACGTTCAGTTAATTCTAATAATTGATAGACACCTTTTTGTGCTCGTGCATAGCTTTCTAATGTCGGAGTGGCACTTCCTAAAATAACAGGACATTGGTGATATTTCCCTCGATATTTCGCGACTTCTCTAGCATGATATTTCGGATAATCTTCTTGCTTATAAGTCGTTTCGTGTTCTTCATCAATTATAATAATTCCGATATTTTCAAAAGGAGCAAAAATTGCCGATCTCGCCCCAACAACGACTTTCACCTCTTTACGGTGGATCTTGCGCCATTCATCATATTTCTCACCAGTTGATAGACCACTATGTAAAACAGCAACATCATCACCAAAACGAGATTTAAATCGTGTGACCATTTGAGGGGTAAGTGCGATTTCTGGTACTAGAACAATGGCTTCCTTGTCATCTTGTAACACTCGGTCAATGGATTGTAAGTAAACTTCAGTCTTACCACTTCCGGTTACACCGTGTAATAGAAACATTTCATGCTTAATTTGATTAATCTGATCTATTACAGGGTTAATCACGTTTTGTTGTTCACTTGTTAAGGGAAGTGGCTTTGTTAATTCATGATTGGCTTGATGGGGATCACGGTAAATTTCTTTTTGAACAAGTTTAATTAAACCTTTTTTCTCAAGTGATTTAATAGGCGCTCTAGTCACATCAACGTGTTGCATTAATTCCTTCAATCGTAGAGGCTTATCATGATCGAGTAAATATTCAATAACATTACGTTGCTTTTTAGCTTGTTTACCAAGTTCATCTAATTGTTCAATTAACTTAACTTCCTCAACCATTCTCTCAACATATGTATCGGTCTTAACTTTGTTTTTCCCTTTTACAACATACTTAATTTCAATTAATTGTTCTTCAACAAACTTAGATATTTCCTTCGCTTTAATCCCTGCGCTTTCTAACTCTTCAAATGGAAAAACCTCTCTACCTTGTGTGAACATTTGCCACTCAAACGGCAGTTGGTCTTCTTCTGTGATTAGCCACACTTCTTTTTCATACTTCGCTTTAAAAACAGCTGGTAGCATTGCTTGTAGTGCTGACACTCTAAAGCAAAGCGTTTCTTGTTGTAACCATTTAGAAAGGTCTAGTAATTCACGGGTTAAAACCGGTTCATAATCCATGACTGAATCGATCTTCTTTAGCTTATCAAAGTGACTGAAATCCGTTACCTCAATAACAAAACCCATTACTTTACGGGGACCAAATGGAATAATCACTCTTACACCTGGTTTTACAACTTGTTGTAATTGTTTTGGTATTTCATAATCAAATAATGAATCAATCGCGGATACAGCTACGTCTACAACAACTTTCGCTACTTTCAACTACCATCACCTGACATTTCACCTATGAAAATAGAGAATAATTGAGATGCAATTTCGTGTTTAGATTTTAAAGGGATCGCTTTATTAAAACCTTTATTTGTTAGAACATGTACTGCATTCGTGTCTGATTTAAACCCATTCTGCTCTTCACTAATATCATTAATCACAATCGCGTCTAAATTTTTCCGTTCAAGCTTACCTTGACCATACTCAAGTAGCTTGTCCGTTTCAGCAGCAAATCCTACTAAATATTGATCTGTTTTAAGCTTACCTAACGTTTTTAAAATATCATCAGTTCTCTCCATCTCAATCATTAAGTCATCATCTTGCTTCTTCATTTTGCGAGAATGTTGTTTTTTAGGGCGATAATCAGCAACTGCTGCTGCTTTAATAACAATATGCTGCTCATTAAACTGTTTAGTAACAGCATCATACATGTCTTTAGCTGATGTTACGTTAATTACTTCTACACCAACTGGTTCATCTAGTTGTACTGGTCCTGTGACTAAGGTTACTTCAGCACCTAACTGCCTCGCTACCTCAGCAATCGCAAAGCCCATTTTCCCCGATGAATGGTTCGTAAAGTAACGAACCGCATCAACCACTTCTATCGTCGGTCCGGCTGTTACTAAGACTTTCTTCCCTGCTAAGGGTTGTTCTTTAGACTGATGTTGTTCTATTACCTCAATAATTCTCTCTGGCTCTTCTAAACGCCCTTTCCCTACATAACCACAAGCTAAATAACCATCACCTGGTTCAATAAAGTGATAGCCATAACCTTCTAGTGTTTTTAAATTCGTCTTGACTGAAGGATGATCATACATATGGACATTCATTGCTGGGGCGACATAAACTTTAGCAGTTGTTGCTAGTAAAGTCGTCGTTAACATATCATCAGCAAGTCCACTTGCAACACGACCTAGTAAATGGGCTGTTGCAGGGGCTAAAATAATCGTATCAGCCCAATCGGCTAAATCGATATGAGCGATTTTTTCAGGGTTCTTTTCATCAAAAGCATCTGTATAAACCGGGTTACGTGATAACGCCTGAAACGTTAACGGATTAACAAATTGTGTTGCTCCTTCAGTCATTATTACCTTTACATCATAGCCACGTTGAACTAATTTACTTGTCAGTGCACAAGCTTTATAGGCTGCGATCCCACCTGATACACCTAGCAAAACTTTTTGACCTTGTTTCATCGTCTCTCCTCCAAGATTATCGTTTATAACATGTACGAAAAAGAACAACCTGAATAGCAGGTTGTTCTTTTCGGATAAGTCAATATCGTGCGCTAGGTGGTGAATTCAAAAACACTAATCCAACACCAACCTGCATGCGCGAATTTTCCTTGTTTATTTATAGTCTTCTACCGTTAGTTTATCATCCATAATCTCTTCTAACGCTTGACCTACATACTTAGGTGACCTGTGATTGTCTAGCATATAATTCTGTTCTTCATGTAACTCTCGTGCACGCTTAGCTGAGGTAATCACTATGGCATACTTAGAGTCAATTTTATTTAATAAGTTATCAATAGACGGCTCTAAAATCACAATTCAACACTCCCTATAGCTTTTTTGTATTGACTAGCAATACGCTCTCGTTTGCAATGTTCACTTATGACTATTGATTCAATTCGACTGACAGCGTTCTCAATATCATCATTAACAACCACGTAATCATATGCGTCCATCATGTCGATTTCTTTTTTCGCTTCTAATAAACGATTTCTAACGAGGTCTTCTGTTTCAGTCCCACGGTTAATAATCCTGTTTTTCAATTCTTCTAAACTTGGTGGGAATAAGAAAATGAACACACCTTCTGGGAAGTTTTCTTTAACTTGCATAGCACCTTGAACTTCAATTTCTAAAAAGACATCGCGTCCTTCTTCTAATGTTTGTTCCACATATGCTTTAGGTGTTCCATAATAGTTCCCTACATACTCAGCATACTCGATTAATTCACCTTGTTCAATCATCTTCAAAACGTCTTCTTTTGCTTTAAAGAAGTAATCAACACCATCCTTTTCACCTTCACGGGATGGCCTTGTTGTTACAGATATTGAATAGGCTAAATCAGGGTCTTGGTCGAATAATGCTTTTCTAACGGTTCCTTTTCCTACACCAGATGGTCCCGAAAGAATAAATAAAATACCTTTTTCATCTTTCACAACAGTTCCTCCTAGTTGTCGATGTTCATATCCTCATTAACGACACGTTGTCCTACTGTTTCTGGTTGTACAGCGGATAAAATAACGTGGTCACTATCTGTTACAATTACAGCTCTTGTTCGTCTTCCATATGTAGCATCAACTAGCTTATTATTATCACGTGCAACCGTAATAATACGTTTGATCGGGGCTGATTCGGGTGATACGATCGAAATAATTCGATTAGCAGAAACAACATTTCCAAATCCGATATTAATTAATTTTAAATTCATCCTCTTCTCCCCTAACATTTTATTCTTATATAATAACACTATTATAGTCTAAAAATAATCAAAAACTCAAATATTATTCAATATTTTGGACTTGTTCTTTAATTTTCTCAATCACACTCTTTAAAGCTACTGCAATCTTACTTAGTTGAACATCATTAGATTTAGAACCAATTGTATTCGCTTCTCGGTGCAATTCTTGTGTTAAGAAATCTAAACGTCTACCAATCGCCTCATCACTATTGACTAGCCCTCTAATTTGCTCAACATGTGATAGAATCCGCGTGATCTCTTCTGTTATATCTCCTTTATCTGTTAAAAGCGCGATCTCTTGTAACAAACGACTTTCGTCAATAGATATCTCACCAAACTCTTTTAAACGAGTAGAAACTTTGTCATAGTAAGCTTGTTTAATTTCATCTTTCTCCTCATCTAATTGACTTGTCATTCGTTCAATTTCTTCACAATATTTTAATACATCATGCTTTAAAGCTTCTCCTTCTTCAACACGCATAGCATACACATCGTTTATTGCCTCATCCATAGCCCTATATAATGCTTCTTCAACTTCAGCACCTAATTCACCTTGTTCTTCGAGTACAAACACATCATCTAATTGAAACAATTGGTCTAACTTAAATTCACCTTCGATTTTCGTCTGTTGTTTAATTTCCTCAATACGTTGAATATACTGATTTAAAATTGGCCAGTTTACACGAATCGTTTGGTCTTTTAAAGATTGACCATTAATATGTATAAAAATATCGACACGGCCACGTACAACAAAATTTTTTATTTGCTTTTTCATTTGTTCTTCAAATGGCATTAATTCTCGTGGCATTTTAAAAGAATAATCTAAGAATCGATGATTAACAGTTTTAACTTCAACAGATAGTTGTAAATCGTCTAATTTTTGAATTGCTTGCCCATATCCAGTCATACTTTTTACCATAAGATCACCATTTCCTATTACCTTTTATCACGTTGCAACCGTCCATAGGGTTTTGTTTCAAATCTTCAAAGCAATTAAAGTTATTAAGCTAGGATTAACGGACGCTACTAAACTGCAGCTACTCTAAGCACCAGTGGGATGAGGAACCCTTGCTGACCTGAAGTTCATCTTATATTGTCGCATTAAATGGAACCAATTTTCAACTGTTAACGGCTATTAATGAATTGATTGTTCGTGCTATACTTAACTATTATGAGGTGATAAATATGCCATTTGATGGAGTCGTAACAAGAGCTGTTACAAATGAATTAAAAGGTTTAGAAGGTGGCCGCATCCAAAAGATCTATCAACCAACGGGTAGTGAGCTAATTCTCACTGTTAGAAATAAAGGCACAAACCATAGCCTACTGATCTCAACTCATTCAAGCTATGCTAGAGCCCACTTAACTGATCAAAAGTTCACAAACCCTAAAGAACCTCCAATGTTTTGTATGGTTTTAAGGAAATATTTGGCTGCAGGCTTTATTGATCGAATCGAGCAAGTCGATTTAGAAAGAATTATTCATATTTCCATTCGAAGTAAAGATGAAATTGGTGATGAAAAGAATAAAATACTTATAATTGAATTAATGGGAAAACATAGTAATGCGATACTAGTAGACCCAGAGCGACATGTAATTTTAGATAGTTTGAAACATATATCCCCAGCGCAAAACCGTCACAGAACGATCTTACCAGGGCAAACCTATATCGCCCCACCAGAACAAGGTAAGATCAACCCATTATCACTTGATGGTAATGAATTTGTTAAGAAACTTGACTTTAACCAAGGTAAAATTGACAAACAAATGATGAACTTGCTAATGGGCTTTTCACCAGTCATTACACAATCATTAGCAAACCAAGCTTATTTAGGGTCAAATGAGCAATATGCTAAAGCATTCGATTCCTTTAAACACCCTATTGCTGAACATGATTACGAACCAAAGATTTTTACAGGGACAAAAGAAGACTTTCACGTGTTAAAAGGCGTTAACTTAGCAGGTGAAGTGGAGACCTTTAACTCAATTAGTGCTATGTTAGATACGTATTATGAAGGTAAAGCTGAACGTGATCGTGTTAAAAATCAAACCCATGACATAATGCGATTACTAAAAAATGAAAAAGCTAAAAACGAGCGTAAAATTAAAAAGCAACAAATAACGTTAAAAAAAGCTGAGAAAGCTGATGATTACCAAAAATCCGGAGAGTTATTAACAGCACACCTACACCGCGTAAAACAAGGTGATGAAACGGTGTCTGTAATGGATTATTATGACCCTGAACAAAATGAAATAACACTTCAATTAAATCCTAACAAAACACCGAGCGAGAATGCTCAACATTACTTTAAACAATACCAAAAGCTTAAGAAATCAAAAGAAATCGTCCACGTTGAAATAGAAAAAGCGAAAAAAGAAATTGAATATCTGGAGCGTTTAATTCAACAATTAGAACAAGCACGTGAAGACGACATTGAGGATATACGTGAAGAGCTACAAGAAGAAGGCTATATTAAAAAAAGGCAAAGCAAAACTAAAAAGAAGAAACAAAAATGGGTTACCCCAGATCACTACCAATCATCAGACGGAACTGAAATTATCGCAGGACGTAATAATAAACAAAATGAATTCATCACCAACAGGATGGCTAATAAAGAGGATCTTTGGCTTCATACAAAGGACATCCCAGGTTCGCATGTTATAATACGCTCAAATGATCCAAGTGAAAAGACCATATTAGAAGCAGCCATGATTGCAGCTTATTACAGTAAAGCTAAATTATCTTCTTCTGTTCCGGTTGACTACACGAAGATCAAGCATGTAAGAAAGCCAAATGGAGCAAAACCAGGTTACGTCACATACGAAAACCAGCAAACCGTTTATGTAACTCCAGTTGAGAAAGAAATAAACAAATTAAAAGCATAAGATATCCAAAGTTACTTTAAGGGAAATGTATCCCGACATATTTTAAGGCGAACACCGAATTAATTCGGTGTTCGCCTTATTCCTTATTCTCCTTACTTCAAAATCAACGCATTTCTCCAATTTAATAATCCCTCTTGTTCGCGTTCTGTCAATTCACCTTGCTTAACTAAGACAGATACAACATCATCAAATGTGACGAGGCTTTCATACTTGAGGGCTACTTGTTCGAAGTTATCTTTAGCTTCTTTTAATCCATAGGTAAAAATGGATAAGACTTTTTCCACATGAAAACCTTGATCTCTTAAAGCCTGAGCCGCTTTAATTGCACTTTGTCCTGTTGAAATTAGATCTTCAATTACAACAACACGACCACCCTCATTAACGTGTCCTTCAATCATGTTTTCTAGTCCATGACCTTTTGGCTTACTGCGAACATAAATCATTGGTAAGTTCAATTGTTCAGATACGAACGCAGCATGAGGTATTCCTGCTGTTGCACAGCCTGCTATAACATCAATTTTATTTCGGTCGATTTTCCAAGCAAATGCTTTAGCAATTAAACGTCTCACCTCAGGATACGACATCGTTAAACGATTATCACAATAAATTGGTGATTCAATGCCAGATGACCATATAAAAGGATCTTGTGTATTTATTTTTAATGCGTGAATATTGATTAACTTTTCAGCTATTGTTGGATGTAAGATCTCGACCACTCCTTTATCACTTGTTCATAAGCATCTTTAGGATTTGAAGCTTTAGTTACAGTACGTCCTACAACAATCATGTCACCACCATATCGTTTAGCTAAAGATGGAGTAGCAACACGTTGTTGATCATCATGACTGCTGTTATTCAATCTGATGCCAGGGCTTAATGTGAGGAATTGTGCTCCACACACCTCTTTAATAATTGGGATTTCATATACAGAACTAACAACACCATCTGCACCATTCTGCCTACTTATTGAAGCGTAATGTTTGACTGTTTCTTCCATTGAATAGGGTATATAAAGCTCTTCTTCTAGCATTTGTTGATTAGTAGAGGTTAATTGTGTAACAGCGAGCAATTTCACTTTACTTCCTTCTGCAATCAAGCCTTCTTTAGCCGCTTCGATCATTTTTGCTCCTCCAGCTGCATGGACATTCACATAATTTAAGTCATACTGCGCTAAGCTTCGCATCGATTCTTTAACGGTATTCGGAATATCATGGAGTTTTAAGTCTAAGAAGATTGGATGTCCTTTTTGTTTTAAATAATTTAAAATCCGCTCTCCTTCACGATAGAACAATTGCATTCCGACTTTAACAGGGACTCCGTTTAATTCATGACCTTCTAACAACGCTTTAGCATCATTAAACCCTTCAACATCTAAAGCAAGATAGATTGATTGTGACATCCCTGTTCCCTCACTTCCTGCAATGAACCAAAGCCATATTGTCTAAGCGTTTCTGGTAATTCATCTATTAACCTTTTACAAATAAACGGATCTTTAAAGTTAGCTGTTCCAACTGCAATCGCATCAGCACCCGCTAATAAAAACTCTAAAATGTCTTCAGTGGATGTAATACCGCCCATACCAATTATTGGTAGGTCAATCTGTTGTCTTACCTCATGAATCATTTTAATGGCAATAGGTTTAATAGCAGGGCCTGACAAGCCACCAGTTCCGTTTGCAATAATCGGCTTTTTTTTATTTAAGTCAATTCGCATTCCTGTTAAAGTATTGATCATCGAAAGTCCATCTGCACCAGCTTTATATACCGCATCTGCAATAGCTACTACATCTGTTACATTCGGTGATAACTTGACAAAAACTGGCTTTGTACTGACTGATTTCACTGCTTTTGTCACCTCATAGGCTAATTGTGGGTCAGTACCAAATTGCACTCCGCCTTCTTTTACATTTGGACATGATATATTCAGTTCTATTGCTTTAATAGCCGGCTCATCAGTTAACTTAGATGTAACTTGAACATATTCTTCTAAAGTACTACCAGCGACATTGGCAATAATCGGTGTGTCATAGTTTTGTAGGTATGGTAATTCATCCTTTATAATCCCATCGACACCTGGGTTTTGTAAGCCAATAGCATTGAGCATACCTGAAGAAGCTTCAGCTACGCGAGGTGTCGGATTACCGTAACGTGCTTTTCCTGTTGCAGCTTTGATTGCGATTGCACCTAATTCATTTAAATTATAAAATGGACTAAATTCTTTACCAAAGCCAAAACAACCAGAAGCAGGCATAACCGGATTCTTTAATTCCACCTCTCCTAAAGAAACGTTTAGATTCATAGAATCACCTCACTCGCTTTTAATACAGGACCATCTTGGCAAATTTTGACGTATCCTTTATCATTAGTGTGCTCACAGACGCATGCAAAGCAAGCACCAATCCCGCACCCCATTCGCTCTTCTAACGATAAATAGCCATTCAAGTGACTCATTTGATTTTGTACGGCCTTTAACATCCCACTGGGGCCACAGGCATAATAAGTTGTAAAGGGTTGATTAAGCTTTTCAATAACCTTTGTCACCTGTCCTTTATAGCCATATGAACCATCATCTGTTGTAATCTTTGTGTTAGCGAATTGCTGAAATTGAGTTTCATAGAAAACAGCTTCTTTTGTTTGAAAACCTAAAACAGCTGTTACATGATTGTGCTGTGATAGTTTTTTAGCTAGGTGGTATAGAGGAGGAACACCTACTCCTCCACCAACAATTAATATATGATCATGATTATGGTGTTCTATGTTAAAGCCATTTCCTAATGGTCCTAATACATTCAGTTGCCCCTCTTGTTCTAACTGACTTAACCAATGAGTTCCTTTCCCCGTTACTTTGTAAATAATCGTCATGGTCTTTTCTTCATCATTGACTTCAGCAATTGAGATTGGACGCCTTAACATAAACTCTTCTCCTTCTCCAATTTCAATGTGAATGAATTGACCTACTTGTACCAAGCTTGGAATTTCCTCACCTTTTAACACCATCTCATAAGTATCTAGGGCGATTAATTGGTTTCTGACAACTGTTAAGGGTTCTTGTTTCATACTGTCACAACCTCTTGTTTAGGCATTGGGCTTGCAGAGAAACTCATAGATTCTATGACACTTAACATGGCTTCTGCTGTATCTAAGGAAGTTAAGCAAGCTATGCCATGTTCAACAGCTTCACGTCGAATTCTAAACCCATCGGTGTGTGTCTGCTTCCCACGAGATAGTGTATTAATTACTAATTGAACCTGGCCTTCTTCAATGACATTTAAAATGTGACGCTCACTGTCATCGATTTTGTTCACTTCTTCAACAGGGAGTCCAGCATGTTGAATCGCACTTGCTGAGCCTGCCGTTGCTAATAGTTGAAAACCTAATGAGTGAAAACGAGTTGCTAAGTTAACCATTTCTTCCTTGTCCTCATCAGCAACCGTTAATAACACAGCACCATCAGTTGGAATTTTTAATCCTGATGCGATAATTCCTTTATACAGTGCCTTTTCTAATGTATGATCACGACCAATGACCTCTCCTGTTGATTTCATTTCTGGACCTAATGTAATGTCAACGCTTCTTAACTTCTCAAATGAAAAGACAGGAACCTTCACAGATATAGCTGTGTCTTCTTCTAATAACCCTGTAGTAAATCCTAATTCGGATAATTTTTTACCTAGCATCACTTGAGTCGCTAAGTTAGCCATCGTTACACTTGTTACTTTACTTAGAAAAGGTACTGTTCTACTCGACCTTGGGTTAACTTCTAATACATAAACTTGCCCTTCATGATAAACGAATTGAATATTAATTAACCCTTTTATATTTAGTTCTCTAGCAATCTCGGTTGTAATCTCTTTACATGTTTGTTTAATTGATTCTGGAATACTTTGCGTTGGGTAAACAGCAATTGAGTCACCTGAGTGAACGCCAGCCCGCTCGATATGCTCCATCATGCCTGGGATCACAACTGTTTCACCGTCACTAATCGCATCTACCTCTAACTCTTGACCGACTAAATAACGGTCGATTAAAACAGGACGGTTAGGGTGGACATTAACTGCTTCTTCCATGTATCGATTAAGATCACTTTCCTCATAAACAATCTCCATCGCTCGCCCACCTAACACATAAGATGGTCTTACTAAAATTGGATAACCAATTTCTCGAGCTAAACCGATTGCCTCTTCTTTACTTGTTGCGATTTTCGCTTTTGGTCTGGCGATATTTAATTTCTCTAGCATTTGTTCAAATCGATCCCGGTCTTCAGCGCAGTCGATCGACGCTTTAGATGTCCCTAAAATGTTAACTCCGCGTTCTACTAGTTGATCGATTAGTGAAATTGCTGTTTGACCACCGAATTGTACGATAACGCCTTCAGGTTGCTCTAAATTAACCACATGCATAACATCTTCAATCGTTAAAGGTTCGAAATAAAGTTTATCTGATATATGAAAATCAGTTGAAACCGTCTCAGGGTTGTTATTAATGATAATGGCTTCATACCCTGCTTCTTTCAAAGCTAACACTGAATGAACTGTTGCATAATCAAACTCTATTCCTTGCCCAATTCGAATTGGCCCTGAACCTAACACTAAGACTTTCTTACGATTAGATGCTAGTGATTCAGTTTCTTGTTCATACGTACTGTAAAAATAAGGTGTTTCTGATTCGAACTCTGCAGCACAAGTGTCAACCATTTTGTAGACAGGTTCGATAGACTGCTCGACTCGCCAGTCATAGACTACTTTTTCATCAGTATGCCACAACCGTGCTAAAGCTTGATCTGAAAACCCTAAACGCTTAGCTTGCTTCATCGTTTCTATATTCCATTGTTCTTCTTTTAATTGGTTTTCAAAGCTAATCAGTTCGATAATTTTGTGTAAGAACCATCGATCTATTTGTGTTATATTAAATAATTCTTCAAGTTGATACCCTCTTCTTACGGCTTCAGCGATTAAAAACAATCGTTCATCATCTGCTTTTTGAAGTCTCATCAGCAATTCAGTTGTTCCGATTTGTTTTAAATCCGGTAAATAAAGTTCAAATGTGCCAATTTCTAAGGAACGAACAGCTTTTTGTAATGACTCTTCAAAGTTACGCCCAATAGCCATTACCTCGCCTGTTGCTTTCATTTGTGTCCCAAGCGTTCTATTAGCTGCTTGGAATTTATCAAATGGCCAACGCGGAATCTTCGTAACAACATAGTCCAATGCCGGTTCAAAATGAGCGTAGGTACGGCCTGTTACTGGGTTTTTCATTTCATCTAATGTAAGTCCAACTGCGATCTTTGCTGCTAGTTTAGCAATTGGATAGCCTGTTGCTTTAGATGCTAATGCAGATGAACGACTAACGCGTGGGTTAACTTCTATGACATAGTACTGAAAGCTATTCGGATCTATTGCTAGCTGGACATTACAACCACCTTCAATATTCAAAGCGCGAATGATGTTTAAGGATACATCGCGTAACATTTGGTATTCACGATCACTCAATGTTTGAGAAGGTGCAACAACGATCGAATCCCCCGTATGGACTCCAACCGGATCAAAGTTTTCCATATTACAAACGACAATCGCATTATCACTTGAGTCTCTCATCACTTCATATTCAATTTCTTTAAACCCTGCGATGTTTCGTTCAACAAGACACTGATTGGCTGGAGATACGGATAGTCCGTTTTGAACCGTATTAATTAATGATTGTTCATCATCACACATACCCCCACCAGTACCTCCTAGTGTGTAGGCTGGTCTAACAATAATCGGATAACCAATTTTATTAGCAAACGTTACAGCTTCATCAACTGTACTAACAATAGTACTTTCAGGAATAGGTTCATCTAGTTCTAACATGAGCTTTCGAAACAGGTCACGATCTTCTGCTTTTTCAATAGCTTCTAAATTCGTCCCTAATAATTCAACTTCGTATTGGTTTAATACACCTCTTTTTTCTAACTCAATTGCTAAGTTAAGGCCAGTTTGACCACCTAATGTAGCTAATAAAGCATCTGGTCTTTCTTTACGAATAATTTTAGCTAAAAATTCTGGTGTTAAAGGCTCCATATAGACAACATCAGCAATCGTTTCATCTGTCATAATCGTAGCCGGATTTGAATTAGCTAAAATGACTTCATACCCTTCTTCTTTTAAAGCTTGGCATGCTTGAGTTCCAGAATAATCAAACTCAGCTGCTTGACCAATAATGATTGGTCCCGATCCGATTACTAAGATCCTACGAATGTCTGTTCTTTTTGGCATGATCGAACCCCTCCTGATTTTTCCTTATTCATTAACTCTATAAATTGATCAAACAGTAGATTAGAATCATGTGGACCTGGTGAGCTTTCAGGGTGAAACTGTACTGAAAATATAGGTAGGTTTTCATGTTCTAAGCCTTCTACTGAATCATCGTTAATAGCTATATGAGTGACCTTTAAAAACGTTTGTTCAATCGATGATCGTGATACCGTATATCCGTGGTTTTGTGAAGTCATCCACACATCACCTGATTCTATACACTTTACAGGATGGTTCGCCCCGCGATGTCCAAACTTTAACCTTTCTGTATTAGCGTCACAAGCTAAAGCGATGAGTTGATGGCCTAAGCATATGCCGAAGATTGGCACTTGCCCAATCAGTCCTTTTACCAAGTCAATCCCCTCTGTAACATCTTTCGGGTCACCTGGTCCATTAGAGAGCATGACACCATCAGGTTGTAATTGCATGACCTCATCAGATGTAATGTCATAAGGGACGACTGTAACATGGCAGCCTCGCTCAGTTAATTCACGTAAAATCCCATGTTTCATACCGTAATCGATTAATACAACACGAGAACCTCTACCGGGTACAATGTAAGGCTTTACGGCTGATACTTGACTGACTTGATCAGTTTGTAGTGATGCGTGATTCACTTCACTAATTAACTGATCTAATTTAGATAAATCGTCAATTAATACGCCTTTCATCGTACCTGTTTGTCTTATCTTTTTAACTAAACTTCTCGTATCAATTCCTTCAAGTCCAGGAATTCCTTTCTGCTTTAAATATTGACCTAAAGACATCTCACTTCTAAAGTTAGAAGGAAACTTCGCTGCCTCTTTAACAATTAACGCTTGTAAGGCTGGTCTTACCGTTTCAAAATCATCACGATTAATGCCGTAATTCCCGATCAGTGGATAGGTCATCACAACCATTTGGTTACAATATGAAGGGTCTGATAACGTTTCTTGATATCCTGTCATTCCTGTTTGAAAGACAACTTCGCCGATAAACCTATTCACCTCAGCACCAAACGCCATCCCCTCATAAACTGTTCCATCTTCTAGTAATAAGTATCGTTTAGACATGTGCTTCCTCCTTTTCCCAGACGACCTTGCCATTAACCATTGTTAAAGTTGGGACTCCTTTAACTTTCCATCCATCAAAAGGTGTATTATGACCTTTTGAGTAAAATGAGTTTACATCAATATTCTCTTCTTGGTTAAAGTCGATTAAAACAAGATCAGCAGGGCTACCAATTTGTAATGTTCCATAAGATAAGTTAAATAGCTTGGCTGGCTTAATGGTTAACCAATCAATTAGTTGTTGTAACGTTATTAAATTGTTTTCTACAAAATGGGTATATAATAATGGGAAAGCTGTTTCTAACCCGACAATACCAAAAGGTGACTTTAAGAACCCTTGTGATTTTTCATCATTTGTATGTGGTGCGTGATCAGTTGCAATACAATCAATGGTTCCTTCGATCAACCCTTCAATTAAGGCTTGACGGTCTGCTTCACTTCTTAGAGGGGGATTCATTTTATAACGCGCATCATCTTCAGGAATATCATTTTCACTTAGAAGTAAATGATGCGGTGTTACTTCGGCTGATATTTTAATACCAGCTTTTTTAGCATCACGAATGACACGAACAGATTCTTTTGTACTGACGTGACAAACATGATAGTGACAGCCTGTTGCTTCTGCTAAAAGTACGTCACGTGCAATGTGAACTGATTCACTTACAGAAGGGATAGCTTTAAGGTTCATCTCATTACTTTTATCTCCATCATGCATAACACCGTTATAAATTAAGGTGTTATCTTCACAATGGGCTACGACTGGCATATTTAGCTTTGCTGCTTCTTGCATAGCTTCATACATTTTACCTGCCGATTGTACACCTACACCATCATCAGTAAACGCAACAGCATCTAATTGTTTTAATGATTGAAAGTCTACTAAATCATGACCTAATTGACGCTTTGTAATCGATGCATAAGGTAATACACGGACGTTTGCATTCTTTTCAATCAAATCATTTACATACTTTAAATTATCTTCATGATCTGGAACTGGGCGTGTATTTGGCATTGCACATACAGTTGTAAATCCACCTCGAGCGGCAGCCATAGACCCGGTAGAAATCGTTTCTTTCGCTTCACCACCTGGCTCGCGAAAATGAACATGTAAATCTACAAAACCAGGAAATAAATGCTGGCCTTTACCATCAATCACGTGATCAGCTTCTAAATACTCGTCTTGATTCATTCCTTTAATGACACCATTTTCAATTAATACATTAACCATAACTTCTTTAAACTTGACATTCTGAATCACTGTTTTCATGAAAAGCTCCCCCTTTTTGCAAACAATTGGTTATAATGGCTTGGCGTATAAAGACACCATTGTTCATTTGTTCAAATATCTTTGACCGTGGACTTTCAACTAAACTTGAATCTATTTCAACTCCTCGGTTGACTGGAGCAGGATGCATAATAATACTGTTATCTTTCATCATTTGTTCTCTTTTGATAGTAAGACCAAATTGTTCTAGATAAGATTGTTGATCATAAGAGACACCACCATGCCGCTCTTTTTGCACGCGGAGTAGCATTAATACATCTGAATCTAACGCGGCCTGATCCATGTCTATATAGGGAAATGGCAACTGTTCATCTTGCCATTTTTCTTTAGCTACTAACCGAATATTAGCTCCTAATCGGCTTAAAGCATAGGCATTAGATTTTGCAACGCGACTATGTTTTATATCACCACAAATCGCAACTTGTAACTGATCAAATTGGTTAAAACTTTCTTTAATCGTCATTAAATCTAGCAACGATTGAGTCGGATGTTCTCCTGTACCATCACCACCATTGATGATCGGAATATTTAAGTCTGTTAATTGTTCGAAATACCGCTTTTCAGGGTGACGGATGACAATAAAATCCGCCCCTAATGCTTCAATGGTTTTTACTGTGTCATATAATGATTCGCCTTTAGATACACTTGAGGTTTCTTTAGAGAAAGACAGCAGTTTGATCCCTAATTTATGACAAGCCATCTCAAAGCTTAATTTTGTCCTCGTAGATGGTTCATAAAATAAAAGCGCTCCGACTAA
The DNA here is from genome assembly GCF_039521975.1 of Alkalibacillus silvisoli. Lineage (NCBI taxonomy): Bacteria > Bacillati > Bacillota > Bacilli > Caryophanales > Bacillaceae > Alkalibacillus > Alkalibacillus silvisoli. The sequence goes on along the minus strand of NZ_BAAACZ010000011.1, from coordinate 55,813 downwards.
CCCATTCAAGTTAACCTTTTGTTTTTCTTCTTTAAAAGATTGCGCTTGATTTAACAATTCGTTAATTTCATGATTTGTTAGGTCATCCATTTTTAATAGATTCATCATTTCACATCCTTTAAATGAATTGTTTAATTGTCAAACATATTGCCGTTACCTAAAGCATGCTCTCGTCCTGGTAAAAGCAGGTTTAACATGACACCAACAAATGTCGCAAGCGCTAGTCCAGGGATTTCAATTGAATCGGTCACTGGTATGACTGCTCCTCCAATACCAATGACTAAAATAACTGAAGAAATGATTAAATTTCTTTTCACCCCTAAATCCACTTGATTATCAATTAACATCCGCATGCCGCTTGATGCAATAACACCAAAGAGTAGAATCGAAACGCCACCCATAACAGCTTCTGGAATTGACTCAATTAAGACAGCTATAAGATCCACAAATCCGAAGAAAATCGCTAACAAAGCAGCTCCTCCGATGACAAACACACTAAACACTCGCGTAATGGCTAACACCCCGATATTCTCACCATAAGTCGTATTCGGAGGTCCACCTAAGACAGAGGCAATCAATGTTGCCGCACCATCACCCATTAGCGATTTATGAAGACCGGGCTTTTTAATAAAATTACGGTTCGTCACTTTTGATAAGACCATCTGATCTCCGATATGTTCTGTTATCGTTACAAAAGCAACAGGCACCATAATTAACACGACCGATAATGTTAAAACATCAAGAGGTTGATAGTCTATGAATGGAATGATAAAGTCGGGTGTTACAAACAATGCACTAATAAATTCTCCAACTGAACTACTGCTCGTTAAATTTGCCCAACTTTCATTTAAACCATTTGTATTAACAATGCCTGTAAAAAGCGCTGTGACATAACCCCCTACAATACCAAGTAAGATCGGAATCACATTCCAAAACCCTTTAAAAAATGCTGAAGCTATAACGGTAATCAGTAATGTTATAATCGCAACAAAGACGTATGTTAATTGCACTTCGCCGTTTTGGCCATACATAGCCATATCAATTGCTGTTGGTGCTAACCCTAAACCTATGACCATAATGACTGGCCCAACTACGACTGGAGGCAATATTTTAAGTAACCAATTCACACCGCTAAATTGAATCATGAGTGCAACAACACCATACACAATACCTGCAATAAAAGCTCCCATCATTGCTCCAGGTAGTCCGTCTGCTGCACTGGCTGCTATGATCGGGGCTATAAATGCAAAACTAGAACCGAGATAAGCTGGTATTTGTCCGCGCGTTATGAGTAAGTATGCTAATGTTCCTATACCGCTAGTAACTAATGCAACATTCGGTGGCATTTCGATTAAGTATGGAACTAAAATCGTCGCACCAAACATCGCAAATAAATGTTGTAAGCTTAGTAAAAACCATTTATTTAGGCTCGGGACTTCTTGAATATCTAATACTTTATTCTCTCTATTCACGTTTAACTCCCCTTTGTTAATTACTAAAACAAAAAAACTCTTTGCGAAAGGTCGCAAAGAGTTACACGTACACATCTATACTACTCCCCAAATGTACGCTTACTTCACGACCTTCTTAGCCTCTCTGGACTATTTTAAAGGCCATGCCAAATTGATCAGTTCGATCAATTTGAACATTATTAACTTGTTAAAATTTATTTATTCGTAAATACTCACTTGCTCATCATCATCAACCTCACTGAGTTGAACTTTAATGACTTCTTGAAGTGAGGTAGGAATATTTTTACCTACATAGTCAGCCCGAATTGGTAATTCACGATGACCACGGTCAATTAGTACAGCTAGTTGAATTTGCTTCGGACGGTCTATATCCATAACCGCATCCATTGCCGCACGGACCGTTCGCCCTGTAAAAAGGACATCATCGACTAGAATAACTGTTTGACCATTTAATTCATGATCAATTTTAGATTGATTCACATGAGCTTCATCATGTTCATCCATGTTGGATAAGTCATCACGATATAATGAAATATCAAGTTCGCCAGTTGGTACTGTTACGCCTTCGATTTGTTCAATAGCAGCTTGAATACGTCTTGCTAAAGGCATCCCTCTCGTTTTTATTCCAACTAGAACTAAATCATCCGTTCCTTTATTTCGTTCAATAATTTCATGAGATATTCGCTTTACTGCTCTTGATACGGCTGGTTGATCTAATAATTGTGTTTTTTCTTGCAAACCAAACCCTCCTACTAAAAACATTAAAAAACCCTCTTTTGCTACACAAGGTAACAAAAGAGGGTATAGATAGACATACTAATCCCATACTTTATCATCGTTACCTTGTTAGCCTCTCTGGACTATTTTTAAAGGTTTTATTTAATTAATCCTTAGTATATATTCTATCTTCTAATTAAGAAAAGTCAAGTCATTAATTTTATTTTCTCAATCGTATCTCTAAAGATTTGCGGTGATTCAGCAGCAACACTAATCGATTCATTGGTTATTGGATGAGTGAATTCTAATTTTTTTGCATGTAGAGCTTGTCCTTGAACATCTAACGTTTTTCTAGGTCCATACTTTGGATCACCAACTAAAGGGTGTTCGATATATTTAAAATGGACGCGAATTTGGTGCGTTCTCCCTGTTTCTAACTCACATACCACATGTGTGAAGTTTTCATACTTTTCAATAACAGAAAAGTGTGTAACAGCTTCTTTTCCATCATTAACAATCGCCATTTTCTGACGGTCATTAGGATCTCTTCCAATTGGGGCATCAATCGTGCCTAATTCATGAGAGATAGGTTTATGGACAAGTGCTTCATATTGTCTTTTTATTTCTTTATTCGATAATTGTTCGGACAATTTTTCGTGAGCTTGATCATGTTTAGCAACAACTAATAACCCACTTGTATCTTTATCAATTCGATGGACAATGCCTGGGCGGTAGACGCCATTGATTCCCGATAGATCATGACAATGGTATAACAAGGCATGGACAAGCGTACCACTTTCATGACCATGTGCTGGGTGCACAACCATTCCTTTTGGTTTATTGACAACTAGTAGATGTTCATCTTCATAACGAATGTCTAACGCAATATTTTCTGGTTCAATCGTCATTTCTTTTGGCTCTGGAATTTCCCAAGATAAATGATCTCCAAGCTGACATTTATAATTGTTCTTGACAATAGAACCATTCACCTTCACATAGCCATCTTTAATCCATGATTGAACTTGATTGCGTGATGCCTCGTCATTAATATTTGCTAAAACTTGGTCAATTCGTTTTTTCTTGAAAGATTCATCAATTGTAAATTGCTGTTTATTCGTCATCTTTTTTCATCCTTTTACTGTTCCACTCATCATACAATATTAAAACAATTATAATAGTCACACCAACTGTTAAGGCCATATCCGCAACGTTGAAAATCGGAAAGTTGTAATTAAAAATAATAAAATCTAAAAAGTCAACCACTTCTTGCATGACAATTCGATCAATAAAATTCCCTATTGCACCACCTAATATCAACGCAAATCCAACATTTAATAATTTATAACCGTTTCGATACTGTCTCATATAGTATACGATGACGCCGACTACAAAAACTGTCACAAGGTAAAATAACCACATCTGCCCTTGTAACATTCCCCAAGCTGCACCACTATTGCGGTGAGATGTAATATAAAAGAAGCCTGAGATCACTTCGATTGATTCATGTAGGTTCATGGTCCGTATAATAACCCATTTCGTAATTTGGTCGAGTGCAATAATGAAAAGTGCAATGATGTAATAGATCAATCGACTACCCCCCACCTTTTATTCTTCCTCTTGCATTTTATCATAAAAATAAAACAAAAACGATTTAATTTCCGGTTCTAAGTCAAATGTTAGTTTGGCCTTCTAAGAGCACCCCTTATTTATGTCATCTGTCCTTCTACATGTTTATACTGGTGGTGAACTAATACTTTTCGGCACAATCAGGAAAAGCGTCGAAAGCCAAATGCTTGTCGTTTAATGACTTAGGTTTGACTATTAAGGCCATCTTTGTAATCGTTCTGTTCATAATTTCTTTTTACCAACGCCGGGCGGCCGCCATCCCAAACCTCACTCTGAATTGTGTCTCTACCCCAACAAATATTTTAGAGCCATAAAACGAAGCTCCTCTTTAAAACAAGAGGAGCCTCAGAAAGAATTATTATAACTGTACAACAATACTTGCACAACGTTCACATAATTCTGGGTGTGAATCATTAGAACCGACCGTATTGGATGCTACCCAACAACGTTGACACTTCTCACCTGTATGCTTTTCAACTGCAACTGATACATGTTCGAACGCTTTAGCTGTTTTATATTCAGTCGCTAATTCAACATCAGAAACAATTAAATATTGATGAAGATGTTCGACTGATTCTAATAATTCTAAAGTAGCTTCATCTTTTGGAACAATCGTCACTTTAGCTTCTAATGACTTACCAATTACTTTATCATTTCGCGCTTCTTCTAACGCTTTTAATACATCTTCACGAATGGCCATTAGCTGTTGCCACTTAGCCTTCGTTTTCTCTTCACCTTCAATGGTTCTAGCTTCTTTAAGGTCTGTTAATTGTACACTTTCTGCTTCTACACCAGGGATATAGTTCCAAATTTCATCAGCAGTGTGAGATAGAATTGGTGATAACAATTGCGTTAAGCTAACTAAAATTTCATGATAAACCGTCTGAATGCTACGGCGACGCGTACTATTTGGCTCTTCAATGTATAATACATCTTTAGCGAAATCTAAATAAAAGGCACTTAAGTCAACTGTACAGAAATTATTAATCGTATGATAGATCACTGAGAAATCATAATTGTCGTAAGCTTGACGTACTTTTGCTACTGTTTCTTGCAAACGAATTAGCATGTAACGATCCACTTCTTCTAATTCACTTTCTGCTAACTGATGCGTGTTAGGCTCAAAGTCGTGTAAGTTACCGAGTAAGAAACGCATCGTATTTCTAATTTTACGATAAACTTCAGACACTTGCTTTAAGATTTCATTCGATACACGCACATCAGCACCATAGTCTGTACTTGCTACCCACAAACGTAAAATGTCTGCACCTAATTGTTTCATAACCTTTGATGGTACCATAACGTTACCTAAGGATTTACTCATCTTACGACCTTCACCATCTAGTGTAAAGCCATGGCTTAAAATTCCTTTATATGGTGATTGACCGGTAATCGCTACAGATGTTGTTAAAGATGAGTTAAACCAACCACGATATTGGTCTGATCCTTCTAAATATAAATCTGCAGGACGCTCTAGCTCATTACGTTCAACTAATACTCCTTGATGAGTCGAACCTGAGTCAAACCAAACATCCATAATGTCTGTTTCTTTTGTGAATTTACCATTAGGACTACCAGGGTGAGTAAACCCTTCAGGTAATAGCTCTAAAGCATCTTGTTCAAACCAAATATTAGAACCATGCTTACGGAATAGGTTAGATACATGATCAATTGTTTCATCTGTAATGATCACTTCACCATTTTCAGCATAAAAAACTGGAATTGGTACACCCCAAACACGTTGACGTGAAATACACCAATCTTCACGGTCTTTCACCATGTTATACATGCGCGTTTCACCCCACTCAGGGTGCCAATCAACCTCTTTGACCGCTTGAAGTAGGTCTTCACGGAAATCACTAACAGATGCAAACCATTGTGATGTAGCTCGGAAGATCGTTGGCTTCTTTGTACGCCAATCATGTGGGTATGAGTGTGTCATAAATTCAAGCTTTAGTAGTGCTCCTACTTCGTCTAGTTTTTCAGTAATAGCTTTGTTAGCTTTATCGTAAAATTCACCTTCAAAACCTGGTGCTTCACTCGTGAACACACCTCTTTCATCAACTGGACATAATGCATCTAATCCGTATTGCTTACCAATCCAAAAGTCATCTTCACCATGTCCTGGCGCAGTGTGAACACAACCAGTACCAGATTCAGTTGTTACATGTTCACCTAAAATGATTAGCGAATCGCGATCATAAATTGGGTGCTTTGTCACAACGTGCTCCAGGTCCTTACCTTTATAACGATTGACAACTGAAGGGTTGGTCCATTCTGTCATTTCAGCTACTTCTTCAAGTAGGTCCTCTGCTACAATAAATTTACCTTCCTCAGTTGAAGCAACCACATAGTCAACCTCTGGGTGTAAAGCAATAGCTAAGTTTGCTGGAATTGTCCAAGGGGTTGTCGTCCAAATAACAAACTTCTCATCACCATCTAACATGCCATTTCCATCAGTTACATTAAATGATACATAGATTGATGGAGAGCGTTTGTCTTGATATTCAATTTCAGCTTCAGCTAATGCTGATTCAGATGATGGTGACCAATATACAGGCTTCTTACCTTTGTAAATATAGCCACGTTTAGCCATTTCACCGAACACTTTAATTTGCTGAGCTTCAAAAGAAGGATCAAGCGTAATGTAAGGATTATCCCAATCACCACGAATGCCTAGTTGCTTAAATTGTACGCGTTGATTATCAATTTGTTGTAGCGCGTACTCTTTACACATTTCTCTAAATTCAGCAATTGATAGTTTTTTACGATCAATTTTCTTTTTTTTCGTTAATGCTACTTCAATTGGTAAACCGTGCGTATCCCAACCAGGAACATATGGAGCATGAAAGCCAGCCATTGATTTATAACGCACAATAAAGTCTTTTAAAATTTTATTTAACGCATGACCCATATGTAGGTCACCGTTCGCGTATGGAGGGCCATCGTGTAAAATAAATAACGGTCTACCTTCTGTACGCTTTTGTACTTTTTCGTAAATTCCTTCTTCATCCCAAGCTTTTTGCATCTCAGGCTCACGGTTTGGTAAGTTTCCGCGCATCGGAAACTCAGTATTTGGCATTAATAACGTTTCCTTATAACTCATAAAAATCCTCCTTAACCTGTTTCAAATATCACTAGCCCTAATAAGCTCTTCATTTAAAGTTCATACAAAAAGCCTGCTCATCCCCAAAACAGGGACGAGCAGGCTCGCGGTACCACCCTCATTGAATGAATAAAACAATTCATTCCACTTGAGCATTCGTAACGTGAATGAAGACGTCCTTTTCTACTGTGACTTAAAGGTTCGAAAAGGAAACTCCGGGGTGATCTTCCTTAAGAGGGTTGCTACTAGGCTTACACCTTCCCTAGCTCGCTTTAACAACTAACACTCAAGTACTGTCCCCATCAACGCTTTATTCCATATACTACTTAATAATTAATGTAAAAACTTCAGTCATCTCATGATAAAAAATTATAGATAATTATTACTTTGAAGTCAAGGACTATATTTTAATTATATCTATTATAGACACATTTTAAACGTGACTATGAATCTGATTGTGAATGAGAACTATAAGCTGATTCCAATTGTTGGCCCTCTTGCTCTTCAGTATCTAGTTCAAATAAATCTTCCCAATCTTCATTATCAATAATATCTAATTGGGCTTCAACTAACATTTTTAAACGTGTACGGAATACTTTAGCTTGTTTTTTAAGCTCTTCAATTTCCATTGATACTTGTCGAGACTTCGCTAGTGCATCATTAACAATTCTATCAGCGTTTTTCTCTGCTTCTTTTATAATTAATTTTGATTCTTTATTCGCATTATTCTTCACTTCATCTGCTGTTTCTTGAGCAACAAGAATAGAGCGGTTTAATGTTTCTTCAATATTACTAAAATGACCTAGCTTCTCTTCACTATCATTAACGCGCTCTTCTAATGCTTTTTTCTCGCGAATAACTTTCTCAAAGTCTTTAATAACTTGGTCTAAAAACTCATTAACTTCATCTTCATCATATCCACGAAATCCTCTAGTAAACTCTTTATTATGAATATCAAGCGGCGTTATTCCCATTGACTTGAACCCCCTCTAGTCCTATTTCGCAATGTCTTTATGTACTATTTCGACAAGAAGCATCTTTTTCCTGCTTAGTTCTTCATATTATTTCAATTTAGCCGTTTTAATGCGAATTTTACTTTTTCTTGTTTCTCCTAGAATTGCTACTACTTTACTTCTACCATATGATTTGAGTGAAATTAAATCACCAGATTGCAGATGATAAGATGAATGATTAACAATGCGGTGATTAACTTTAACTGCTTCTTTTTCAATAAAGGTTTGAGCTTTTTGACGAGAGATTTGATAGATTTCTTTAATCATAACATCAAGTCTTGTCGAAGAAACAGTCCCTTCTTTTTCCTGCCAATGATGATCAGGGTTTAAAACAGTATGTTCATCCACTTCCGTTAAGTTAATTCGAGTATTTTTGATCTTCTCTACATTCATCTTTAAATATAGTGCTAAATCTTGATCACATATGATTTGAAATTCTCCATCTAGAACAATTAAGTCTCCCAGCTTTTTCCTTTGTAAGCCCAGTGACATCATGGTCCCTAACAAATCTCGATGTGAAAGAGAGACGAACTTAGAAGCATATGTACCTTGTAATATACTTAACTTATAGTCTTCATGTTCAATTGTTTCATAAAAAGGGGCTAATATAGCACGCTTACGTTCCGCTCGTTCATAACCACCGTAGAATGATAATGTTAAATTGTCTTCTTGACCAATAATGGATTGAAAGATTAATTGTTCTCTTGGGTTGAGAAAATCGCTTATAACCGGTATATACTGTCGTTCAACTTGATGTCTCCAATCAATCACTTGATCTATAAATGGTTGTTCTTCTGGACGAAAATGTTGGTATAAATCCATGAACTTCCTCTTTCTAATCTAATGATTAAAGCAACATATTAAACACAACGATCAAACCGTTCGATGCTAGATGAAGTGTGATAATTGCTACGATAGGTGAAATATCAATCATACCTAAAGGTGGAATCACTTTTCGAAACGGCTCTAAATAAGGCTCACACGCTTTGGACAAAAACTGCCCAAATTGAGATTCCCTTGCACCAGGAAACCAAGACATAAAAATATATCCGATTAACATAAACGAATATATTTGAACTCCTATTAATATAAGATTAAATATGGCATCCACTCACATTACACCCTTTCTTATTTATAATCATAACTAGAATCATTGAAAATCTCTGAAATACTGCCTGAAATATCAACATGTTCAGGTGTGCATAGGAAAGTTTGTTGACCAAGCTTTTGGATATTACCGCCTAAAGCATAGACCGTACCACTTAAAAAGTCAACAATACGCATACTCGTTTGATGATCTAGACGTTGCAAATTAACGACGACTGACTTTTTCTTTTTGACATGATCAGCAATTTCTTGTGCCTCATCATAATCAGTTGGTTCACATAATACCATTTTCGTATCATTTTGAATGGAGGTTAGACTGACCACGTTGTCTTGATTTTGTTTTTTGAACTGTTTGGCCGGTTCTTGTTCTTGATTGACTTTATGATCCTCGCGTTTTGTTGCTTGGTCTTCTTCAAATGATGCTTGTTCATCAAAATCAAAAAATGACTTGAACTTGTCTTTAAAACTCATCGGAATCTCTCCTATTTTTCATTTCCAACTAATTTTGAACCTATTCTTAAATGTGTAGCTCCTTCTTCTATGGCAATGTGAAAGTCATTACTCATCCCCATAGAAAGATTGTCACAAGGTGCATAGGAAAAGTTTAGGCTCTTAACTTGATCTTTTAATTCTCTTAACTTTTTAAAACATTGTCTAATATAGTCTTCATCTTCGACAAATGGCGCCATCGTCATTAAACCAATCACTTGGACATTCGGATAACTCTCTAAACTTTCAATAAAAGGAATGACCGCTTCTGGCTTAAGCCCATGTTTAGATTCTTCACCACTTGTATTAACTTGTACAAAGCACTGTACAGGACGATTAGCACGTTTATTTATTTCTTTAGCCAATGATTTACGGTCTAATGAATGAATCATATCAACGTAATCAATAACATCTTTTACTTTGCGTGATTGTAATGTTCCAATAAAATGCCAGTTGGCTGCTTGTCCAATAGCTTCATATTTTTCTAATAAACCTTCTAGACGATTTTCACCTAATTCAGTAACCCCTGAATCTACAGCCTCTTTCGCTCGTTCAACAGAAACATACTTTGTTACGGCAATAACTTTAATGTCACTTAAATCACGACCAGCTCGTTCACATGCTTGATTAATTTCAGTTTGAATTGTGTTAAATCGTTCACTTACTACCATGTTAACAGACACCCTTGCTATGAAATTTGTAATGATATGAAAGCCATCATCCTGCCGGTTTGACCTTCATCTCGGCGAAAAGAGTAAAACAGTTCCTCTTCTTCATAAGTACAATAGTTTGTCATACTAATTTGGGAATCTTTTAACCCTGCTTGTTTCAAATATAAATAGTTTAACATTTTTAAGTCAAGTAAATAACGACCATTTGGACTAGGTTTTAAAACTTGAGCGTGGTAATTTTGAGGGATTTGTGTAACGACTCGATCGTCTACCTCATAGTTGGTTTGTGTAATTGAAGGTCCAATCATCACTCGAATACTATCTAAAGTTGCCCCTTGATGTTCTAATGATTGAATCATCTTCTTTCCTATACCACCAACTGTTCCTCGCCATCCTGCATGTGCAAGGCCGACCCATTTTTGTTTTGGTGCTGCAATATATAACGGCACACAGTCTGCATAAAATGTGACTAATAATTGATCAGGGTCATTGGTGAAGATACCATCAGCATCTATTTTAGGCTTTTCATGATCAGTACTCGACTGATCCACCTCAGTCAAATTGATGACATCAGTGCTGTGAACTTGGTTTAAACAGTTCCAGCTCTCCAAAGGGTAACCAATTTGTTCACTTATGTATTGTCTATTTTGAAGTACTGATTCGAGCTTGTCATCAACATGTACACCGACATTTAATGAATCATAAGGCTTTGAGCTAAACCCATTAGCTCTAGTTGTAAAACCGGCTTTTATACCATACTTCTCCCAACTAGAATTTATTAATAAACTTGGGGTTTCAAATTCTAAAATTTCACTCATAAACGACGCTCCTCTTATTACTATTTTACCACATCTTGATATAATTTTCTTAACGTCTCAACCTGTTTATTTTGAATGTTTCATCATTCTCACTAATATGACATCCGTACCAACCTTTTCGATTTGTGACCACGCAATGGCTATTTCTTCGTGCTCCCCGAACACACCAAACCATTTCCCTTTAACTGTCACAATTAACGAAAGAATCACACCTACAGACACATCTAATTCTAAATCACTAATAAAGCCGACTTTCTCTCCATTCTCAACCTCAATAATATCTTTTGTTTGAAGTTCTGACAATAACATAATGACCATGCCTCCCCACTATTAATACTATATGAAGGAAAAAAGCATAAAAAAACCTCCAACTTGAACTACACCGTAAAAGTAAGATGTAAAATTCTTTGGAGGTTTTGGTTCACTTATTGATCTAAAACCGTTTTATTCATTTCCTTTATTGCTGACTTCTCTAACCTTGATACTTGAGCTTGTGAAATTCCGATCTCATCAGCAACTTCCATTTGAGTTTTACCTTCGAAGAAACGTTGATTAATGATGAGCTTCTCCCGTTCATTTAACTTTTTAATCCCTTCTCTAATGGCTAATTCATTTAACCATGAAGAATCTTTTTGCTTATCATCTTTTAGTTGATCCATAACAAAAATCGGATCACTTCCATCATTATAAATTGGTTCAAAAAGCGATACCGGGTCTTGAATAGCATCTAAGGCAAAAATAATATCTTCATAAGGGATGTCCATTTCTTTTGCAATTTCTTGAGTCGTCGGTTCTGTTGAGCGTTGACTCATTAATTCTTCTCTTACCTGTAATGCCTTATAAGCAATGTCACGCAAAGACCGTGATACTCTTATAGGGTTATTGTCTCTTAGATAACGCCTAATTTCACCAATAATCATCGGTACAGCATAGGTAGAAAACTTTACATTTTGACTTAGGTCAAAGTTATCAATTGACTTCATTAAACCAATACAACCAACTTGGAATAAGTCATCAACATTCTCTCCACGATGATTAAAACGCTTAATAACGCTTAATACTAATCTCAGATTACCATTGACTAACTCTTCTCTTGCCGGCTCATCACCTGCTTGTACCCTTTTAAAGAGAAATCTCATTTCATCATTTTTTAAAACGGGTAACTTTGACGTGTCAACACCACAGATTTCAACTTTATTTCTTGTCATGCTAGCCCCTCCCATCTGGAGATGATGTCAATTTCATTTTTTCCAGAATGAGAGTTTTTATGCGATGAACTTATGAAATCAATCAATAAAAATCCCTTAAACTAACAAATAGTTCAAGGGATATAAGGGGTTACACCATTTTATTAAATTCTCGTTTTAACCGTTTTATAATCTTCTTTTCTAACCTTGAAATGTACGATTGTGAAATCCCTAACTGATCAGCTACATCTTTTTGTGTCTGTTCTTCATAACCACTTAGACCAAAGCGCATCTCCATGATTTGCTTTTCTCGCCCATTTAGTGTTGATAGAGCTGATATTAATAAAGTTTTATCTACATAGGACTCAAGGTCTTTTGTAATAATATCTTCCTCCGTACCTAAGACATCTGACAATAATAACTCATTGCCGTCCCAATCAACATTTAACGGTTCATCAAAAGATACTTCTGTTTTTCGCTTATTGTTTCTTCTTAAATACATTAAAATCTCATTTTCTATACAACGTGAAGCATAGGTAGCAAGCTTGATTTTCTTTTCAGGATTAAAAGTATTGACTGCTTTTATAAGTCCGATCGAGCCTATACTAATTAAATCTTCAATGTGGATTCCGGTATTTTCAAACTTCTTCGCAATATAAACAACTAGCCTTAAGTTATGTTCAATTAACATAGATTTAGCCGCTTGATCACCTGCAACCATACGCTCTAACACATTACGTTCTTCATCTTTAGATAAAGGTGGTGGCAATGCTTCACTACCACCAATATAATAAATTTCGTCCCGTTTAATTTTAAGTTTTACAATTAGTTTAAAATAAATTCGCTGTAAATAATTCCAAATACGACGCAATTTATGATACCCCCTCTACATCTTTTACCCTCATCCGTTTCGATTGTATTAATAACGGGTTTAATAAACATTGAACATTCATTTGTCGTGAAAAATGACCAAAATGAATGCCCACATACACTTTCTTCGTTGAAACAACTTGGTTATTAATGAGAACATTTACTTCATCTGCTAAAAATGCAGGTAACAATCCTTGTTCTCCACCTGCTTTTTGATACGGAATTAATTGAATTTCATCATTCACATTTTGAAAACCTAAATGATCAGCCAATTTTAATGATTCTACTTTTGTTTCGTCAAACCAATGCTTAAAAATGGTTTCATTAACTAAAATAACTGGATGTTGTGTTAAAGGATGTTTGAGTTGGTTCCCAGTATCTAAAAAACCTAAAACTTGTATTTTCTTATTTTGATAACGAATCGATACATCATATTGCTGTTGCAAACGCATCTGAAACATCGTTAAATTTTGTAATTGACTTTTGGTAATAAACAAAGCTACAGGGAACAAGATTAAGACAACAATCCAACTCACCATATCACCAAAGGGTGCATGGGTACTTAGGACCATCTCTGTATTCGTATTAATAAAATAATGGATCCCGAAAACGGCCCCACCAATTGAAAAGTTTATAAAATAGAAACTAATAAACTTAATAAAAAAATCTTTTAAAAACTGATATGAAAATGCGATTAGAATAATAAAAACTGAATATATTAGTTTAAAAATGGCAGAGTCGAATATACTCCAATCCAAAAGTAGTGTGAATGGAATGATTAGTGATGCAAATAGTGCCGCTAAAAATACTCGCCAATGTACAAATTTACTCCTTGTTACCCAGGCAACTACTAATAAGATCATCCAGTCAAATAACAAATTTAATAGCCATATTAAGTCTACATATAATTGCACGTTTCACATCCTTTTAGTTTCCTTAAAGCTAGTATAAAAAAAGAAGCCTAAGAAACATGTCAATTTCTCGGCTTCTTGTTTAGCTTTTTTTGAGAACTTTTGTCTTAAAAATGTGGTAGTTTTAATAAAAGTGAGGTCGAATCAGTTTTATATAGAGAAAATCTATTAAAGTTAATTCCTTATTTGTTATCCTTGTTTTATACCACCAACAAAACAAAAGTAGTTTTCGTGCACAGGCAAACTATTATAAATTTTACGATACCGTAAAATAATCGGATATACCTGAGTTCGAAAAAGCGATTGATTTGGCTTTCGACGATTTGACCGATTGTGACGAAAAGTATTAGCACATCACGAGGATAAACATGTACAAGGACACATGGCATATATTTGGAGTGCCTCAGATGGACAGCCCAACATTTGACTTAGGACCCTCTTAAAATGGCACCCTAAATTTATTCCAAAGTATAAAAAAAGAGCTTTTTCAATAAGTCAAGTTTATGACTTTTGAAAAAGCTCTCCTCATTCATTTTACTTTATTGTTCACGATTGCGATTACGTAAAAATGTTGGAATGTCTAAAGTATCTTCTTCAATGCTTGTGCGCTGCTTAGTTTGTGCTGGTCGTTCTTTTCTTGGTTGTTGTTGACCAACTGAAGATGCACTTGTTTGAGTTGGTCTTGCTTGTTGGTTTTGGTTAGATTGTTCGTTTTCATCAAAACCAGTAGCAATAACCGTCACAACGATTTCTTCTTTTAATGTTTCATTAATGACTGAACCAAAAATAACGTTTACTTCTTGATCAGCAGCAGATGTTACAATTTCAGCTGCTTCTTGCACTTCATAAAGACTTAAATTCTGACCACCAGAGATGTTCATTAAAACACCATGTGCACCATCAATGGATGTTTCGAGTAATGGTGATGAGATTGCCTTTTTCGCTGCTTCAGCTGCACGACTTTCACCTGTTGCAACACCAATTCCCATTAATGCAGACCCTTTATCAGACATAATTGTCTTGACGTCTGCAAAGTCAACATTAATTAAACCAGGAACAGCAATTAAGTCTGAGATACCTTGTACACCTTGTCTTAAAACGTTATCTGCTTCTCGGAACGCTTCAAGCATCGGTGTATTTTTATCGACAAGTTCAAGTAAACGGTCGTTTGGAATAACTATAAGTGTATCGACATTTTCTTTTAACGTATCCACACCTGATGTAGCATGTGTAGATCGCTTGCGTCCTTCAAATAAGAACGGGCGAGTTACAACACCGACTGTTAATGCGCCAATTTCCTTGGCTATATGAGCAATAACTGGAGCAGCACCTGTACCAGTACCACCACCCATACCAGCAGTTACAAATACCATATCAGCACCTTGTAGTGCTTCTTCAATAACTTCTTTACTTTCTTCTGCAGCTTTTTTTCCGACTTCTGGATTCGCCCCAGCCCCTAAGCCACGTGTTAATTTTTCTCCGATTTGTAATTTCGTATCAGCTTTAGACAAATTTAACGCTTGAGCGTCTGTATTAACTGCAATAAATTCTACACCTTGTACACCATGTTCAATCATGCGATTAACAGCGTTAGAACCACCACCGCCAACGCCGATCACTTTTATTGTTGCTAATTGGTCCGTATTTGCTTCAAAATCTAACATGTCTCGTTCCTCCTACTTGATCATTATTCCTTTTAAACACTACCTTTGAAGGAAACGTGCAATTAATCAAAGAAATAGTTTTGAATCTTTTTCATGAAACCTTCTTTATTCTTTGGTTCTTCTTTTGGTTTTCGTTTAGGCTTTTCTTTCGTATTTGACACCGGTTTTGATTTTGATTGTTGTTGTGAATGTTGTCCTTCAATACCAACACTATATTCTTTACCTTGTATTCTCGCATTTCGATAAGCGAATTGCAAGGTTCCAAGGCTTACAGTAAATTGTGGTTCTCTAACGCCAATATGTGTTGGAACTGAGACGCGCACATTAGTTTGGAATACATCTCTTGCTAAGTCTATTACGCCAGGGATTTGCATTAAACCACCTGTTAATACGTAACCACCTGGTAATTGCGCATAACCCATTCGATTAAATTCTTGTAATACAAATTGATAGATTTCATCTAATCTTGCTTCAATAATCTCGGCTATTTGAACTTGATTAAATGTTTGTTGTTCGTCACTACCAATAGTTGTTACAGTAAATGAATTGTCCTCTATTGCTGTATTGAGATAAGCATGTCCATAGTCCAACTTAATCGCTTCTGCTTCCTCAGTAGTTGTTTTTAAGCCAATTGATAAATCTCTTGTGATGTTGTCACCACCAAGTGGAATAACTGAAGTGTTAGCTAAGTGACCGTCTATGTAAAAAGAAACAGTCGTACTACCTGCACCAATATTAATTAAACCAACACCTAATGTTTTTTCATCTTGTGATAATGCGACTTCGCCGGCTGCAAGTGGCTGTAGGCATATATCTTCAACTTGTAATCCAGCGCGTTCAACACATTTTAAAATATTATGTAAGTTTGTCTTACCACAAGTAATTAAAGTTCCTTGCATTTCAAGACGAACACCGATCATACCACGAGGGTCTGTAATTTCATCTTGACCATCTACAATAAATTGTTTTGGAATGACATCAACAATTTCCCTTTCTGGTGGGATTTGCATGACTTGGGAAGCTTCTATTACTCTAGTAACATCTTCGAGATCAATTTCTCTTGTCTCACTCGATACAGCTACTACTCCATGGCAATCTTGTAATTGTATATGATCACCATTAATTGCAACAATCACACGTTTAATCGCCATATCAACCATTCGTTCTGCTTGATCAATAGCATTTTGAATAGCATGAACAGTTTGGTCAATATCTACTATTGCTCCTTTTTTCATTCCAACAGACTCTGCTGTTCCTACACCAATAACATTTATCGTATCATTGGATACCTCGCCAATTATGACTTTAACCTTAGAAGTACCGATATCCAAGCTAACTAATATTTCACTTCGGTTCATGTTTGCACCTCCAACTAGGCCTACATTTCCTTTCAGTTATTTTACTTTATTTAACTACTATCACTAATAAAATTCAACTTAAATTACTTTAATACCTGCTTATTGTTACAACTTTCTACATTTTTTCTACATTTTTTTACACTTCTTCGTCATAATCTAACTCTTCAACTTCATCCAATTCATCAAGGTCTTCATTATCATAAGGAACAAAATAAGCACCGACATCAAGGTGAAGTACCCCTTCAATATCATCATTCAGTTGTGAAGCGATCGAAGGGTAGGCTTCCATCTTACTTGAAAAATTCGATATAGCCCCAATAACCTCTTGTCCATCGGTTGTAAATAGTCGGATTTGTTCGCTGTTATGCTCTTCAGGTTCCCAATATATTTCAGATATTAATAAACTGACTGACTGTGGAATCAAAGCAAGTTGTTCAGCTAATTCTTTTAAAGGCTCTTCTTCAAAACCATGCAATAATGGTGCGTCTTCTCTTGGATGATCTAATTGAACTTCATTTAAACGATCACCATTTTGTAATACAGGATAAAAATAATCGCCGTCTCTTTGGTAAGCAACCCGGGTAAACTCTTGTACAGATATAACAAAAGTATTATACCAACTTCTTTTGACTTCTGCATGTTCGATTTCAGGGTGCTCAGTTATTCGTTCAGTTAAATCATCTGCACTAATATTCCAAAAAGATTGGTCTTTGTTAATGTCTGCTAAATCAATAATGTTTTCTTCGTTTACAGCTTCGTTATTAGTCACTTCAACTGATTTAACGTGACTTAATGGTGATTGCATATAAACAATTATAAGGATTAAACTAATAATTAAAGTTAAATAAAAAATAAATCTTCTATTAGCCTTCTTCTTACGAGCTTGTTTCAGTTGAGGTATACGATCTTCTATCGATACAATTTTCTTATCAGCCATCGAAAAAGCTACTCCTTATAATAATTACATTCACCAATAGGTAAGAATAATTACTCTTAATAACTATTAATCTAATAACTCGTGTTATTTTTCTATTATAGCACAGATTATACTTGATATAATAAGGTATTTTGTTCTAATTTAACTTTTTTAAATGTTTTGTAAAACAAAAATAAAATAACAGTAAAGAGAGTAGGAATAACTCTCTTACTGCTATTAGTTAATTTTCGCATATTTACTAATATTCAACAACACACCGAACGATAATAATGTAATCGTTAGTGAAGACCCACCATAACTCAAAAGTGGCAATGTGATTCCTGTAACAGGTATTAAACCAATGACTACACTAATATTAATCATAACTTGTATCGTAATCATCGCGGTGATCCCAAATGCTAAAAGAGAGCCTGATAAATCTTGCATATTTAAAGCTATTATGATTCCGCGCCAAATAATTATTAAAAATAAAAATAAGATGAACGTTCCACCAATTAATCCTAATTCTTCAGCAATAACAGCAAAGATGAAGTCGGTTTGAGGTTCAGGCAAATAAAAGTATTTCTGCATACTATTACCGAACCCAAGTCCCATTAAACCGCCTGGTCCAATAGCGTATAACGACTGGATAATTTGAAACCCATCACCCAATGGGTCTTCCCACGGGTTTAAAAAAGCAGTAATTCTACTAATCCTATAAGGTGCTGATGCGATTAATGCAATAAGTCCAGCTAAACCGATACCCCCAAGTAAAGCAAAGTGGCTTATTTTGGCTCCTGCAATAAAAAGCATTAACATCCCTGTTCCAACAAATACAATCCCAGTCCCTAAATCTGGCTGTAACATAATTAAACCAAAAGGAACGACCAATAAAAGCAACATGGGTAAAAACCCTTTGTTAAACTGACGGATTTCTCGTTGTAGTTTAGGCAGAATGGCTGCAAATAGTAAGATCATGCCGATTTTCATAAATTCGCTAGGCTGAATACTAAAAGCTCCAACTCCAATCCAACTTTGAGCTCCGCCTCGTACCATACCAATGCCAGGAATTAAAACAGCAATTAATAACAAGAAACAGAGTACGTACGCTATAGTTGAATAATTTAGCCACTTGTAATATGGAATTTTTAATGTGATGAATATACCGATGACACCTAACACTGCAAATAATGCTTGTCTTTTTAAGTAAAACGCAGAATCGTCAAATTTATATTCCGACCATATTGATGAAGAACTATAAACCATCACTAAACCAATTAACAACAAAATAGCAATAGCCGTTAGTAAGACATAATCTAACTTTCCTTGTTTACTTTCCAAAAAAACACCCCTAACTCCAATATTGAAGTTGGGGCTCTAGTCGTACAAGCCCCTATTACAGCTTATGCACAACATCGATAAACATGTCACCACGGCCTTCAAAAGATTTGAACTGATCCCAGCTTGCACAAGCAGGTGACAATAAAATTATATCGCCTTCATCACTTACCTCGAAAGCTTGTTTTGTAGCTTGTTCTAAATCATCAACAATACTAACTTCTGTAAATTGATTACTTTGAGCAGCTTTAGCAATTTTCCCTGCTGACTGCCCGTATGTAACACAGTGTTTTACATGTTCAAACTGTTCAAAAAGCTCATCAAACTCATTCCCACGATCAAGACCCCCAGCAATTAATACGATCGGTTGGTCGAATGATTGAAGTGCTTTTCTCGTCGCTAATATATTCGTAGCCTTTGAATCATTATAAAATGATCGACCTGCTTTGTTTTTAACAAATTGCAAGCGATGCTTCACACCGATAAAGCGTGACAAAACGTTTCTTATATGTTCATCACTTACTTGAAATGCTTTGGCAACCGCAATGCTTGCTAATACATTTTCTAAGTTGTGTAAGCCTGGTAATACGATCGATTTTCTTTTAATGAGTGGCTTTTGATTATAATAAACCCACTGCCCATCATAAGACACACCTTCTTTTAGTAGCCCTTTTAAAGTAAACGGTGTTGTTTTAACTTCTCCCTCATTTATATACCGGTTAACCGTCGAATCGTCTTGGTTATAAATGAGGAGGTCATCTGTCGTCTGACGTTTAATCATGTTCAATTTAGAATTCACGTAATCTTCACGAGTTTGATGATAATCTAAGTGGGCTTCTGTAATATTTAATAATACAGATAGATCGGGTTTGAAATTTTGAGTTGCTTTTAATTGAAAGGATGACAACTCCATCACAACAGGTTGCTCTCCTTCTTGTTGTCTAACCACCTGAGAAGCAACTTGTCCAATGTTACCGGCTATAATTGGGTTTTTATTAGCTTCTTTTAATATTTCATAAATAAGAGACGTCGTCGTTGTTTTACCATTAGTACCGGTAATCGCGATCAAAGGTCCATCAATTAATTCATACGCTAGTTCGACCTCTGTCACTACTGGAATGTTTAGCCTTTCAGCTTCTTGAATAATATTATGATGGTATGGTATGCCAGGGTTTTTAACAACAAGATCTACCCCTTCAAGTACTTCAACTGGATGGTGGCCGGTTACCGTTTTCACACCGAGATTATTAAAATATTGCGCAGGCTCATTTTCTAAAAAAGGCTTTTGGTCATTAATCAAAAAGGAAACGCCGCTATCATATAATAACTGAGCAGCGGCCTTTCCACTTTTGGCTAATCCTAAAACTAAAACATGATTATATTGAAAGTTTTGTAATGTTTTCACTAGATTAACACCTCAATGTAAACCCCAAAGGCAGCGCATATGAATCCGACTAACCAAAATGTTATAACGACTCGCCATTCTGACCATCCAACTAGTTCATAATGGTGATGTAGCGGGCTCATTTTAAAGACTCGTTTACCTGTTGTCTTGTAGGAGATCACTTGAATAATAACAGATAACGTTTCAATAACAAATACTCCACCTATGATAATGAGTAAAATTTCAAGTTTCATTAAAATTGCAATAATAGCCAATGCGGCACCAATGGCTAAAGAACCTGTATCACCCATGAATACTTTAGCAGGGTGACTATTAAATACTAAAAACCCAAGTAATGCACCCACTACTGAAAAGGTGAAAATAACAATTTCAGTCGGCACCCCAAAGGCCCAACCAATAATACCAAACGCAGCAAAAGCAATTGATGCTGTTCCTGCAACTAAGCCATCTAGTCCATCTGTTAAGTTCACCGCATTTGAAGCACCAACTAACATGACTAAGATTAAAATGCCATATAACCACCCAAGTTCAATTGAAAAATCTGTACCTGGAATAGCTATATCTGTTGGAAAACCACTATTGTGTAAAATTATATAAACTACAACAGCAATGACTATTTGGCATAACATCTTTTGTTTAGACGTTAACCCTAAGTTTCGTTTTTTGGAGATTTTAATAAAATCATCTAAAAATCCTATAAGGCCATAACCTACTAATACAAATAATAATATAAACAATTCTGTAGAGAATAACGTCGTAGCATCTCTTAGCACGAGAATTAAGGACGTTGCTACAATTGAAAATATAATCATCACACCACCCATCGTAGGTGTACCTGATTTGGCTTGGTGTGATTCAGGACCTTCTTCACGAATGCTTTGTCCGAACTTCAATCGGCGTAAGAATGGTATGAGCACTGGTGATAACAGGGCTGATATTAAAAATGATACTGCGATTGTTATAAATATTAATGTTTGTGACAAAACCTATTCTTCCTTTCTTTCACTTCTTTAATCTTCTAGCTTTTGAATAATCTCTTCAAACTTCATGCCACGTGAAGCTTTAAGTAATATAACAGTATCTTCATACATATAATCTTTAATTCTACGGATTAATTGATCACGTTCATGAAAATGCTGTGATTTGCCGGTAAATTGTTTTGGTAGTGCTTCTATAATATATTGACTATCTTGACCAATAGTGAAAACAACATCAATTTCTTGATCGATAACTTCGCCTACTTTTCGGTGTTCGCTTGCTGCAAATTCACCCAACTCAAATATATCTCCTAATACGAGAACTTTATTTGTATATGGCAATTTTTTCACTACATCAATAGAGGCTCTCATTGATGTAGCAGAAGCATTGTATGCATCGTTAATCATTAACGCTCCAGATTCCGTTTTGATTTGTTCAAAACGCATCCCTGGTAACGACAAATTAGCAAGAGACGCTGCCATTTTATTTTGATCGACCTTTAACCAGTCACTAATAGCTAAGGCATAGGCAGCATTTTTTGCTTGATGTTTACCTAATAAAGGAATCGATAATGGCTGATTGTTTACTTTAAATGACGTTTGATCTTCTGACTGGAAAACTTCTGTCACTTGATAATCCAACCCATTGTGAAACCCACAACTCAACACTTGTTTATAGTTATTAATCTCAAGTAACGGTTCATCACCATCAACTATGAGGACACCATTTTCGTTGAGCCCTTTTACAATTTCGAGCTTTGCTTTAGCAATTCCTTCACGACTACCTAAATGTTCGATATGCGATTCGCCAATATTTGTAATAACAGCTAGATCAGGCTTGGCAATTTCAGATAAATGCTCGATCTCACCAAAGCTATTCATTCCCATCTCTAAGACAAGAACTTCAGTATTAACAGGCATGCTTAGAATCGATAACGGCATGCCAATTAAATTATTTAAGTTACCTTCCGTTTTGGATACTTCAAAGTAATGCGCTAAGGATGAACCAATTATTTCCTTCGTCGTTGTTTTACCATTTGAGCCTGTAACACCTATTACCGTTGGGTCAACATAATCCCTATAAGCACTTGCTAGTTGTTGTAAACCATCAAGTGTATCGTCGACGAAAAACAATGGGAATTGTTCTGAAAGCTCTGTAGGCACTTCTTGTTCAGTTGACCAAATAGCTGCAACAGCACCTTTATCAACAGCTTGCAAAATAAAATCGTGCCCATTAAACCTCTCACCAACAATAGGCACGAACAAACCATTATTGACCGCTTCTCTACTATCTGTGTAAATACGATCAATACTTACCACTTGATCATTTAAATTCCGATTGTTTGGAAATAACTTATTTAAAAGCTCTGTAGTAAATTTATTCATGCGTCATACTCCTCTTTACCGATTCAAGGTGATAAGATCATCTCTTTAGCAACTTCACGATCATCAAAATGATGACGTTTACCGTTAACCTCTTGATAAGTTTCATGACCTTTACCAGCAATTAAAATAATATCCCCTTCATTAGCAACATGAATTGCACGTTCGATTGCTTCACGTCTACTTTCAATTACCGTAAATAATCCATCATCATCTGTTAAATGACTTGTCATATCTGCTAATATTACATGAGGATCTTCTGTTCTAGGATTATCAGAAGTGAAAATAACATGATCGCTATACTTCATAGCTGCACTTGCCATTTTAGGCCGTTTAGAGCGATCTCTGTCTCCACCACATCCTACAACCGTTATAACGCGGTGTTCCTTTAACTCATCAATTGTTTGTAAAACATTTTCTAATGAATCAGGTGTATGCGCATAGTCTACAATAATCGAAAATGGTTGGTTAGCATCGACTAACTCAAACCTTCCTGGAACACCTTGTAATTCTTTAATAGCATCTTGAATCGTAGTTAAAGGAATCTCATATCGGTAAGCGACACCCATTGCAGCCAATATGTTGTAAATATTAAATTTACCAGATAATTTTGTTGTAATGTTTACAGATCCCTCTGGTGTATAGACATCGAACTTTAAACCACTCGGCGATAATTCATAGTCATGAGCTTGAATAACAGCTGGTTTTTCTAAGCTATACGTAACAACTGGCTGAGCTGTTGCATTTAACATAACATCATGATACTCATCATCAATGTTAATAATTGCTGATTTTTTTTGATTAGTATAAGTATTACCAAGTTGCGCAAAAAGTAATGATTTCGCATAAGCGTAATCTTCCATATTAGGGTGATAGTCTAAATGGTCCTGCGATAAATTAGTGAAAACAGCATGATCAAAGTCAACTCCATACACTCTACCTTGTTTTAATGCATGCGAAGAGACCTCCATAATAACTGTTTTAACGCCTTTTTCTTTCATTAACTTTAAGTTTTTATGTAGGAAAATAGCATTAGGTGTTGTATTTTGAACTGGGAAGCTTTCATCTCCAATTTTCATATCTATTGTTCCAATTAACGCTGTTTTGTGCTCTGCTTTTCTAAAGATTGCATCTAATAAATAAGTTAACGTCGTTTTGCCATTTGTACCCGTCACACCAACTACATTTAATGAATGGCTTGGATTTCCGTAAAACGTATCGGCTAAAGTTGCTAATGCTTTTAAACTGTTAGGGACAAGTAAAACAGGTACATCAGCTTCTACAGGTTGTTCTGCTATAATAGCTGATGCACCATTACCTATAGCTTCACCTACAAAATGATGGCCATCTAATGTTAAGCCTTTAACACAAACAAACAGCGAGCCCTGCTCAACTTGACGAGAATCCATTTCAATTGATGTAATATCAATATTTAATAAACTATTACGATCATTACCTTCTATAAATTGAAGTTTATTTACTAAGTCTAATAACTTCATTTCACCACTACCTTTTAAAAAGTCTACATTCATTATAACAAATTCTACACGAGACTATAATATTTATTTTAACCGAATGGAAAAGATAAATTATATCATACAACAATTTGTTTAACTACTCGCCAAATTTCAATACATAACTAATCAATGGTTACTGGATTTCTTCATCCCCCAAGAAAACTCTGATGGTTGAACCAGACTCTACTACCGTTCCACTCGATGGTGCTTGTGATATAACGACATCACCTTCACCTTCTACTTCAATTGTTATATTCGTTAAATATTGTTGAAGATCATTGACTGTTTCTCCCTCTAATTCAGGGACCTCAACAGTTGGGACATCAGGCCACTGAAACTCTTTGTCAAGACCATCTTCACGCATTGGAACGTCTAAATGTCGAAGTGAATCACCAATAATTCTCCCAGCAATTGGACTGGCAACAACACCACCAAATTGTAATACGTCTTTAGGGTTATCAACTGCGATATAGACCAGTACTTCCGGGTCATCAGCTGGCGCAAACCCTATAAAAGAAACGATATGGTCATTTTCTAGATACCGGCCGTCTGGGCCTACTTTTTGTGCAGTACCTGTTTTCCCACCAACACGGTAACCCTGTACATAAGCCCCTCTACCTGTTCCTTTAGCGACAACATGTTCTAATGCATTTTTTACTTCATTAGATGTTTCACTAGAAATCACTTGTGCTTTCATGTTAGGTTCTCGATCTTGGGACATCTCACCTGTTATCGGGTCAACAACACCATTTACTACATATGGTTCGTAAAGGTACCCACCGTTTATGGCCGCTGCAACAGCAGTTACTTGCTGAATCGGTGTAACAGACACCCCTTGGCCGAATGAAGTTGTTGCTAACTCCACAGGTCCAACTTGTTCTTCATCAAATAGAATCCCTGTACTTTCGCCTTCTAAATCAATTCCAGTCTTTTCGCCAAAGCCAAATTGGTCGATATAACTAAATAATTTTTCTTCACCAAGCTTTTGACCTAAATTAACAAAACCAGGGTTACAAGAGTTTTGTACAACTTCTAAATAGGATTGATCGCCATGTCCGCCTTTCTCCCAACAGCGTAAGTGCGCACCACCTACTTCGATATGTCCATGGTCATGATAGTCATCTTCCTCCAAATCAACAAGCGCCTCTTCAAGAGCTGCTGATAGAGTTATAATCTTAAACGTTGAACCCGGTTCATACGTACTAAAAACGGGTAAATTACGATTATATATTTCTGGCGATACAGACTGATATTCATTAGGATGGAAGCTAGGCCGTGTTGCCATTGAAAGTACTTCCCCATTATTAGGGTCCATCACTATGGCCATAGCCCCATCCGGATTATATTCAGCTACCGCCTGGTCAAGCTCACGCTCAACAATAGCTTGTATGTCTGCATCTATTGTCAAAGAAAGGTGCTCCCCGTCTTCAGGAGGTGTATAACGATTTGATAGATCTTCAAGACGATGACCTTTAGCATCTGAGAAAAAGGATAATGCTCCTTCCTCACCATTTAACACTTCATCATAGCTCGCTTCTAGGCCCATTAAACCTTGATTATCAATACCTGTAAAGCCTAAAACATGAGCTAATTTTTCATCATGAGGATAGAACCTTTTTGAATCTTCCGCTAAATAAAGTCCAGGTAAATTTAATGTTCTAATTGCATCAACTTGATCTTTATTAAGCTTTCTCCCTTCAGGATGGATCGCTTCTACTGAAACATTTTGAGTCAAATGATCACGTAACTTAGCTTGATCAATATCAATAATTTGACTTAACTGATCAACTGCATAATCAACATCTTCAATCTGACGAGGCACAATCAATAAGCTTGGTGCCACCTCGTTTTCTACTAATACCTCCCCATTTCGGTCTAATATGTTACCTCTTTCAGGTTGGAATGGAATGTCACGACTCCACAATTCCTCTGCTTTTGATACTATTTCTGGACTGGAAATTAGCTGAACATAAGCTAATTTTCCAAACATAATGACAAAGTAAACCGCAATACATAAAAAAACAATGGCCAACCGCTTTCTCACTGTCACAATTGAAACACGTCTCATGTTCATTCTCCTTTATACAAGCTTTGCTTGTATTAAACGTATGAGAAAAAGCGATATTTTAGACCATTGTCCATTTATTATTCAAATTGTTCTTCTTCATCTTCTAAAGCGTCTTCCTCAGATTCTTCACTGTCAGATTCATTTTCTTCTTCTTCATCATCGTCATCTGAATTACGTTCATTGCTTAACTCGACAACAAGTCTACGATCTTCACTTAAAGTAGATCCAGCTTCTATGTTCTGATCTTTAACAAAGCCTGTTCCGATATAATCTAATTCAATACCTGTTATTCGACTTAAAGCAATGACATCTCGTAATGTCCAACCAGTTAGATCCGGAATCGTCATCTCACCATCTGATTTTAATAAGACTCTTTGATTCGATAATACTTGACTCTCACTTGACGGCCATATATCTTCTACTTGATCACCTTCTCCAATCACTTCAACTCTAACACCCGCATCCTCTAATTCATTCAATACAGTATCCACTGATGCTCCTTTATAATCGCCTAAATCAATTTCATTCATAGCATCAGCTTGTTCTTGGTCAGGTGTAACATCTAAATAATGTAAACTATTTTCCATAACCGTTCGATAGATATAAGATGTTGTATCACTACCTTCATACCGGTAATCAATATCAGGTTGTTTGACCGCAACAAACATTAGTAGTTCAGGGTCATCTTGTGGAGCCATCCCAACAAATGAAAAGACATAATTTGATGCTCCACTCATATATAAGCCTGTTTCAGGGTCTGGAATTGATGCGGTACCTGTTTTACCAAAAGTCGTATATTGATCTAGGGCAAATGCACCGGCTGTACCTTCATCTTCCGTTACCGTTTGACCTAACAGATCAACCACTTGAGTAACCGTATCAGGACTAATCGGTTGACCTACAACTTCTCTTTCCTTTTGTTCTACAATTTCATTTGTTTCTGGCTCAAGAACATTTGATACTACATACGGCTGAACCATTTCACCATCATTAGCTAAGGCCGTCGCTGCTTTCATTATTTGCATTGGAGTAAATGTCGAGCCTTGGCCATATGCTGTTGTTATTTGCTCCCATGGCCCACCATATGAAATGGTTCCAATCCGCTCTCCTGTTAAATCAACACCCGTCATACGGTCTAAATGAAAGTCTTCAAGGTAATCTAAGTAAGTTTCAGGCCCCATGCGATTCCAAAGTAACTCAGCCATCACAACGTTTGATGAACGTAATATACCTTCATCATATGTAATCTCACCCCAACCGTCTGGGTCATGGTCATGTATGGACCTACCGTGGTCACTAATTTTGAACTGACCTGATTGAAACGTGTCATTTCCATTGTATACCCCTTCTTCAATTGCTGCAGCTAAGGTGAAAATCTTCATAGTAGACCCAGGTTCGAATGGTGATGAAACCATGTCATTATACCAATTTTCAATATTATCGCGCGTATTTGGATTAAATGTCGGTCGATTAGCCATCGCTAAAATCTCGCCTGTCTCCGGGTCCATTACTCCTGCCATAATACGTTCAGGGTCATAAGTCTCTTCAACTGTGGTGAGCGCATCTTCTAAGAAGGATTGAATTTTTTGATCAAGAGTCAGTTGAATATCATGACCATCTTCTGGTGATTGAACAACTTCATCAGCATTTCTTAACTGATAACCATAACTATCTTGATGATAACTGATAAAACCATCTTTTCCTGTCAAATATTCATCAAACTCTAATTCAATTCCATACGCACCACGCACTTGTCTGTCCTCTTCATCACCAGTATGTCCTGTGTAACCGATTATTTGAGAGGCATACAAATCATTAGGATAATACCTTTGTAATGTCTGTTCAAAATAAATGCCAGGAAGTTCTAATTCCTCTATTTCTTCTACAACACTTTCTGGAATACTTTGACCTGTTGAACCAAACTCGATTTGGTAGCGGTCTTCCTCTACACCATGAGCCAATCGTTCTTCTATTTCAGATTGATCTTCATCCAATACAGAAGCAAGCTGTTCAGCGGTATAATTAATATCTTCAACATGTAAAGATGTTGAAGAATTTCCTGTATAAGTTTCATCTAATATTGCATACATATTATAAACTGGCCTATTGTCTGCTAATACCATACCTGATCGATCATAAATTTTCCCACGTTCTGCTGGTAGGTTCGTTTGAGTTTCACGCATATTCTCTGAATAAGCAATTAAATCGACCGATTGTACTTCACCAGTTACTTGAATATACATAAATCGGCCGATAATCGTTAGGAAGAATATCGAAAAGATTACGACGACAATTAGCAGCATAACACCATTTTGATTGACTTTACGCATATTTAACCACGCCTTAAGGAGTATTATTCGCTTGTCTTACTTCTGCATGGCGGATGTTTAAGCCATTTTCTTCAGCGATCGTTAAGATTCGATTCGGATTGCTAAGCTCTTGTACTTCTGCTTGAAGTGAATTGTTTTGTGACTGCACTTCTTGTACTTGCGTATTTAATTGTTGTACATCACGATTTAACGAATCAACTGAAGATGAAAAACTCACAACAATAACAGCCATAACAGCAATCATAACAATACCGATTGAATATAAAACTTTTTCACCTCTAGTAAACCAAGGTTTTTTAGCTGGTTGTGAGGTAGGTTTTGGTTGTGGATCTTTCTTTCGTTCTGGTTGAACAGGTTGTTGTACTTGATAAGATCTAACTTGTTCAAGAGCCATAAAGTATTATCTCCTTTCATCAAGCGTGTATTGTTCTTCCCACTCTTTTACTTTTTCAACGATTCTTAGCTTAGCTGAACGAGATCGTCTATTTTCTTCAAGTTCTTCATCTGAGGCAACAATTGGCTTTCTCGTAATCAGTTTGAATGGTGGTTGTACTTCCTCAGGTAATACTGGTATATCTTTTGGAATTGGTGGTTCTGTGCTCCACTTTTTCATCGCTTGTTTACAAATTCGATCTTCTAATGAGTGGAAGGTTATAACAGCTAATCTCCCGCCTATAGATAATGTTCTAGCTGCCTGATGTAGGGCATCTTGAAAGACATTTAGCTCATCATTAACAGCAATTCTTATAGCTTGGAAAATCCGCTTAGCTGGGTGACCACCTTTTCTTCTTGCAAAAGCCGGTATAGCTTCTTTAATAATGTCCACTAACTGTAAGGTTGTTTCGATTTGCTTTTCTTCACGTCTCTTTTCAATTTGACGAGCAATTTGTTTAGAAAACTTCTCTTCACCATACTTAAAGAAAATTCTAACTAAGTCTTCATAAGGCCATTCATTTACGACATGATAGGCACTAACCGGATTAGACTGATCCATTCTCATATCTAATGGTGCGTCTTGGTGAAAACTAAATCCTCTTTCCCCCTCGTCTAGTTGTGGTGAGGATACACCTAAATCAAATATAATCCCGTCTACTTCATTTAATCCTAACTCGTTTAATTCACTTTCTAAATTTACAAAGTTACTTTTTATAAATTGGACCTGATGCTCATACGGATGTAAAATACCTTTTGCATATTCTATTGCATGTTCATCTTGATCGAATGCGACTAGATTCCCTTTTGTTAATTGCTTTAAAATCTCTTTAGAGTGGCCTGCCCCACCTAAGGTACAGTCCACATATGTGCCTTCTTCTTTGATGTCTAATCCTTTGATTGCTTCGTTGTTCAAAACACTATAATGCTCAAACATTTGTATTGGCACCTCATTATGTTAAATATCAAAATCCATCAAGTTCTCCGCAATCTCTCCAAAAGAATCTTCAGACTCTTCGACGTATTCATCCCATTGGTCCTTAGCCCAAACTTCAACTCGATTGGAAACACCAATGACGACACACTCTTTATCTAATGAAGCATATGAGAGGAGTGGTGATGGTACATTTATTCTTCCTTGTTTATCTATTTCGCATTCAACAGCGCCAGAAAAGAAAAAGCGTGTAAATGCGCGGGCGTCTTTTTTCGTTAGTGGGAGTTTTTTAAGCTTCTCTTCTAATTGCTTCCATTCATCAAGTGGATAAGCAAAAAGACACTTGTCCAACCCTCGTGTAATCACAAAAGTTTGACCTAGCCCCTCACGAAACTTAGCAGGTACAATCAATCTTCCTTTTGTGTCTATATTATGTTGATATTCTCCCATGAACATAGACTTCGCCCACCTTTAAAATAAGTTTACCACATCACCCCACTTTCTACCACACCATTTCCCAAAAAAACAAAAAAATACACGTTCAGTTCATACTAAACGTGTAGAAAACCTTGATTTATCAATATACTTACAATGTGGTAGATTAGTGGGGGATGGTGGTGAGAAGGTGGTTATAAAATGACTATTTGATGATCTTGTTCAAAGCGCGGTGGTATTTTAGTTAAAGATTCTGGTAGGTCAAGACCATATTCATTCAGCCAATAAACAACATTCCAAACACGTTCTTGTAAACCACCTAATGGATAATAAAAGGAATCTAAATCGTCAAAGCGTAAAACGACATCCTGATGTTGTCCTTTAATCGCATGATAGAGCTTTTTTTCAACGTAATTAATTTCATCCTCGATCTGTTTTAAGTTAGTTTCGGTTAACGCAGCCATATCATTACTAACTGATTGGGCAATTTCTTGTAAAGGTTGATGAGCGACTTCCATTTGCTTCTTCACCTGTTGAACCGTTTCCTCTAAAGGATATTTACTTTGACGTTTTAACCAGCTCATTTTATCTTGATAAGTACCATTATTTATTAAATCCGTTTCATCCACATGATATTGATTCATAATTGACTGATGGTTACGTTTCATCAATGTTAGTGAAAGTCTTGGTGTCACTATTGGTAACTGCAAATTCACCGCTTCAAAAGCACCTTTCAAACTAGACCAATATCCAATTTCTCCAGGGCCTCCAACGAAGGATAATACCGGGAAAACAAATTCTTGCATTAACGGTCTTGTCACAACGTTATTACTGAATTGTTCAGGTGAATGGTAAATTAACTCTTTTAATTCAGCTTCTAAAAAGGAAACTTCCCCACCTTTAGAACGATACCGCCCGTTAGTATCCACCTCTAATAATAAGCGTTCACCATCATGATGATAAAATAAATGCGCATCAGTCGACTTAGCGTCTAAGTTAATATGGTAACCGGATGCAGTTAGTGCTTTTAAACGTTCTGCCGTTTTCGTTGCAATGTCTTCACGATTTTCAACCATTCGTATAAAGTAATCACGTTCTAACATTCTTAAATTGCGCTCATCTGCATCAACTAAGACTAAACCATCTTTTTCAAACAGTTGGTTTAGAAAACAGGCGAAAAAGTCAACATAAGTTTTACTATTGTTTAATGACTGTCGAACAGTTTCGTATAATTCTTTAGTATGCTCTGTTTCTTGAAACGTCTCAAATACTTGATCAATAAATCGCTCCGCTTCAACAACTGGGATCTCTCGCTTTGAAATAGGGCTTTTATAATCAAACGGCGTCTCATCATCAATTCTTACTTTATTTAACTCTTGGTCTTGATAAGTAAAAACATGATCGATCTCCAAAAAGTCATGGTCTTCACCAGCCATCCAGAAAACAGGAATAACTGGGCTTTTTAAATACTCACTCATTTCATTCGCTTGAATGATAATCGATACAATTTTATGGATAGTATACAAAGGGCCAGTTAGTAATCCTGTTTGCTGTCCGCCAATTACGACGGTTGATTTTTCATCTAGAAGTGCTTCAATATTCTGTTGAACTTTCGATGTCATAACCCAACGTTCATTCTGTTCCTTTAGCACTTTCACTAAAGCTTCACGCTTGTAGGTTTGGCCCATTAAGTATTCATACCTACTTCTAAAACTTCTTAATTGAAATGGATCATATTGAAAATGTTTATAAATTGATTCTTTTCGATCTCTATAGTCTTTTATAAGATTAGCTTGTTGTGTTAATTCAATTGGTTTAGCTTCCATGTGTAATACCTTCCTTTAACGGCTATTCGCTTTTTTTATAAAACCCGCACTGTCTAACAGAGCTGTGTCATTAGTAACTCCGATGAAAATTATTATAGATATAACAAGATGGCGATAGGTACTAATAAAAAGTAAGCTACTGATAACATAACAAAACTTGCTCGCCAAACAAAACGAATAGCTTGAGTGATATAAATTTCTTCACCTTTACGCCACTGTAACGTAATCATCAAAGCAAGAAATAGCATATAAAAAATAATTGTTTCCCAAAGTAAAGATATATTAAAAATATAATCAATTAAGCCTATAACAGAAATTAAAAACAATACACAAGAGACATCTGCAGCAATTTTAGTCGATCTAGTCGCTTGCTTCGTCACTTTCTTTAAAATAAAAAACAAAACTAAAAAAACAATAAAAGGAGCAGTAGACATAAAAGCTATAATAGATGTTAAAATGTCCACTTCCTCACCTCACTTACTTCCTCTTTTGCTTTAATTAGCTCATAGATCACATGATGATTTGGTAATGGTAAATGGCTCTGTTCAATTAAATAACCATTCATATATTGAATCTCCGTAGGGCGCTTTGATTGAAAATCAGATAGCATGGATGAAGTGTTATGCTGTGTTTTAGCACAGACCCTTTTAACTAACTCCCACATTTTCACCTCATCTAGTTGAAGAGCTTGTGATGCTTCGACCGTCAAGCTATAGGCTAAATTAGCTAAATGATTATATTGTAAAATAGCCCCATTTTCCACTTCAAATAGAGCAGTTAATGGATTAATGACACTATTAACAACTAACTTCTCATTTAAAACAGTGAACAAATCCTTATCAATATGAACTGGAAATTGATCATGACTCAGATCTTTTAGATGTTCAACTTGTTCACATTCTTTTAATGAGGTTACTTTAATTTGGCCTAAACCGTTTAATTGTATCTCTTGATCGGAAACCTTTTTAACACCGTGCTCACAAACCCCTACAAATACTTGATTATGCTGTAATTCGTTTAACTTTTGTATATGTCCCATTCCATTTTGTAAAAATAACAAAGACTTATGTATTTGTTCACTTTCACCAAGCTTTGATAGTACAAAGTCCAGTTGTGTCTGTTTTGTACAAACAATTAATACCTCATGTGCAACTAAATCATTAAAGTGACGCACATTTGGCCTGACACTTGAACAATTATCGACAGTTATTCCAAATTGTTTTAATTGATCTAATTGTTGATCGCGCCTAACATAACACGTAACATTATGTCCATAATAAGATAACTGATATGCAACAAACATCCCGACTGCACCCATACCAACTACGCCAACATTCATATTATGACACCTGCTTCATTTTTGATTGGAGGATTAGTTCTTCACAAACTACATTTTATCAGAAAAATAGCTTATTACGGGATGAAATTTTATTACTGTTAGACTTAATCGTTTTCATGTTCAATCTTTTGTACTATAATTAACTACAGAAAACGTAAGGGGGAAAATTTTTATGCCTACTAAAGTAGAACGTTTATTAATAAATTTCAAGACATTAGAAGAGTTTAAAAAGTTTAAAGCCTACGGAATTCAAGAATTATCAATGCTAGAAGACTTAGAGCACAACATGATTGAAAACAATAGCGAATCTCCTTTTTACGGAATTTATTTCGGTGATGAGCTCGTTGCACGAATGAGTTTATACCGTGTTGGCTCAAAATACGACTATTATTTCGAACCGCAACAAGACTACTTACAATTATGGAAGTTAGAAGTATTAGATAATTATCGGCATAAAGGATTCGGTAAACAATTAGTGGATTTTGCTAAAGGGTTCAATCTGCCAATCAAAACAAATGCGCGCATTAACTCACATGACTTCTGGGAAAAGCAAGGCTTTCAACCAGCTACTTATGAAATGGAGCGCGACTTTGGAGAAAATCCTTATATTTGGATGCCAAAAGGTGTTCAAGAGAAATCAGAAGAATAATAAAAAGGACTTCCTAACTCACATAGGTTAGGAAGTCCTTTTGATCTTATTAAGACTTAGGTTTCTCTACTACTTCGCGTGTTAGTTCATAAATCCTTTCTACACACTTTTCATAAGTTTTCAGTCGCGCTTTTAACTCTTCTACCTCTGTTAAAGAATGACTTTCTTTTAAACTTTGAGAAGGTACATACTCCACCTTCAATTTTTCTAGTTGCTCAATTAATTCATCAAACGTCTTTACACTATGGCCTTTTTGTTGATCATTCGAACTATTAGGTACAGTAAATTGATCATTAAACTTTTTACGGTCTTTTTTCGCTAGTTCAATGGCTTTTTTATATTGCTTACGCAAATTAGCATTCCATCTAAATCCACATGCTTGTGGAGTTCTAGACAGTTTTTTACCGACATCTTCAAAAGCTTTCATCTGTGTTTTTCCTTCTCTTATGTATCGAATGACCATTTCGGCTAATAATAAATCTTCATCTCTAGTCCATGCATCTTGTCGCGTTGACACGTCGCCTCCTCCTTCGCTCATGGTCTTTACTTCCAACATATGCAACGATTAGAGGAGATAGACACATTATTTTTTGTTTCTCTTAAAAAAGTTAGAGACTGCTTCTTTATGTTCATCACTAACCCACATGTGACTACATGCTTCCACTTCAGCATCCATCTTTGTTTTTAATTTTTGTAAATCTTGATTTTGAAGCCATTGCGATTTCCAATGTTTTAACTGAGTCAAACTTCGAGATATAAATGGTTTAATGAGGTCGTGTTCAAGTTCTAGTTGATGAGTGCTAAAAGTAGCTTGTGCAAAACCAATAGATTTAAGCACTTGGGCACTTCGTATATCAGCACTTACTAGCCAATAATAAGCTTCTTGTGAATGAATTCGTTCATACAATAACGTTCCACCGCCCCAACCAGTTGAGATCCCTAGCTTTCCTTGAGTAAAGCCATAATTACCACTTTCATGAACGTAACGAAAATCGCAGGCTGAAGCTAATTCCATTCCGCCACCACGTGCTAAGCCATTCATCCATGCAATTGTAGGCATTGGTAGTGTTGTTATTTGCCAAAGTACTTCTTGCATCTGACTTAATAGCTCATGTGCTTTTTCTTGATCAATCTCTCCATGAAAATCATTCAAATCACCACCGGCGCAAAAGGCTGACCCCTCACCAGTGATTATGACTAATTTTGTTTCATCATCTTGGTGTAGTTTTTCAATTATGACTTTTAACTGGTTAATTAATTCAATTGATATCGCATTACGTTTTTCAGGCCGATTTAACGTCAGGATTGTCGTTTGCTCTATTTTACTATTTTCAACTTTAACAAGATTGTTCATTTTTAACCTCATCCTCTACCTATATTCTGTTATAAGAAAAGTTTGTTTTTAACCTTTTGCCAACGATAATCGTGAACCTTAACCGATTGGGGTATGACAAACAGGGCATGATGTCATCTCACGTGGGCGTTCGACATAAATATGAAAATGATAGTTCTTCCCTTGTATCGATCACATGAAAGTATTCCAATCCTGGTAATGTCATGTTATGGCATATAGTGTTTGTTTTGGTGGTTTGCTCGTGTCCGTTGGTATAACCACAAAAAAGCACGTTAACGCCTTATTAGTTATCCTTGTTTTATATACTCCAACATATATATTAAAACCATTAAAAAACCTAAAGTAAGTTATACCCTTGTTAATGTATAAAAAAAGATGCCTCTTTTATTGAGACACCTTTTGCATTGTTGAATTACTTTTCAACTACTTCTTTACCGTTGTAATGTCCACATTCCTTACAAACGTGGTGAGGTTTAGCGTACTCTCCGCAATTTTGACATTCTACCATACCTGGTAAATGTAATTTCTTATGAGTACGACGTTGGCGCTTTACTTTTTTAGATGTTTTTCTCTTTGGTACTGCCATCTGTTACACCTCCCTTTTTCTCATCAGATCCAACTGTATCAAGGATCAACAATTCAATTTTTATCATCTTCAAAGTATTGTTTCAATGATGAGAGACGAGGATCTACTTTCTGTTGCTTTTCTTCTTCCAGCTGTTCTTGCTGCATCGCTTCTTGTTCATGGTATTCGTCTTCACCAAGAACTGTAAATCCTTCTTGCTCACCAACAACATCCTCGATTTTAGTTTCTTCACTAAAAACGCGAATTGGAACTTCCAATAGAATATTTTCCTTGATATAAGGCGTTAAGTCAAGCACTTCTCGGTCAATAAAATGGATTTCATGTTCTTCAGAGGCTTTATAGCTTTGTGTTGTAAATTGCTCATAAGCCTCAACATTAAATGGAAATGACACATCTACTAAAGTTCTTGCACAAGGTAAAACCATTGTCCCATTAACATTAAAACGAAATGTATAAATGCCCTGTTCTAACAACGCTTCACCCGTTACATCAACTTCATGTAATTGTCTAATATCATTGTCCATCGTTTCTAACTCAGATACATCAACCGTTTCCGAGAATGAATAAGGTTCACTAGCCTTAACTTTTTGCAAAGGTATTTTCATTATAATCACCTCAAGGCAACAAGAGTTATTTTAAAAGGAATTGTCCCTTTTGTCAATATTTTTTCTTAACACCAAAACTTAATCAGTCCTGTACACTACCTAGTTTTGCCCAATTATTAAAAGTTGTACTTGTTTTTTCCCTAATTTATTTCTAACATAGAATTAAATAATGTACAAAGGCGTGATTGATGTGAGATCTTGTGGACTGATCGTTGAATACAATCCTTTCCATAATGGCCATTATTATCATCAAGAAGCTTCACGACAAAAAACTAACGCCAATGTCACTGTAGCTGTGATGAGCGGTTCTTTTCTACAAAGGGGTGAACCGGCAATCATTGATAAATTTGCTAGAGCGAAGGCTGCTTTGAATCATGATGTTGATGTCGTATTAGAATTACCCTTTATTTATGCAGCGCAATACGCAGACCTCTTCGCCCATGGAGCAATAGCAATCCTTAATGCTTTAGAAGTTGACTACATATGCTTCGGTAGCGAGTCTGGTGACATTCAAGCTTTTAATGACCATTATACGCATTTTAAAGAAAATGAAGAACAATTTCAATCTATATTACAATCAAACTTACAAAAAGGGTTGTCATTCCCTCAATCCAGTACAAACGCTTATGAAGCAATAGGGTTGAGGTCTAAAGGGTTAGATTTAGGACAACCTAACAATATCTTAGGCTTTAGTTATGTAAAAGCGATTCGATCCCTACATAGCCACATCCAACCTGAAACGATCCAAAGAACCAAAAGTGGCTATCACGATTCTACAATTGAACACAATATAGCAAGTGCTACTAGCATCCGCAAAGAACTTAATGAATTTGGTGAATTGACAGATCAAGCGATACAAGCACTCCCTAAAGAAACAGTTCAACAGCTACTAGCTTATCAAAAAACAAGTGAGGTATGGCATGATTGGGAACTGTACTTTCCTTACTTACAATTACTTGTTCAAACTAAGTCCAAGGATGAACTAAGAGCGATACACGGAATGGTTGAAGGTTTAGAATACAAATTAAAACAAACGGTTAACAAAGTAACAAGTTTCCAAGAATGGATGAATGCACTTAAAACAAAACGTTATACATGGACAAGACTACAAAGAATGTTCGTGCATGTATTAACTAATACAACTAAAGACGAGGTAAACACCTTTAGTAACTTATCAACACCACCATACATTAGATTATTGGGTATGAATGAGCGAGGCCGCTTATTTTTAAACAAAAAGAAAAATCAAATTGACGTGCCGATTATTTCTAATATCCAACAAAGCCCTAATCAACTTTTAAAAATTGAAGAGCGTGCGATGGATGCTTATTATGCACCATTGTCTGCTGAAAAAAAGATTGAGCTACGTAAACAAGAATTAACAGGTCCGATTATTTTATAAAATAAATAGCCCCAGTTATGGATAATTTTAACTGGGGCATCACAAAATCCATTTCAATTAATCAAGCTCATTCAAATAATCTATTGCGTCTTGAAACGTATCGACCGGTATGACGTCTACATCAGTATCGATTTCTTCTGCTTTCGCTAAAGCTTCTTCATAATTCGAACCTTCACGACCATTTTCATTAGCTGCAAAGAATAGATCTGCACCTTCTCTATCTGCTGATACGACTTTCTTATCGACTCCACCAATTCGGTAGATATTACCATCATAATCTATTTCACCACTACCTACAATCGACCTTCCCTTAGTAATATCATCCATCGTCAAACGGTTATAGACCTCCAAAGCAAACATTAAACCAGCACTAGGGCCACCAATTTGACCACTATCATATCTAACTTCAGGCGTTACCTCAACTTCACGGTCTGTTACAAGAGAAACTCCCATTCCTGGTCGGTCCGGGTCATCTGGAAATGGACCGAGCTCAAAAGTCGTGGTCATTTCTTCATGATCACGAATAAACGTAATATCAATTGAATCTCCTACTTCCATTGCTTCTGTTACATTAATAATTTCTTCTGAAGATGCCACTAGATCACCATTAACCGCAATAATTTCATCACCTATTTCTAAGTGACCATCTGCTGGCATATCTTCAACGACCATTGCAATGTAGGCTCCCTTATAATTAATCGTCATATCGCCTCCAGCAGCTTCAAAAGCTACAACGGTTGCCGCTTCTTGTGAACTCTCCATAAATTGTAGTTGCGCCTCCATGTACTCTTCTTGACTTATGCCATGGGGTCTAACTTGTTCTAAATCCACAATATCGTAATGCGGTCTTATTTGCGCCCATAAATAGTATAAAGGTGTTGCCTGACCACCTCTTACCGTTACTAAATGCAGTTCCCCTTCACCTTCAAACCCATCTTCCATTTCAACTACTGATGTTAAGGATGTTGTTTCACCAGGCTGATATATATAATAATCT
This sequence comes from Alkalibacillus silvisoli, assembly GCF_039521975.1. Classification (NCBI taxonomy): domain Bacteria; kingdom Bacillati; phylum Bacillota; class Bacilli; order Caryophanales; family Bacillaceae; genus Alkalibacillus; species Alkalibacillus silvisoli. The sequence continues at coordinate 16,311 of NZ_BAAACZ010000011.1, read as the reverse complement.
AATTGATAATAGGATAAAAACAATGCAAGGCCAATCGTTACAATAAAGAAAATAATTTGTTTTTTATTCGAAAACATATGCTACTCCTTCCAATCTTCCATCGTTTGTTTAATGATATCAACGTGCTTTTTAGCTTCAGATTCACCTTTTTCAATAATCTCTTTAATATTCGAATAGTTTCTTGAACTATATTCATACACTTCTGGCCTTAGAACAAAATCGGCATCCATAATTTGATGGGTCGTAATATCATCTTGCATAATATCAATGCTTTGCATAATGATATCATAAATCGATAGAATATCTGTGTTCTCTTCAAACTTTGAACAATCAACCGCAATAATTAGATCTGCTCCCATTTCACGGACAACTGAAATCGGAACACGATCTATAACCCCACCATCAACTAACAAACGACCATTAACCCGTTCTGGCACAAAGATACCTGGGATTGATATGCTTGCTCGAACTGCTGCAGCTGCATCGCCTTCTTTAAATACGACTCTCTCTCCATTATGTATATCTGTAGCAACTACTGATATGGGTATATTAAATTGTTCCAGGTTTTTATTATATGTAAACATTCGGATATAAGATTTAATCCGCTCCCCTTGAATTAATCCCATCTTTGGAACTGTAATATCCATAAAGAACTTTCGTCTAAACGATAACGCAAGATTATATAAGTCCTCTACTCTTTGACCTGCTCCATAGAATGCTCCAACTAAAGCTCCCATACTACTTCCAGCAATATAATCAATAGGAATATCATGTTCTTCTAAGACTTTAATAATGCCTAAATGGGAAAAACCTCTCGCTCCACCAGAACCTAATGCAAGACCAATTTTAGGTCGTGACAACTAAAACACTCCCTTCTAATCCATGAAGCATTTGCATATTCATATATAAGTATGGAAGTCACTTCCTTGTATCTATTTATAATTATTTTACTACTCTTGATTGTATTCGTACAGTTTGTTGTTATTAGGGGGACAAGTTGTGTTATCAATAATCACTTCTATTATATATGCAACTGTTGCTAGTTTTCTTGCTTTAGCTATTATTATCTTTCCTGATCAATCATTTGAAGCTTCAATTAGAGGTTTAAACTTATGGTTAGAAATTGTTTTCCCTTCCCTTCTACCATTTTTTATTGTTGCTGAATTATTATTAGCATTTGGAGTTGTTAAGTTCATTGGGGTATTATTAGATCCGTTAATGCGACCACTCTTTAATGTACCAGGAGCTGGTGGAGTCGTCATGGGGATGGGATTAGTTAGTGGTTATCCTTCGGGTGCTAAAATATCAGCCCGATTAAGACAAGAGAATGTAATTACAAAAACAGAAGCAGAACGCCTCGTTGCATTTACAAACGCATCTAATCCACTGTTCATATTTGGTGCTATAGCAATTGGTTTTTTTCACGATCCTAAAATAGGATTACTGATTGCAGTCTGTCACTACTCAGCATGTATTTTAGTTGGGTTATGTATGCGATTTTATAAGCATTCAGAAAAGAAAGAAGAAACTACAACAAAACAAGAACGTGGATTTCGCGGCTCTACAGTCGGACGAGCATTATCTGCCTTACACAACCACCGTAAATCTAATTCTGAACCTTTAGGCAAAATATTAGGTGATGCTGTCATGTCATCGATTCAAACACTTGTTATGATTGGTGGATTTATCATTTTATTTTCCGTTTTAAATAAATTGTTATTTTTAACTGGTGTTTCTTCCTTTTTTGCAACGTCTATTGAAAAGATCTTAAAAGCCTTATCTCAACCTACAGAATTAGCATTACCCTTACTCAGTGGTGTATTTGAGATTACATTAGGTGCACAAATGATTGCTCAAGTAGACCATGCTACATTATTAGCTCAAGTGATCTTAGTTAGTGGAATCTTAGCGTTTAATGGATTATCCATTCATTCTCAAGTAGCAAGCATATTAGCTCGTACTGACATACGATTTGCACCATACTTCATCGGTCGACTACTTCACATATTTTTTGCTGTCATATTAGTAAGCATTTTATTCAAACCATTGTATGTTGAAAGAACCATTCTTTCACCATCTGATATTCCAGTTAGTACAAAAACTGAACCTGAAAACTTCTCAACCATTACTTTAGAGTGGTTACACCAGTTTGGACCATTGATTACAATGGGTACTATACTAATCGCGTGTGTGATTTTATTAAAACAAAAATCTCATTAAAGAAGGAATTTATGACAGGGCATCCTATATAAAAAACTTCGGCTAAGTAACGGGAGTTCTTATCCGATACTTAGCCGAAACGAGTCAAACCTTATAGTCCTAGGTCGTGTATTAATACCAATAAAACTGTTACTTGTTTTTTTGTAAATATTTTTGTTTAAGTGCTTCTTCTACAGCTTGTGGAACTAAATCAGAAACATCAGAATGGTAACGTGCCGCTTCTTTAACCATACTTGAACTTAAGAACGAATACTTATTATTAGTCATCATAAATAACGTTTCAATTTCGTCATTTAAATGACGATTCATAGAAGTAATTTGCATTTCGTATTCAAAGTCACTTACAGCTCGTAAGCCTCTTAAAATAGCAGCAGCATTTTTCTTTTTGGCATAGTCAACTAACAATCCATGACTAACATCAACAGATACATTGGGTAAATCTTTTGTTGCCTCATTAATTAACTCTAAACGCTCATCTACATTAAAGAGTGGTGATTTTGACTGATTATTGAAAACAGCGACAATGACGTGATCAAAGACCTCAGCCCCTCGCCTTACAATATCTAGATGTCCATTTGTAATCGGATCAAAACTTCCTGGACAAATTGCAACTTTATTCATAATTGAATACCCCCTATTTATTGAAACGATAAATCGTTACAGCAATCGTACTACTATACGTTTCTTCTTTAATGATTTCGAACGATTTTATTTCATGCGGTAAAGTGTCTTTGGGGTCATGTTCACAAATTATTAAAGCATTGTCTTTTAGTACTTCTGCATTAATTAATTGGTTAACAATCTTATCAAATGATATTTTTCGGTATGGAGGATCTAGGAAAACATAATCAAACTGTTTTCCATGTTTACCTGCTGCTTTAACAGCCCTTAAAGCATCATTTCGGTATATTTCACTTTGATGTTCAATGTTTAAGCTTTGAACGTTGGCTTTGATCGTTTGAATTGCTGGATATTGAAAGTCAACAAAAACAACTGAATCCACACCTCGGCTAATTGCTTCAATTCCTAAATTCCCACTTCCAGCAAACAAATCTAAAGCTTGCCCTCCATCAAAATACGGGCCGATTTGATGAAATAAAGACTCTTTTACTTTATCAGTTGTCGGTCTTGTCTTCATGTTAGGGACCGCTTTCAATGGTCTTCCTTTTAAACGACCTGAAATTACTCTCATCCAATCACCAACTCACTTATCTTCTAATCCATACTATTTCCAGATTGGTCAATTATAAAGAAAAAGTTAACTTAAAAACGGATAAAAAATAATATTAAAATGTATAAAATATATTCACTTGGCAACAATGACTATTAGGAACGGCATTGAGGAAATCCGTTCTATTCGGAGAAGTCTTATCATTCCCCATAAGACCTTCTTCCGGTTTCTCCTCTCCCTTTTTGTACTCTTTGCAAGAGCAAAGAGACTTTGGCTCTTTTTCAGTTCGTTGAAAAAGGGCCATTTTATTCAATCACAATCCTGTCATCTCTAATACTGATTTCTAACTCAAATAAATTTCCGAGCAAATGGCTTTTAAAGTATACATCTTCTCTATACGAAAACCAAGATTCTTCATTAACAGAGTAACGTTGATCATTAATAGAATATACATGACGGTTTAAATAAAAACGGTAATGGTCTCCTTGATGATCTATAAACCATTCATCTCTACCTTCAATTTTAAAACCGCTTAACTCAAATGCGTCCATAAAATCAGTTAGAGAAAAATATATCTCATCATGTTTTAATTTATGAGAAATATCCTCTTCACTCTCACCGACTAATACACTTCTTGAATCATTACCATGTAAAGGAATGAACTGGCCTTCTTTATTGTCTGAAAAGAAGCTTGTATCATATCCAACTAAACCAGAAAGAGTTTCGTCTAAAAATTGAATAAAAGCGATGTCATCTATTCCTTTTGTTGTTATTTTCTCATAAAACAACTCTTTCTGCTCTTCAGTTAAATCATTTTCAAGCTCTTGAACTAACTTATTATCAGCTTCAGAATTTAAAAAATAACTTGTGAGTGTCTCTAAAACCCAACTTTCAGGCTCTTCTGACACCAATGTTTTAAAATAGTTTTGAAACAGATCATGAGCTGCATTTTCTAAATCATCATTAATAACTAAATGATTAGTCACTAATTCATCTAATTGATCCGTTTTGACTAAAATTTGCCTCTTTAAATCACTGACAAGCTCTAATGAATGTTCTAGTTCTTGTTCATTTAATTCATAATCAGATAGTACTCTAATTTGACCAAATTCGGAAGTATAATCAAAGCTCTCTTTAAATTTGACTAAAGCTGCAACCTCTTCGTTATTAAAATGCCACTCATAATAATCAATTGCCTCACGCTCTGTTGCTATTATAGGTTCGATTGATGTTAACCATTTACCATTTTTTTGCCCCGATAAAGCTAATTGAATGTTCCTTTTTAAGGAAGTATCTGGTTTATTTAACTCAACAATCCATTCCTCTAAATAGACAACACCATCAATTAGCTCATCAACTAAGAGTTCATATGTAATGTTTAGATCATTGGTATCATGGATTGTTAATTGCTCACCTTCTATCTCACATGACCCTCTATTAGATTCACAGGTAAACTGATCAAATGAATCAGGAATAATGATGTCATAAACCCCTGGCTTAACATCCATCATCTCATGCTTTACTTGTAAGCTTTGATCACCCTCTGTTATAACGACAGTTTCTTCAATTGACGCTTCATTAGAATCTACAGTAGTATTCTGATATAACCACCAATGATAAAGTCCAAACAAGGTACTCGTTGCAAAAAGGAATACTAAGATGCTAGTCAGAGCCCTCATGTACTAGTTCTCCTTTAAAGGTTGGTTTATTATAAACTTCTCAATTATTTCGTTATTATTTTATCAAATCCGACAACAAGTTACTATGTTTAATTAACAAATTTTCGTTTACATGCTAAAGTATGAATGGATGCGAGAAAAAGGAGGCCCGCTTATGCAGCGATTTATTAAATTAGGTGAAGGATATGGCGATGTATATGAATTATTGACATTAATTGAATCAATGCCAAACCGCGTTCGCCATTTGTTAGCTTTTCATACATGTAAAGATGGACAAGATGTTACTTCAATTGCAGCCATATTTAACCCAACTTCAACGGGTCACTTCCTACCAATCTATATATGCTTAGAAGGAATTCCAGCACCGAAGGAAGGTAGGAGTAATGTAAGATATGATGCATTTAAAGAACTTAGTGAACGAATAGGAACTGAGCTTATTGAAATCCATGTCCAACCTTCAACTACTTATCACGAAGAAGTACTATTCTTCCAACAGTTAACCGCTGTCTTACGGTTAAATCACTTACTACCACCAATATAATAAAAGTGGATGATGTCTTTACATCATCCACTTTTATAATAACTTTCCATTTCTGCATCTAAATCGTGAGACTTACTAGCTCCGCCTTGGTACGCTGTATCGATAAACGGTTTATAAGAAACGTCTACGCCTTTCACAAAGTGTAAACGCTGTATTTCTTTAACAAGTTCAGAAACTTCATCTTGGTTAACGTAGATAACAGCATACTTTTGACGTTTTGATGCGTATAAAACATGGCCATAACGACGTAGTTTTTTCAATTGTTTAATGTGTTTAAACCACACAATAATCCCTTGCCGCTTCGTAAACATCGATTACTCCTCCATTCAAGAACTAAGACGCTTGGCAACCACACTGACCACCACTACCGCAACCACATCCGTCGCCTGTATCTTTTAATGCTATGCCATCTCTAGGTGCTTTAATATTAGGACTAATGGATTTAGCTACAATTTCTGATACGTCATCCAAAAGTTTTTGTAGCTGTGTTTCAGTTTGTTTAAAGTCAGCAACCGTATCATGAAGGTCTACTTCACGTTTATGCTGTCGAATCTCCTTCATAATCTTACTGTAATCAGGGTGATAACGCCCAAAGCGTTGGACATCTTCATAATCATCTTTCATTTTTTGAAAGTCCGTTATTAACTTATTGGCTTCTGGGTCATCATATAACCTACCCTTATATTGTGTATATACCTCATAGTCCTCAGACTGTTTGATCATTTCACCAAGCTTTTCTGCTTGTTCTAATACTTCAATCACTTCTATATTAGCTAGCATTAATACACCTCCATACTTGTATCATATCAAATTACTACGTCTATTTCCAATGATTGTTTTAAAATGGAAAACGATTACCACCACGCGGCGGTCTTCTTTTCTGTTGTTGAAATTGATTGCTTAAATGTTGAATCTGATCAAGTGCTTTTGATAGCTGACTAATGTTTTTTTCGACTTGATCAACATCTAAATCCGCAAGTTTTTTAACAATCCCCTGTACTTGATCTGAATTAATCGGAAGAGAAGATCCAGCTTTTTCATCCAGACTTTTTTCAAACTGACCCCAAAAATCTGATTGTTGTCCCTCTTCACTCCAAATATCATATAACTGTTGCCAAGTATATTGTTTGTTTTTAACTTGCTCGACTAATTCTGGACGATTTTGTACAAATTGCTTAAAGTCTTCCACTTCTTTTGGTAAACGAATATGACTCATTGATAGTTCCCTCCCTTTATAAATGCTCTATCATAAAATACGCTCACACCTATTAATGAGTTCATTGACATTTAAAATTATTAGGAAATCCCGGCTTTAAAAGTAATATTTGAATAAATTGTTACACATCTTATATATTTGCGGAGAAATAATTGATAAATTACCGATTTCATAATATGATGAATTTGATAAGAAGAATTTAGAAGAGGTGAACAAGATGGAAATAACAAAGTTCTCAATTGACGGAACACAAGTAAAACAACAACCTTTAACACACGCTTTAGAGCAAAATGGTTTTGTTTTAGCTGAAAAGTGGGACTATGAACGTGTCACATATGATTTAAAAATTAATTCCCCAGAACAAAACATTACTTATTACTTAAGGTTACGTGGTATTGCAGTTGAAGGAAGTGTTGACAGAGGTTCAGCATTAATTAAATTGTTAACTCCATTATTAGGTAAACACTACTATCCACATGGTGTTGAGTATGGTGAGGAAGACATCCCTAACAATGTTCTTGACCGCGTTGATCGTGTGTTAGCAAAAGTAGAAGAAGATTTAAAACAGTATCAAGAAGACCATGCATAATAATTAATCAATTAAGGTGACCTCAGTGTTTTTTACTGGGGTCACCTTTTAGATCACCTACATGTTAATGGGCTTAATCTAATACAATAGTAGCAATGTAGTTAATTTTAAATCGTTACTTAAAGCTTTAGATCCTGAACTATTCAAAGCTACATGGTCCGTGCTATAGTTATAGTATGTAATATGAAAGGGGAATTAAATTGCATTGCTAAAAAATATAACTAAAAAACAATGGACAATCATATTTACTATTATAATTCTGATCGTTGTCGGGTATTTTATCCTACCAATATCAGTTCCATTAATACTTGCATTTTTCACAGCATTGTTTTTAAACCCTGCTATTCGTTGGTTTATGCGACGATTTAGGATGAACCGGACAATTGCTGTAACAATTGTTTTTCTTATATTTCTTTCAATCATCGCAACAATTGGTACATATACGACAACTAAAGCGATCGGTCAAGTGGTTAAAATCACCGAAAATGCACCTGATTATATAAAAAATGTAGAGACTGTTTTAGTTGAACTACAAGATGATATAAATGCATTTACTGAAGATTGGCCACCCCATTTTGTGCGTGAAGTTGAAGAGACAGCAACAGAGAATCTAGAATCTTTAGAAGCTCAAATAATGGATTACATCCAAATTGATAATATAGCTCAATTTATTTTAAAAATACCCGAGTTTCTAATTAGCTTCATCGTCTATATGATCGCTCTCTTTTTGTTTATGCTCGATTTACCTAACTTACGTAATAAGATGTACAACATGATGACCGATCAAACACAAGAGAAATTCAAATTCATGAATGCAAGACTTGCTTATGTGTTATTAGGCTTTTTAAAGGCACAGTTTTTGGTCAGTCTGATCATCTTTACTGTTACCTTAGTATCATTACTGTTCATTACACCGGAAGTTGCCTTAATAATGTCAATCATCATATGGGCTGTTGACTTAATACCCATTATCGGTTCAATTATTGTTCTAGCGCCTTGGTCAATTTACATGTTTTTAGTTGGAGACATGTTAATGGGAGTTCAACTAGGTGTATTAGCGATTGTTTTATTGACAATACGTCGTACAATCGAACCCAAAGTAATGGGACACCACATTGGGCTAAAGCCTCTTCCTACGCTGATTGCCATGTATATTGGTTTACAATTAATTGGAATCTTAGGTTTCTTTTTAGGACCTATTGTCGTTATTATTTTCAACTCTGCTAAAGAAGCTGGGATCATTAAATGGCGGATAAAATTTTAATAACGAAAATGTAACAAAACAAAAACCTCAGTTAGGGACATTAAAGTATGTCCACTAACTGAGGTTTTATTTCAAAAGGGAATCATTGAACATTATCCACCAAATATTGCTCTAAACACACTCGTGCTATGACCACCTTCATAGATTACATAAAGAAGTAAGTAAACGACTACTCCTGTAATTGCAGTGAAAAACCATATAATACTCGTATAAGGTCCAATCTTTCTATGCTTATCAATATTACGTTTAAACGCTAAATATAGCGAAATCAATCCGAATAATCCACCAGTTGTAGCTAAAGTAATATGGAAAACCATAAAAATTGTATAATACAACTGCATTTCTTCTGGTCCACCAAAGCTTGTATTTCCGATGAAAATCGTTCTAGATACATATAGAATAAAAAACGTTAAAGCTGAAATCGCTGCAGCTATCATCGTCCTCTTATGTGCAGCATACTTCCCCTTTGCTACGAAATACCAACCAATTGCGACTAGTATAGCGCTAATAATAATAAATAAAGTACTTATTGTTGGTAAAAATGGCATTTAATTGTCATCCTCTCTCTACGTTAGCCGTTGCAGTTTGCATCTCTTGTGGTAATGGGTCCACTCCACGGTCTTCACTCTTAAACCAATTATAGAAAATACGAGCTAAAAAACCACCATAAAGTAACTCTTGAGATACTTTCATAATAATTCCTCCTGCTTGCTGATCATACACTAACGGCATATTTAAAAATACTTGTGGCCCACCAAAGCTCATGCCATCTAATACACTTGTTGGTACACATAGAGCCATAGCCGTCATGAATGCATCTGGTTCAGAATACGTAGCATATAATGGTGTATCAGCAAAAATAATTAACGCACATGCAGGTGTTAATAACATACCCGCGCCGAAGATATATAATATCTTAAACAAGGGTTTCATAATTTGTTGTTCTTTAATGGGTGTAAATAGCGGCCACCACATAAAGAACGCAAACATAAATAAGATTAATGTAACTGGCCAGTGGACTAAATTACTGGTTTTAGTAAAATCAAGTACAAATGGTACGTGATATAATGAGAATAGTACATTGAATAATAAAACAGCTAATAACGGTTTAGTAAATAGTTTCAAAAAGTTTTTGAGTATAGGGGCGTTAAACACTTTTTTCCACCATTCAACAGGGATCCCTTTAATCACTAATATGGGTACAAGTAAGTAAAATACTGCCATTTGTGCCATATGTGCCATAATCACAATATGTGATAATAAATAAACTGGAGAGCCTTTGATAATATAAAAAATAATTAACGCAGAGTACATCGAGATCTTCTGACTTCTACTCGGCTCTTCTGTTAAACCAGCCTTATGTTTTAAAGGACCAGTAAATAAGTAATACAATAAAATTAATAGTGCTGTAATTAAGATGATTTCAGGACTCCACAAAGCACGAAATCCAAAAATTTGTATTTTATCCCACATAATCTTTCACCTCTAAAGTCACAACTTTTCCTACAAACATAAGTATACATGATTATGTACAAATCCTCGACTATTTACAAGAACGTTAAAAAAATTGTTGAATTTGAAATAAAAAAAGCCTAGAATTTGAAATAAACTTCAAACTCTAGACTTATAGGGTTAATTTAATTCTTCATTTTAGGATCTAACGCATCTCTTAGTCCATCACCAATTAAGTTAAAACCTAATACTACCAACATGATGGAAACACCAGGGAATATTAACGTCCAAGGTGCTAATTGAATAAAATCACGTGAATCAGATAGCATCTTCCCCCATTCTGGTGTAGGTGGTTGTGCACCTAACCCTAAAAACCCTAATGCAGCAGCTTCTAGTATGGCTGTACCAAAACCTAGTGTTGCTTGAACAATAATTGGTGCAAGACTATTTGGTAAAATGTGATGAATTAAGATTCTACCATTTTTCATTCCTTGTGCCTTAGCTGCCATAATATATTCTTCTTCTCTTAAGCTAATAACTTTAGAACGGACAAGTCTACCAAAGATCGGAATATTTATGATCGCAATAGCGATTAAAGCATTGGTTAAAGATGGTCCTAAAATAGCAACGATTGCTATAGCTAACAATATACTCGGAAAAGCAAGTAAGATATCAAATATTCTAGAGATTAGCATATCAACCCATCGACCAAAGTAACCTGAAACTACACCTAATATGGTTCCAAAGAATAATGCACCTGATACAGCAACAAGTCCAACCATAAGTGAAATTCTGGCACCATAAGCGATTCTAGTTAATATATCTCTTCCTAAATGATCAGCTCCTAACCAATAATCTGATGACGGTGGCGCTAACCTGTCTGCTAAATTTTGTTCATCAAAACCATAAGGCGATAGCCAAGGTGCAACAATAGCTAGTACAACAAAAAAGCTAATCATAATTATTCCGACAATGGCTAATCTACTTTTTCGGAATTGACGAAATGCATCTTTCCAAGGAGAAATCGCTTCTATCTCTTCAGGTTCAGATATCGGTTCTGGATTGTTATTGTTAGGGTTTACTTTAACTGACTCTAATTGTTGTTTTTCATTTTTAGTATTCATTATTCGAACCCCCTAATATTTAATCCTTGGGTCAATAAATGCGTAGAGTAAATCTACAATTAGATTAATCATTACGAATATGAATGCAATGACTAAAATACCAGATTGTATAACTGGGTAATCTCGATAGTTGATCCCTTCATAAACATATCGACCAATTCCAGGCCAACTAAAGATTGTTTCAGTTAATATTGCCCCACCTAACAACACACCAGTCTGTAAACCAATTACCGTTAATACGGGAATAGTCGCATTTCTTAAAGCATGTTTATAAATAACTAAAAATTGACCAGAACCTTTTGCGCGAATGGTACGAATATAGTCTGACTTCATCACTTCAAGCATACTCGAACGAGTCATTCTCGCAATAATAGCCATTGGGATCGTTCCTAAAGCTATACTCGGTAATACTAAATGTTTTAATATCGTAAATGTTCTTTCAAAATCCATGTGCAATATGGAATCTAAGACAAATAAATGAGTGATCGGTTCGATTGTATCAGTACTCGGTTGTCGTCCTGAAGACGGTAGCCAACCGAGTTCTTGTGCAAAAATCCATTGCTCCATTAAGGCTAACCAGAATACAGGCATAGATACACCGACTAATGCAAAAACCATAGCTAAAAAGTCAAACCAAGAATTTTGCTTCCAAGCACTAATAATACCGGCATTAACACCAACAAAAATAGCAAAAATCATTGCAAAAACGGTTAATTCAAATGTTGCTGCGATCCTTGGTACTATTTCAGATGAAATGTTACTATTTGTCCTTAATGAAGTTCCCAAATCACCTTGAGCTAAATCGGCCAAATACAAACCATATTGAACAAAGAATGGATCATTAATTCCCATTGATTCTTCTAATGCCGCAATTTGCTGTTCAGTTGCTGTTTCACCTAAGATAACTTGCGCCGGGTTACCTGGAATTAAATGCACGATTGAAAATACAATTAATGTCATCCCTAGAAGAACAGGTACTATAATGAGTAAACGACGTATTGTGTAGGCTAACATGTATTCACCTCAGTTCTTTAGTATGTAACTCGGTTGAATAAACTAGAATATGGTCCTAATTAATAGTGAAGGGTAGTAGAGGCTGCTCTACTACCCTCCATTCAATTATTAATCTAATTCAACCTCTGCTAACGATTCACTTGTTGATGGGTGCGGTACATAATTTTGTACAGAGCTTAATGAAGCTAATACAGGCTCAGAGTGTACAAGTGGTACCATCGCTGCTTCATCATAGATAATTTGTTGTGCTTCTTCGTAAAGTTCAGCACGTTCATCTTGGTCAACAGCCGTTTGCGCTTGCTCAATTAAAGAGTCAACTTCTTCATTACTATAATAAGAAGCATTACTAGAGCCAATGTTACTGCTGTGTAATAAGCTTCCTAAGAAGTAGTCAGGGTCACCATTCGTACCAGACCAACCAAGCATGAACAATTCGTGTTCACCTGCATCTGTTAATTCTAGGTATGGCGCCCACTCTTCACGGTGAATATTTGCTTCAACACCGATTTGAGCTAAGTCGTTTTGAACAATTTCTGAAACTGTTTCTGGAGCAGGCATATATGGACGTGCAACAGGCATAGTCCATAATTCAATCTCAAAACCTTCACCATAACCAGCTTCTTCTAACAATTCAGCAGCACGATCTAAATCAAATTCATATGGTTCTATTTCATCGTTATAACCTAAGTAACCAGGTGGTACTGGGTTTGCTGCTGGAATTGCATACCCAGCATATAATGCATCCGCAATTGCTTCGCGGTCAATCGCATGATTAATCGCTTGACGTACTAAGACATCATCAAGTGGCTCTTTCTCATGCTGAAAACCTAGATAACCAAAGTTATTAGCAGCACGAGTATAAAGAGTTGTTTCTTCATCCGTATCTACACCAGCTGCATCATCTGGATTTAGACCATCCATAATGTGAATCTCACCAGAGTTTAATGAAATTAGGCGTGATGAGTTATCTGGAATAACTTCAAAGACCACACCATCTAATTTTGGTAGTCCATCTACACGATAATCTTCAAAGGCTTCTAAAACAATTTGATCGTCACGGCTCCAACTTTCAAATTTAAATGGACCTGTACCGACTGGATTTTCATTAATTTCTGCACCATGGTCTTCAAAAGCTTGAGGAGATGTAATCGCAAAATAACTCATCGCCATATTTTGTAAGAAATAACCTAAAGGTTCGTTTAAAACAAACTCAACTTCGTGGTCATTCACAACGTTGATCTCATCAATTACATGACCATCATCACCATCGAATCCACCAAACATTGTTGAATACATAGAATACACATATCCATCATCTGCAAAGCTGTAAGTGTCATCTGCACCTGACCAACGATCAAAGTTTACCTTTACAGCCTCAGCATTGAAATCTGTACCATCATGGAATGTAACTCCTTCTTCTAGGTAGAACGTATAACTTAATCCATCATCACTTACATCCCAATCATGTGCTAATCCTGGTTTTATTTCAAAAGAATCTTCTTCAAAATCGAGTAAACTTTCATAAATTTGTTTAGTTACACGGGATGATTCACCATCAGTTGTACTAGAGTAGTCTAAACTTTCTGAGTCACCACCACGCGCGTAAACGAGAACTTCATCACCTTCAACATCAGCTTCAGGATCAGAATCATCCTCTTCTTCCTCACTAGACTCTTCATCAGTATCTGGATCAGAATCTGATGTGTCATCGCCATCATCGCCACATGCTGCTAACAACATGACCAATGCGATTAACATGGCAAGTAAAAATGAGTACTTAAGCTTCATAGTCATTTACCCCCTAAAATATTTTATATAGATAACATTACAAACACATCACTCATTAATCATATAAGTGACATGCAACATAATGTTGATCACCATCTTCTTTAAATTCAGGTTTCACTTCACTACATATATCCATTGCTTTTGGACACCTCGTGTGAAATGGACAGCCTGATGGTGGGTTCGAAGGGCTTGGAACATCACCTTCTAAAATAACCCTCTCCCCTATTTCATCAGGGTCTGCAACTGGAACAGCTGATAACAAAGCTTGAGTATATGGGTGTTTTGGATTTTCATAAAGTTCATCTTTATAAGCTAGTTCAACCATCTTCCCTAAATACATAACACCAACTCGGTCACTAATATGTTTAACAACACTTAAGTCATGTGCAATAAAGATATAGGTTAGATTAAATTCATTCCTTAAATCTGACATCAAATTTAAAATTTGAGATTGAACAGAAACATCTAGTGCCGAGACAGGTTCATCACAAATAATTAATTTAGGGTTATTGGCTAAAGCGCGAGCAATACCAATCCTTTGCCTCTGACCACCACTAAATTGGTGGGGATAGCGTGAGGCATGAAATGACCTTAACCCAACTACTTCTAATAACTCCTGAACACGCTTTTTTCGTTCTTCATTTGAATTCATTCCGTGAACTAATAACGGTTCACTCACAATTTTCTCAACAGTATGTCTTGGGTTTAAGGAAGCATATGGGTCTTGAAAAATAATTTGCATATCTTTACGCAATTGTCGCATCTGTTCAGCGCTTAATTGTGTTATATCTTGATTTTCAAACTTCACTTCTCCATCAGTTGGCTCAATTAACCTTAATAAAGCTTTGCCAGTTGTTGACTTTCCGCACCCAGACTCACCAACAATACCTAAGATTTCTCCCTCATTAACTGTAAATGTGACATCATCAACTGCTTTTACCTCTCCAACTTTTCGTCCGAACACACCGCCTCGTACATCAAAGTACTTTTTTAAATTGTTAACTTCTAATATTGGACTCGACATGATCATTTACCCCCTCTTCATCGTTGTTATCGTATAAGAAACATCGATTTTGGCGAGCTTTATCTGTTACATATAAAGAAGGGTTCTCATTATAGCAACGATCAAAAGCATATTCACAACGAGGGGCAAAGCGACACCCTACCTGTTCCATCGATACTTTAGGGACTGTACCCGGTATGGAGTAAAGCTTTTGCTCTTTTTCATGAATTTTTGGTAATGATTTAATCAACCCTTTAGTATAAGGGTGTTTCGGATCTTTTAATATTTCTCTCACTGTACCTTCTTCAACAACTTGACCAGCATACATTACTACAACACGATCACACATCTCCGCTACAACACCTAAGTCATGTGTAATAAGTAAAATCCCAGTATTATGCTCTTTATTTAAGTCACGCATTAAGTCTAATATTTGAGCTTGAATCGTAACGTCTAATGCCGTTGTAGGTTCATCTGCTATTAAAACCTCTGGGTCACATGACATGGCCATAGCAATCATGACTCTCTGTCTCATACCACCTGATAATTGGTGCGGGTATTCATCGACAACCTCAGATGCTCGTGGTATGCCTACAATATTTAACATGTCAATAGCCTTTGTTTTCGCTTCTTTCTTTGACATCTTTCGGTGCATTCGAATCGCTTCGATCAATTGATCTCCAATAGTATAAAGAGGATCTAGCGATGTCATAGGTTCTTGAAAAATCATTGCAATTTCATTACCACGAATTTGCCTCATTCGTTTTTCTGTAGCTTGAGCTAAATTTTCACCCTTAAAATTAATATTTCCGCTAACGATTTCCCCTGGTGGCTTAGGTACGAGCTGCATTATAGAAAGTGATGTAACACTCTTTCCACATCCTGATTCCCCTACAACCCCCACTACTTCTCCTTTATGTAATTGCAAACTAACTCCATCTACTGCCGGTACCTCACCCGAATCAGTAAAGAAGTGTGTATGTAGATCTTCCAATTCTAGTATCACTTCTGACATGTAAACTTCCCCCTTTAGCAAATACAAAGCTGAAAATGTCGAAAATTCTGATTTAGATAATTATTACTAATTTTCTTAATTCTTATGTTTATAAATATACTTAAAGAATTCAAAATAATCAAGTATAAATTGAAAATTCAATCAGTTCTCTAGTGTAGTAATAATTTTTTGGTTCTAAGTCAAATGTTGGGGTGCTCTCTTAAGAGCACTCCTTATTTATGCCATTTGGCCTTGT